>CAZBRH010000035.1:6948-24510 GCA_964494245.1 uncultured Planctomycetota bacterium | reverse complement strand
AGGGCCAGGGCGGCGGCGGCCGTCACCTCAGTCCGCGAATAGTCCGTAGGCCCCGTTTCATTCGCCTGCCAGAACCCCTCGGGGGACTGATTGCGGCATAGCCAGAGTATCCCTCGAGATATCGCCCCGCTCAGGAGCGGATTCGCGTTGCGGATAGTCGCAAATCGCGCCTGCGACAGGGCGTATCCGCTCGGGCCTTCCACCACCTTTGCGGGAAGCGGCACGATGGGCGGGTCGGGCAGGTTCGCGAGTTGCTCCCAATCCGGCGAAACCTCGGGCGGCTCCGACGGCGTCTCACGACCCATTTCGGGAAGTGTTACGTAGCGGGTCAGCACGGGCGGTTCCGGCGCGGCCTCGGGTTGGTATGGATTCTCTGCCGTTTCCGACACCCAAGCCATGTCATTGGTGGCGAGCGCCTCCATTTGTGCCAATGCCCGTTGCGTCTCCGCTCGGTCCGCCGCCTCCCAGAGTCGCAGAACCCCGGGGCGGCCGGGGTAGGGACTGGTTGCCAGCCGAAGCTGCGGCTCCCGCGTGAACATCGTCCATAGCACGTAGGCAACCGACAGCGCCACAAGCGGATATACCGCTGCCCCTAGCTCAAATTGCCGCAGCCGACGCAGCAGAGCGGCCACCGCAATAAAGGACGCTGCTCGCGACGACTGCTCCAGCCGCCGCTCCTTCTTCAGTTGGAGACGGAGTTTGTGGTCGAATTCATCGGACGGGCAGATTGCTGGGGCGGCGTCGAGCCGCCGAACCGTCCCCGCCAGTTCCGAAGCATAGACCCGGCAGGTCGCACATGCCTCAAGATGCCGACGGATCGGTTCCGAGCCGACGTCATCCGCCTGCCCAACGGCACGGTCTGCCAGGAAAACTCGTGCTTCGTCGCATTTGCTTGGTCTTTCACTCATCGTCGTCGTGTCCCGTTGTCGCGTGGCCGGGAGTGTCGCTCAAGGCCGACCGCAGTTGCTCCAGTGCCGCGTGAATGCGCGATCTTACAGTCCCGATCGGCACGCCCAATGCCTCCGCGGCCTCCGCATACTTCAATCCCTGATATTTCACGAGTATCAACGTCTCTTTGAGCTCTGGTGCGAGACGGTCGAGCGCTCGCCGCACCCGAGTCATTTCGTCCTCGACTTCCGTGCCATGCGAGGGATCGGTATTCTCGGCAGCGACAAGCGCCCCGAGCGGATGCCCATCCTCTCCGACCTCCGTATCGAGCGAGACGGATTTCGGCGTGCTCCGCAGCGACCGATACCGGTCGATCCAGAGGTTGCGCCCAATCCGATAGAGATACGTCGCGAAGCTCGCCGTCGGCTCGTAGCTCCTGCGGGCGCGGAAGATCCGACAAAAGACCTCCTGGCAGCAATCCTCAGAGATTTGTCGGTCCCATGTCAGCCGGTAGAAGAAGTTCAAGAGTGGCATCTTGTAGCGCCCAATGAGCTCATTGAAGGGTTCCTCACGGCCAGTGAGCTTGAACTCCAGCATGAGTTCCGTGTCGGATTTGCTCATGGCCTTCTTATCCAAAAGATAAAAACGAAACCCGGCAAAAAAAGTTTGCCGTTAGAGCAAAGTTTTCGCCTTTGGTTCTCCAGTCGGTTCACCTCGCCGAACACTATACCGCTCTGGCTATGGGAAGTCAAAACGCGAGGGGGTGTACTTGACACCCTGCGACTCTGGGAGATATAGTGATTTGACGTGTTTTGCGTCCGGAGATGTTCTGGAGAGGAATCGGATAATGACTGCTTTCAGGAAGGTCGTGTTGGCTGCGGCGTTTCTTGTTGCCGCCGGCTGTGTCTCACAAGACCCGCGGTTCTTTACGTGCAACCGCTGGGTTGACCGGAACATGAACCAGCGCATCGAGCCGAACGAGTTCGAAGGCCGCGGGGCATTCATGTATCGCTCCAGCGAGGACGTGACCTTTGTGGCGCACATCGTCCAGCCGCCGGGGACGCGGATTGGCTGGCAGCTTCGCGCGCCCGACGGGACCATTCGCGGTGAAGGGGAGGGCATCCAAGAGGAGCAGGATACGGTCTATCGTCGCTCCTACTCCGCCCGTGAGCTGATTCGCACCGGCGGCTCCGGTGTCTGGACCGTGGATTGGTTTGTGAATGGAACCCTGGTCGGCAGCAGTCGAGCACACATTGTCCGCTGACCGACCTGTGTCGCATCGCGATTCTTTTGATTCACGACGGATGGACCCAGATGAACACGGATGAGGACGGCGTGTGCCGGGCCGTCGGTTCCAGGGGTCATATCAGTGTTCAACCGTGTCCGTTCGCGATGAATCGCGGCTCTTGAGGTTGTGTGCCACACTCCTGCCGGTTCAGCGAACCGGCGCCTTTTCCCGAAGAGCAACGGGTCTCGCTACTGAGGGTCCGCTTCCGTGAGGGGGCGGCATCTTTTGCAGAAGGAGGGGCGAAGTGTGCTGCATTCAGCGGAACGAGTGGTGAGGGCTGCAGGGATCGAACCTGCGACCTACGGCTTAAAAAGCCGTTGCTCTGCCAGCTGAGCTAAGCCCCCATAACCAGGAGAAGCTCCAAATACCCAAGCGCCAACATGAAAGCACGAAATCCGAGGCAGTCAAGTCCGATGGGCCTCGCCCGCACTTAGACAAGTGTACACAGAACCCACGAAACACACAACCCACAACTGACCACGCAGCGGCCGGGAACGGGAACCCATAACCGCGTTCCTCAAACCTGCATAAGTTCCTCGGACTTGGCCTTGTGGAGATCGACAATCTTGGCGGTGTATTCGTCGGTGATGTCCTGGATGTCTTTCTTGAAGCGTTCGAGGTCATCTTCGGTCATTTCGCCGTTCTCTTCTTCCTTTTCGGCTTTGCGGATGGCGTCGCGGCGAATGTTGCGGATGGCGACTTTCGCATCTTCGGCCATGTGCTTGGTCTGAGCGACAAGCTGGAGGCGGCGTTCTTCACTGAGCGGAGGAACAGTCAACCGGATGAGCTTGCCGTCGCTCGTGGGCGTCAGGCCTATGTCGGACGCAAGGAGGCCCTTTTCAATGTCGCGGATGGACGATGGGTCGAAGGGTCGAACGACGAGGAGGCGTGGTTCGGGCGCCGCGATGGCGGCAATCTGTCGCAGCGGCGTCGGGGTTCCGTAGTAATCGATCTTCACGTTTTCGATGAGACCCGGGGTTGCTCGGCCGCTCCGCACCTTCTTGTATTCCTCGCGCAGGACCGAGCAGGACTTTTCCATCTTCTCTTCCGCTTCCATCAGGATATCGTCGTAGGGCATCGGTTTTCCTCCTGTCTGGTGTCAGGAGATAAGGGTTCCAATGGGTTCGCCGAGGACGGCTCGGCGGATGTTTCCATGGTGGCGGAGGTTGAAGACAAGGATGGGGAGGCGGCCCTCGATGGCCATTGTGAGCGCGGTGAGGTCCATCACGCGGAGGTTCCGGTCGAGTGCCTCCCTTGCAGTCAGGCGTTGGAAGAGCTTGGCGTCGGGGTGCTGCATCGGGTCGGCGTCGTAAACGCCGTCAACCTTTGTGGCCTTCATCAGGATGGCGGCGTTGATTTCACGGGCACGTAGCACGGCGGCAGTATCGGTCGAGAAGAAGGGGTTGCCGGTGCCGGCAGCAAGGATGCAGATTTTTCCGTGTTCAAGGTGTGCGATGCAGCGGCGGCGGATGTAGGGTTCGGCGACGTCGGCCATCGTGATCGCGGTTTGGACGCGGACTTCGAGGCCGAGTTTTTCGAGGGCGTCTTGGAGTGCGAGCGCATTGATGACGGTGGCGAGCATGCCCATGTGGTCGCAGACGGCGCGTTCAGGTCCGGCGTTGGCGAGTTCCTGCCCGCGACAGATGTTGCCTCCGCCGATGACGACCGCTAACTGGACTCCCGTTTCGGCGGCGAGGCGAATTTCGCCCGCCGCCGAGGCAACGGCTTCGGGGTCAACGCCCTCGCCCCCATCGGTGCACATGCTTTGGCCGCTGAGCTTGATGACGACTCGCGGGTACGCGGGCTTCACCGCCGCCACGATGCTATCCCCCAACCTCGAACCTTTGGAAGCGCTTGACGTAGATGTTCTCGCCGAACCGGTGGGCCTGCTCGGTGATGACCTGCGCAACCGTCTTCTTGTCATCCTTGACAAAGGGCTGGTCGAGCAGACAGACGCGCTGATAGAAGTCCCGGAGCTTTCCTTCGAGAATCTTTTCGGCTATCTGAGGCGGTTTGCCCTTTACGTGGTCGGCATAGATGGCCTTTTCTTTTTCGAGCACCTCCGGCGGGATGTCCTCGCGGCTGACGGCGACGGGGTCAGTCGCGGCGACCTGCATGCAGATGTCGCGGACAAACTGGCGGAAGTCTTCGTTCTTTGCGACGAAATCGGTTTCGCAACGCATTTCGACGATGGCGGCGAGCTTGCCGTTGTTGTGGATGTAGCATTGGAGGCAGCCCTCGGCGGCCTCGCGGCCAGCTCGCTTCGCTGACTTGATGGCGCCTTTCTTGCGGAGAATCTCGACGGCCTTGTCGAGGTCGCCGTCCGCCTCAAGGAGCGCCTGCTTGCATTCCATGACGCCGAGGTTCGTCATCTCGCGCAACGTCTTCACGCGTTCAGCGGTGATTTCTGCCATGATTCCTCTCCAAGTCTTGGGTCAACATCGGTTCGCGGGCTGCATATTTGTTCAGGCGCGCGCCTCGGGTTGCGGCTCGCCCTCCTGGGCGGTCATCGGCGCTTCGGTGCTTCCGAATCCCGGCGGCGCCGACGGGGGCGCGATCGGCTCGACGCCGAACGGTTCGGCGGCTTCCACATCCGCCCCGTCGGCCGACGTGGTGGCTCTGGATCGGCCCTCGATCAGAGCGTCCATCAGCTTCGAGCAGATGAGCTGCACCGACCGCATCGCGTCGTCGTTCCCCGGAATTACGATGTCGACCATGTCCGGGTCCGAGTCCGTATCCATAAACGCGATGACTGGAATGCCGACGGAGTTGGCTTCGCGCAAGGCGCTCTTCTCGCGCCGCGGGTCGATGATGATGACCGCATCTGGAAGCCGACGCATGTTGCGGACCCCGCCGAGGTTCTTTCGCAGCTTGCCGAGTTCCCGGCGGAGCACAGACGCATACTTCTTGCCCCGGCTTTCGATCTCTCCCGACTCGGCGATCCGTTCCAGTTCATCAAGGCGCCGCACGCGCCCCATGACGACGCTGAAGTTCGTGAGCATCCCGCCGAGCCAACGTTCGGACACCCAGTGCGCGCCGGCACGTCGGGCTTGCTCCTCCACGGCATTGCGTGCCTGCCTCTTGGTGCCGACGAGGATGACTTCGCCGCCCTGCTCGCCAATGGCAGAGAGGAAGCGGTGGGCGCGCACCAAGCCCCGCACGGTCTGACGCAAGTCGATCACATGAATGTTGTGGCGCCGCTTATAAATATAGGGCGCCATCTTCGGATTCCAGCGGCTCGTGTGGTGGCCATAGTGGACCCCCGCTTCGAGCAACTCCCGCATGGTCACAATCGGCACAACGTCCTCCTCGCCGCCGGCTCAGGCGCATTGTGGCGTCTTTGACGCAAGACGCCGCGCCCGCCCGGCGCAACAATAGGGAAACAACTTGTCGCGCGCCTCACGACCGCGCGCTGACCCAGATACGACGCCGTGTATTATAAAGCGCTCAAGTGGCCTGTCAAGTGCAGGAAGCGGATCCTGTGATTCGGACAGTCCGCGTCTTCCTCGGTGGTCGTCAAGAAAACGTCGCACTGTCCGAATCACAGAGCGGACCCAGTTCAAGGCGCAGAGAAAACAATCGAGCGTTGCCCGACGACATGTTTGCTTTCCGGTTCGATGTGAATACAATGCCGGGCGTGAAGGTCGTTGCCGATAGCAATATTCCGTTCGCGCGAGAGGCGCTCGGCGGCATCGCCGATGTGGTGGTGCTGAAGGCGAACGAACTCTCGCCGCAAACGCTCCGCGATTGCGACGTCCTCCTCTGCCGCTCGACCCGCAAGGTGGACGCTGCGTTGCTGGAGGGGACATCCGTGCGCTTTGTGGCCACCGCGACAATCGGCTTTGACCACGTTGACCTTGAATATCTCCGGCAAAAGGGGATCGACTTTGCAAGCGCGCCGGGGTCGAACGCGAATTCGGTGTCCGAATATGTGATGTCGGCGCTCTTTGCGCTGACGGGAGAGAGCGGGCAGCGTCTCCGCGAGAGGAGCATCGGGGTCGTCGGCGTCGGCAACGTCGGCAGCCGCGTGGCGGCGAAGGCGGAAGCGCTTGGGATGACGGTGCTTCGGAACGACCCTCCGCTGCAACGGAAGACGGGCGATAAGCGCTTTCGACCGCTCAATGAACTGATGGACTGCGATATCATCACATTTCATGTTCCGCTCGAACGGACCGGGACCGATGCTACATATCATATGGCGGATTCGGAGTTGCTCGGGCGCCTGAAGCCGGGGGCGATCTTCATCAATTCGTCGCGAGGCGCCGTCCTGGATGAGGCGGCCTTGCATTGGGCGGTGGACTCCGGTCGGCTCGGCGCGGTCGTGCTCGATGTGTGGGAACACGAGCCGCTGATTGACACCGCCCTGCTGCGGAAGGTGCGGATCGGCACCGCGCATATCGCGGGGCATTCCTTCGACGGCAAGGTGAACGGGTCGCGGATGGTATGTGAGGCGGCATGCCGGTTCCTCGGTGTTCCGTTCGACTGGGATTCGCGCGTCAAGCTGCCCGCGCCGGACGTTCCCGAACTCTTCCTTGACGCTCGGGGCAAGGACGACGAGGAGGTTCTGCGCGAGGCGGTGTTGGCGATTTATGACGTGCGCCGGGACGACGCTGCGTTGCGGGCGATTCCCGATGACGCTTCGCGGGGAGAGTTTTTCAACGCGCTGCGTCGGAATTACTGGCCCCGCCGCGAGTTCCACAATACCACCGTTCGCCTTGAAGGCGGTTCGCCGGGGCTGCGGGCCAAGCTTGCTGAGCTGGGCTTCAGAGTTTGATTCGGCTCATGACGACTTTGGAAAAGTTGCGGCCCAACAACTCGTAGCCGTCGGCCGTCGGATGGACTCCGTCCGAGAGGTATTCGCTGGCGGCGTCCAAATCGAGCAGGTTGAGACCGGAAAAGTAATACAGATTTTGGTCACCGGAATCGATCAGCCGGCGGGCGGCGTCCTCAATCTCATCTCGCATCGCGGTCAGCGTGAAGCCGACCGAGTTCTTATCGTGCTCGTGGGGCGGCGCTGCGATCGGGGAGATCAGGGCGATGGGCGTGTGCGGATGCTTCTCGCGGATGATCGTGACCATTCCGATGACAGCGGGGCGAAAGGTGCGCGGAGAGAGGGACGCCGCGCCCTTGATGTTGATGCCGATTTTCAGCGAGATGAAGTCCGCGGGCAGGTCGCGGATTACGCGGGCGACCATCGCCTCGGCGTGGCAGTTGCCGCCGAAGCCGAGGCACGTCAAGTTCAGGTTGTGAGCCCGTGCGACAGTCGCTGGCCATGTTCGTGCAGGGCTGTGGGCAGCGGCGCAGCTCGAAATCGAACTGCCGTAGGTAACCCATTTCGGGCGTTTGTCCGGAGGAATGCGGACGCTGGCGTCTTCGTCAAGGAGGAGATGCCGCAGTGTCATTACAGACGCCTGCGGCAGCCAGAGCTCGACGACTTGTGGCCCCGAGGCGGCGCGCTCGAAGATTACCTCCTCGTCCGGCGGAGCGATACGCCGTGTAGCGACAATGCGGCCATCGACGGTCAGGTCAAGCGAAGCGGTGTTGTCCTGTTTGCCCGGCGGATCGAAGGCGACGCCGATGCGCCTGGAATCGGTCTCGAACCGGAGCCGGACGCCGGAGGGTTTTCGTGCGGCGACGCCGATGGTGTCGTCAGGGGGGAACAGCCGGAGGTCCTTGAACGGCAGTCGCCACGGCCGCACCCAGTCCTTGCCCTTTTCAAGCGACACAACCCCCTCGAACATCGAATCATCCAGTTGAACCTGCCGCAGACCTGCCATGCTGGTTTCCTCCATCAGTAGCGTGTCCGAAGCCTGAGCGAGACGGGATTCTACTACGTGCCTTCTGCCTGTAAAGGTGAAAAATCGGTCGGCAAGTGCAACATTTGGCTAAAGTTTTTGGTCAACAATGACGAAACAAGAAATAAGGGTGTCCGCGCGAAAGCGGGGCTGTCGTAGTGCCAGCGCGGACCGTGAAGTTCTGCGGGCTGCAGCCGGAACGGGCTACGGATGAACGTCCTTGCCATTGAGACATCCAGCGCAGCCGGCTCGGTCGCTTTGCTAACGAACGATCGCCTCGTGGCAGAGGTGATGCTTGACGACGGGGCACGGCATGGGCGCAACCTTGTGCCATGTGTTGCGCATATTCTTCACGACGACCCATCGGTTGTAGACCTGATTGCCGCGAGCATCGGCCCGGGTTCCTACACGGGGCTGCGTGTGGGCGTGACGTTCGCCAAGATGTTTGCGATGGAGACCGGAAAGCCGCTGGTCGGGGTGTCGTCTCTGGATGTGGTTGCGGAGAACGTCGCGGAACGGGAGCCACTTTGCGTCGTGGTCGATGCCCGGTTGGGCCAAGTGTATGCTGCGTTCTATGATGTGGAGCGGCAGAAAATTCTTGACGACATTGTGGCTGCCCCAGCGGAGGCGGCGGAACGGTTAGCGCCGGGCACATGGGTTTTGGGAGACGCCCTGCGCCGATATGCAGACGTGTTCCGGATGGTTCCCGGCGTGCGGATCATAGAGGATGAAGCGCTTTGGCGGCCGAGGGCCGTCAATGTCGGCATATTGGGAAGGGATCGATTTGGCAAGACGGGGGGCGTGGACCCGAGAGCACTGGTCCCTCGATACCTGAGGCGTCCGCAGGCAGAGGTGAAATGGCAAACATCGCGCGGCGTGCCTGGGCCGAGGTAGACCTCGGCGCCATTGAGCGCAATCTACGGTATGCGCAAGTTCGGGTAGGCGAATCGGTCGGCATTCTTGCCGTAGTGAAGTCGGACGCATATGGCCACGGTGCCGTGCAGGTGGGGCATGAGGTGGCCCGGCGTGGCGCCCGAGCTCTTGGCGTCGCATCGCCGGACGAAGCGGTGGCACTGCGCCGCGCGGGCATCACGCTTCCGATTCTCGTGATGGGTTCATGCTTTGAATCAGAGGTCGAAACAGCGATCCGGCACGACGTCTCACTTTCGCTGTCGCCCGGCGAAATCTTCTGGCCCATCGTCGAGGCGGCGAAAAAACTGGGGAGGCGGGCGCGTGTCCATCTTCTTGTGGACACGGGCATGTCGCGCGATGGGCTGCCGCCCGACAAGGCGATTGAGCTTGCCGAGCACATCGCCGACACCTCCGAAGTGGAGCTGGAGGGAACATATAGCCACCTCGCTACCTCGTCGATGCCAGACAAGGGCTTCTGCCACGAGCAGTTGCAATCCTTTAGCCGTGTCATCAGCGAGCTGCTTGCCCGCAACATCAACCCCGGCCTGATTCATTGTGCGAACAGCGGAGGGATTTTTACGCTGCCGAGCGCTCATTTTGATATGGTGAGGCAGGGGATTACACTGTATGGCCTTGCGCCGTCGGCGCATGTGGCGGCAGAGGCGGACCTTGTCCCTGCGATGTCTGTGAAGAGCCGCGTGATCTCGGTGAAGGAGATCGCCGCCGGCGAGAGCGTGGGGTATTTGCGGGGATTTGTCGCCGAACGGCGGACACGACTGGCGACTTTCTCGATGGGCTACGCGGACGGGCTTCGCTTGGCCTTGTCCAACAAGGGCAGCGTGCTCATCAACGGCCATCGCGCCCCCATTGCCGGGCGGGTAATGATGAACTGCACCGTGGCGGATGTGACTCGGCTGCCCAGCATACGCATTGGGGACGAGGTCGTCATTATCGGGAAGTCGGGGCGCAACGAGATAACGGCGACAGAAGTGGCGGAGCTTTGCGACTCGAGTCCATACGAGGTCCTCTGCACCTTCGGCCAACACATCGAGCGGGTCTACTTGCGTAACGGCAAGCGAGTAGTTCCTCAAATCGCCGCCCGCTTTCACCGCACTGCTCTGTCCGATGCTGCCCCCGCGGAACTGACCCCGCGGACTTGATGTGTCCGCATGTCGTGGCGGCAAGCGGAGCGTCTTCAATCCTCTCCAATGTTCGCGGGAAAGGGCAAAGGCGCCGCGGAGTTAGGTCGAGGCGCCTCCGGTTTCGTAGATGCCTTCGAAGTGGCTCGGCTCCGCGGCCATAGCCGTCCGAGTGTTGGAATCAGGACGGGGTGTAGTCGCCGCAGACGATTCGCCTTATTGTCTTCGAACTGCCGCGGACGGCACTGCTGATCTGTTCCGCACAGCGGCCCGCTAGCGTTGATTTTCCTACTATTTCGCGCTAGAATCCACCTTGATGCAGGAAACACTTGACGAGAAATACGCGCGGCTTCGCTCGGCGCTCGAGGCGCTCGGATCGGTGGCTGTTGCGTTCTCGGGCGGCGTCGACAGCACGCTCCTTGTGCGCGTTGCCCACGATGTTCTCGGAGACAACACGCTCGCCGTCACCGCGTCGTCCGAGACATATCCGGCAACGGAACTGGAGGCGGCGAAGGAACTGGCTCGGCAAATCGGGGTGCCGCATGTCGTCATCACGACGTCGGAACTCGGACTGCCGCAGTTCCGGCACAATCCCCCGGATCGCTGCTACCACTGCAAGCGGGAACTCTTCCTCCGCGTCCGCGAGGAGGCCGATGCGCGTGGTATCCGCCACGTCGCTGACGGCAGCAACGTCGACGACGCGGCCGACTACCGCCCTGGCTCGCGAGCGGTCGAGGAGCTTGGCGTCCTAACGCCGCTGCGCGATGCCGGACTGACCAAGGCCGACGTTCGCTCGCTCTCACGCAAGCTTGGCCTGCCGACGTGGGACAAGCCCGCACGGGCCTGCCTCGCCTCGCGCTTCCCTTATGGCGCCGAGATTACGCCGGAGAAGCTGCGCATGGTCGAGCAGGCCGAGGCGCGGTTGCTTGCTCTCGGCTTCGCTCAATGCAGGGTGCGGCATCACGGCGACGTCGCGCGGGTCGAGGTCGAGCCGGAGCGCATCGAGGAGATGGCGGCGCCCGGCGCGGCGGCCGCCATCGTCCGCGCACTCAAGGAGGTCGGCTTCCGCTACGTCTCGTTGGACCTTGAGGGCTATCGGACCGGCAGCATGAACGAGGCGCTGCGCCCGGAGGCGCGGGGATGATCATCGATCGGATCAAGGCAGCGCTCGACCGCGACCCCGCCGCGCGCGGCTTTTGGGGCGTCATTGAAGTCATCCTGACCTACCCCGGCTTCCATGCGCTGCTGTTCCACGACTTCGCCCATCTGCTTGCGAGGTTGCGTGTGCCCGTGATTCCGCGTGTCGTGTCTCAGTTTGCGCGGTTTCTCACCGGGATCGAGATTCATCCGGCGGCGAAGATCGGGCGCGGCGTCTTCATCGATCACGGGACCGGTGTGGTCATCGGAGAGACGGCCGAGGTCGGAGAAGGATGCACGATTTTTCAGGGCGTGACGCTCGGCGGGACAGGTAAGGCAACGGGCAAGCGGCATCCGACCGTCGGCCGCAACGTCGTCATCGGCGACAATAGCTACATCGGCGCAGGGGCCGTCGTGCTCAAGGACGTGCCTCCCGGCTCGACCGCCGTCGGTGTCCCCGCACGTATCGTCCGGATGGAAGGCCGCAAAGTGCTCGGTGCGACGCTCGACCACACGAGCTTGCCCGACCCCGTGCTGGAGCGGCTTCAGGCGCTGCAGGACGAACTCGAACGCGCCGAGCGGATGATCGAACTCGAAGCCGGCCTGCCGCACGTCCTGCTTGCTTTGTCGGCAGAAAACCGAACTGTGGCCCGCGACGCGATCGAACGTCTGCTCGATGCTCGGCACGTTGTCTACGCGGTTCAAGATTCCGGCGACCGCCTTCGCTTGACCGCGTTTCTTTCGTGGCTCGATTACAGCGGCTTGCGGCGGGAAATAGAGGCGCTTCCGGGGCTGACCGTTGTGTCGGAGGGTCGGGAGGAGAACTTGCAGGCGGGCGACGAAGGGCCTTCGTCCGGCGCCGCCCGACGGGAGATCGGCGACGGGCGGATCATCAAGCTCTTCATCGTGCTGACCGCATTGTAGGCGTCAGCGGAACATAAACCACAGCAACAGAGCCGCCGTCCCGAACGCCGCAAGGGCAACGGCCAGAAAAACGAGGCGTTCCGAGGGACGGAAGGATACCCTGCGGGATCGCGCCCGGAAGCGCGCCCCGGATTCCTGCCTCCGCCGTTCGTCCGCCAGTGGTGGAGCGGACTGAACACGGGGGGACTCACCCGTGTTCGGCGCGGGCATGGTTCGTCCAGCGACCGCGAGCGCGGCGGGGCCGAGAGCGGTCAGGTACCAGAGTAGGGGCACAAAGTCGCGACGAACTGCCCACCCGATGCCGACGCCGGTCACCAGCACGCCGACCAGTCCGAAGGCGCAGCCGAAAACAAGCGCCCGCAGCGGCGGGTCATCGATGCGGCTGCCCAGCCGCAGATTGTGGAGGAGCGCCCACAACATAGCGATAAGGATCGCCGCCGCGGCCACAAGGCCGTTGTCTACCGCGAGGTTCAAGTAGATCGCCGTTCGATTGTTCTCCGTTCCTGCGTGGCCGAGTATCGGCCGCTCGCGGATCTCGGCTAATCCGCGCTTCCATATCAATCCGCGGGATGTGTCGAAGCTGGATTCAACCCTGCTCGGGCTGAGTGAAAGCACCTCTCGGAGTATTGGCGTGCGATAGGCGGCCGATGCGGCGGCCGCTCGTTCGACGGTGGCAACCGCTAGAGCACCACAGAGCGTGATGGCAATACACCCGGCGGCGCCCAGTACCCAATCACGTCGCCAGAGAGCGAAAACACAGAAGGCGGCAGCGGAGACAGTGCCGCCCGCCCACGCTGAGCGCGAGGCCGTCACCACGATGATTACTCCGGCGAGCACCGCCAACAGCGCGAAAAACCACTTCTGCCTGCTGCGAGCAAACACGGCCAGTGATAGCAGGATCGGCCCCATCATCGTAGCGAACACACTGAGCTTCTCAGCTCCGCCAAGTATGTAGCCGGGATGTTTCTGAAACACGATGTGGGGGCGGACGAACAATTCGACGATGCTCGCGCCACAGATCACACCGACTGTCGCTGCGAGAACCCAAACACCCATGCGAAGTTGCGTCCGTGTCCGTATGACGTTCACCACGAGGAAATAGACGGCGAGGCCACTGGCCACGCACATCAACTGCTTGCCCTTCGCGAAGGTCATCCCTCCGTCCGGCAAGCTCCACACCACCGCCGCGATGGCAAAAAGGGCGTAGACAGCCACTAGGGGGTTCATCGGCAGCCGACGAATGGTGAAATCGGACTTGATCAACCGCTCCGCAAGGACGTATACAAGGAGCGTCAGCACCAGCGTGTCACTTGTGTAGTACCACCAGGTATGTAGGTCAAGTTCATTGCACAGCCAGATCAGCAAGGGAACACACGGGACGGCGAGGACAGTGACATTGGCCGGCCCAAACGTGCGGCAGGCGAGAATGACGATGGTGGCCACGACCGCGTGAGTAAGGGGCTTTCCGGCGAACGCAGCGTGTCCGATCAACAGGGCGAGTGAGAGCAGCCCGAGCGTGCAGTATAGGAACCATGCCATGGCCGCCCGAAGCTGCCTGTCGACTGGCGGGGGGAGCTCTTGTGGCGCGGTTTGGCGTGGGCGCGCGAGCCATCTCTCGGCAAGGAGGGTCGTCGCAAGCATCCCCGCCCCGAGCCCCAGCAACCCCGCGACGGCATCCCATAAGGAATCGGTTGTGACGGCCAGCGGTTCGCCGGTTCGGAGGAACTTGAGCTTGGCGGGGATATCCACTGCTTCCTTGAGCAGCATTAGGACAAGCGTAACGAGGACTGCTCGCCACCGTTTGAGGAACCGTGCGGTCACCGCGAAGATGGCCGCGGCGACGAGGAAGTGAAGCAGCCGGTCAAGCGGGAGACCCAGCACCCGGTGGCGTTCGAGCGAAGTCAAGACTTCGAGCGTGTGGCGGAGGAGGATCTTGGCGTCGCCCCACAGGCCCGGAAGGTTGTTTCCGGGGGAAGCGGCCAACATGCCACTTGTCAGTCCCGACAGCATGCGATGATCCCGCCATCGTATGTTGCGGTGATTCGGTGACCGGGCGGGACGACGAGAAATCGGCGTTCGTCCCAGTCGCCATCAACAAGCTGGTTGAGGAGCGTGAGGTCGCCCTTGATGCGCTCGAAGGCCCAACCCTTCTTGGTGGCTTCCTGCTCGGCGTCGCGGTCGTAGCCGAGGTCTTCGCGGATGCCCATGTCGATGTAGGCGAGGCAGTCGTAGTTGCGGCGGGTGTCGCCA
This sequence comes from uncultured Planctomycetota bacterium, assembly GCA_964494245.1. Classification (GTDB taxonomy): domain Bacteria; phylum Planctomycetota; class PUPC01; order PUPC01; family PUPC01; genus CAZBRH01. Next base: position 10,177 of record CAZBRH010000035.1, on the reverse strand, counting down.
AGGGTTTCCATGATGTAGCGGGCGTTGTCCTCGCCGTAGGCGGCGACGTAGTCTTCGTAGGTGCGGCCGGCGCCGAGCTGTGTCTTGGCGGGGCTGGGGGCCGCTTCGAGGTCCGTGCCGTCGCGTTCGCGCCAGCCGGTCGTGTGGAAGTATGTGCCGGGGCGGCGGTCGAAATATTCCTTGTATCGTTCGTGCGAACCGAAGAAGAGGGTGATGCAGTCATGCGCCCGGGGCACAACGAGCGGTACGGCCGGCGCGCGAAGCCCGACGATTCCGTTGTTGCAAAGGGCGTAGGCGAGGACGACCGCCCCGTATCTCTTGGCGTCGGTCGCGTTCACCTCTTCCTGAAGGCGTGCGAGCATCTTCTCGGCGCCGAGGTCGTGCAGGCCCTGTGTCAGGAAGCAAAGGTCTACGATGTTGCGGGATTTTGCGACACAGTAGCACATTTCCCGGTAGAGGACTTCACACGCGACGGCGCGAAGTCGTGAGCGATTCATGCCCGCGCCTCCGCGAGAGGGATGAATGGTGGCTCGCCGTGGACCGCGTTGGCCAACGCTTCGGCGGCGGCAATCTGTTCCTTGGTTCCACGGAGGACGAGGCGGACGGCGCCCTCCGCCCCTGCGATGCCCCCGGCGGCAGATTGCATGGCCTCGACGCCCGTCAGGATTTTCAGCGCCTCGATCTCGGTGACGATCTCACCGTCGATGGGCCAAATGGAGGGAATAGTTCCTTCCGCATCGCAGCGGATGAATTCGGCGACGCTCTCGATGGGTTGGGCGACGCATTTTTCCAATCCCACGGGGATGACGAATGTGATGCGGCGTGCGATGATGGTGCCGAGGACGGCGCCGAGCGTGCCGCCCGTTGGGTGACCGATGAGGATGCCCGCTCGGCGGTCGGGATAATACAGAGCGTTGGCGCCCTTGATGAAGACGTCGCCTGCGGACATTTGCTGCGCAATGCCAGTTGTTGTCACGCCAGCGAGTGGCTTGCCCTTGTGGAGCACGACGTCAGGGACATCCCGCGAGAGGAGACCGTCGCGACGGACGCCGTGGGGTAGCGTCGCGCCAGTCATGTAGGCGGGCTTCTGAATCGGCCGGCCGGTAATCTCCTCGACGACGTAGCCGTTTGTGCTGCCCGTGGCGATAGCGACGATGCCGTCCGTCAGCGCTTTCCGGACGGCGGGCATTGCGGCAACGCCCTTGGCGATGAGCCGCTTGGACTCGGATACGGTGAGAATGATTTCTGTCAGCAAGCAGGCATCTCCGTTCAAGGTTCGGCGGGAGGAGCGGCTCCGCCCTCTGGTTCGGCTCCCGGTGGCAGGGGACGCCGGAATACGAAGAAATCCTTGTCCTGCCAGATGGCGACGAGTTCCCACGTCCGAGTTTCGTTGCGATTTGTTCGCTACGCGCCCGGACGAACTGATATTCCCACTTGATGGGGACGCGGAGGATGCCGACGCCCGCGGCGATCATGTCGAGCGTCTTGTTGCCGTCGAGAATGGCCTTCTTGAGTTCCTCGTTCTGTTTCTTGAGGTCCTCTGCGACCTTTGTCATTGCGTCGAGCTTATTCGCCAGCGCGGTGATGTCGATGACGGCGCCGACGCGCGTTGGCTCTTGCGAATGCGTGGGAACTGCGAAGGCAACAAGCGCGACCACGGCTATTGCTGTGACTGCGGCCCAAGAACGCATGGCATTTCCTCCTTTTCTTGCCGGTTTGTGGAAAGAGCGCACCTCCAGTTTACGGCAAGCGCGTCGTGTGTGCAAACGATAACGTGAGCGACTTTGGGCTCATCCCGACCGGGGCTCGGCGGACTTGGCGGGGATGGGGCGGACCGGGACGATGTTGACGGCAAAGTCGGCGCCGCTGGCCAGAGACACTTCGACGATCTGATTGCGGAGCCCCATGTTCTCGTTGCGGTGGCGGAGTTCCGAACCGCGCTTGGTGAGGACCGTTGCGTCGCCGCGCTCATCGAGGATGAGGTAGGCCCCGCGGCTTCCGCCGCCGTGTTCGATGTACGCCTTGAGGGATTCGAGGAGCGCGAGTTGGCTCAGGCAGAGCAGTTCATTCTCGATGGCGGCGACGAACTCGGCAGGTCTTGAGAGACGCTGCGCTCCGGTTCGTATCGACTCGTAGAGCCGGCGGGCGTCGGCGATGGCGCCGGCAACGCTGCCCACACCGCGGATCATGCCTGCCGCTGCGGAAGTGCGTTGCTGAATCTCCTTTTGGACGTTGCGCACAGAGGGGGCCTCGATGGGCCCATAGACATATCGGCGCATGCTGCTGATCTCGGATTCGATTTGGGGCGAAGCGAGGGTGAGAAAGCGGTCGAGCGGCAGCGGCGTAGCGCCGTAGTGTCGGGCGATTCGCTCTGCGGCACGGATGCCGCCCACCTGCCCGGCATTCAGCTCAGCCCCCTCCGGCGGGTTGCCATGTGTGCAGGCGACATCGCCAACGGCGAAGAGGTGGCGGACGTTCGTCTCCCACCAGAGGTTCACCGCGATCCCGCCGAAGGTATCCTCGGCGCAGAGCATCACCTCCTGCGGCTCACGAAGGTCCACTTTGAAATCAAGCAGGGCGTCGATGCACGTGGGGTCGAGGTGCCGGAGACGGTCATAGGGGCTAAACTGGACAGTGCCGGTTTTTTCGAGGAACTCGCGGGCTTGGGGGTCCAGTTGCGAGATATTGAACTGGCCGATGTCTTGGCCCTTGATGTTCTGGGAGAAGTTGACGAACACGCGGCGCCCCGCAGCGATTTCTTTGTGGACAGCGATGTCGATAATGGAGGGCCCGAGGGCCTGGAGTCGTGTGGTCGAAAACGGCCAATGCTCGCCCTTGAGGAATACAGCGGACGCAATCTGTTTGGTGGTGTGGAAGTAGTTGGCAAGGAAGAGTTCCTCGGTTCGTGCCCCCTTGCCAACGCTGTAATAGCTGGGGATGGCGCGCTGGTAGTTGCCAGCGAGCGGTCGCCGCGCTTTGGCGAGCGTGAGGCCGAAGCGTGTCTCGGTCAGGTTGGCGGCGGCGGCTCCTGCCTTGATGCCGAGGCCGATTCCGCTTGGCGACGCGGCGGCGTGGATTGTGTGTTCGAATGCTGCTCCCATGCCGCCCGTTGCAAGGATGACGTTCAGGCAGTTGAACACGACGAGCGCGGCGGTGGGGTCTGACGCTTTGTTCAGGTCAACTGCCAAGACGCCGATAGCCGTTTTTTCCGTGCCTTCGCCGGTCACGA
>CAZBRH010000035.1:841-6938 GCA_964494245.1 uncultured Planctomycetota bacterium | reverse complement strand
TACACTCTTTCCCTACACGACAGTTTCCTCTGGGACGCGAGCGCCGTGTGGCGGTTGAGGATTCTGGCGTGGTCGCGGCGGGCGCGCTCCAACGATTTCTCTGCCATCAGGATGGAGGTGTGCGGCCCTGCGCTGGCAATGCGGCCGTGCTTCCCGGTGCCGAGGTATGTCCCGTATTCGTCTCGCGGGAACGGCACGCCCTTGGCCGCGAGGTGGAGAAACGCGGGGATTGAATTGATGGCTTCGACGTAAGCGAGGTCGCCGTGTGTCATGCCGCCCTCGCAGAGGTCCTTCGCAAAGGACGTAGGCGAGTCGGGATCGTCCCACGACATCCCCATTCGGTAGTAGGTTGATTTGGCGGAAGACGGGTCGCTGGATACGCCGCCGATTTTCGTGGTGACGACGACAAAGTCATCGCAGCCGAGCTCGTGGAGGCGTTCCGCCGCGTTCAGGCCCGCGACGCCCGCCCCGATGATGACGGTGTTCACCGTGTGGATAGTCAGCGAGGCGTTCCCGATGGTTCGCTTGGATGTTTCCATTCAGACTCCTGAGAATTGGCGTTATGAATCGAGCACCAGCATCGGGCACAGTATGCATAAAGAGATGCTGCACGTCAAGGAAGCGCCTCGAGCGATTTGGGCGGGCGGACCGTGCAAAGACCTGCCAGCGCGACCGCGCCCAAGCCGGCCAGGAATACGGCGAGCGTTTCGAACCCGATGGTGGGGACAAGCAGTGTGCTGACGGAGAACGCTCCGAGCGCCGCGCCGCAAAGGTCGAGAGCAGAGAGCCGGGCGACGACGTTGCGGGAGCCGCTCGAGGCAACTGCCGCTGCGAGCGGGAACTGCAGCCCGCCAACCAGCCCGGCGACAAACGTCAGGATCACAAACACCGCTGCCAACAGCCGGCTTGTTCCTCCGATCACTCCCGCGCACCAGATTGCCAAAATCAGAATGAGCGGGTACAAGGCGAGGGCTGCCTGTGCCATCACGAGCGCTCGGAACAGGCGCACGCTCTCCCGGAGAATCAGCGAGGCGAGCCACCCGCCAACACACAGGCCAACCATGAAGCTCGCGAGGATCAGCCCCAGCAAGGCGTATACGTAGCCATAGAACGCCTGAAACGTGAGCAGCACAGCTATTTCGATGCTGATTTCGGTGAAGCCGCTGCAGGCCACGGTGAATCCGACCGCTGTGCTTCGCCTTGGTCGGGCGACGAGAAATGCGACGATGCAGATGGCGGCCGCCGCAAGCCCAATGCCCCACCTTGCCGCAGGCGGCAATGCGGCGAAGCGCAACAAGAGCGCTGCCGGCTTGTCCACTACACGATCCAGAGGTCCGGACCTTGGCGTCCGGTCTTTTGCGGCCCACACGGCCAGGCCATGTGAGTAGCTGATGGGGTGCAGGTCCGTGTTGATGCGCGACGAACGGTTCTCATCCAGCGCATCGCCCAGGATCTGCACGTTGAACGGTTCGAGGTCGCCGGTCACGGTGTCAGCGAAGATCTCGGTTGTTATCTTTCGGTCGTCCAGTCGGTGTCGAAGCTCCTCAGGGTCGAGCGTCAGCAGGCCGGGGAGTTTGGCGGCGAGGAAGACGTTTGACGTGCCGGGCGTGACAGCGACGTCGGCAAAGACGGCGCGAACCGTGCGGCGCAGGCAGGCCACGAAGTCGCGGACTTCGGGCGTGGCGATGTTTTCTGCCGATTCGACCCGGAACGCAAGCACGCCTCGGTCGGAAAGGATACGGGCAGCGGCGCGGAAGAACTCGGCCGTGTAGTAGCGGTTGATCTGAGCGGAGACCGGCTTGGGTAGGTCGAGGATGATGGCGTCATAGTGTTCTCCGTCGTGCTGCGCGACATAGCGTCGGCCGTCGCAGAAAAAGAGTCGCGCGCGGCCATTCGCCAGTGCTTCTGTGAGTAGAGGTGATGGCGGCACGTGCTGGCGAACGAAATCGACCGCTTCGGGATCGAGCTCCACGATGTCGGCCGTGACGCCGCCATAGCGAAGGACGTCTTCGGCAGTTCCGCTGAGACCGCCGATGAGGAGCACGCGGCGGGGCTTTTCGACTTGGAGCATAGCGAGATGCGAGATCTCCTCCGACGTTCCGGCGATGGGATAAGTCTCCGAGAGGACGCCGTTTCGGAATACGCTGGTAGTTTCTCGGTGGTGAACCACGGTCGTGCGGCCGTAGATGGTATTGATGTGTTCCGGCGTGGGAGTTGGCTCAAACAGGAAGGAAAGAGAAAGCGTTGAGGCGAGCAGAAGCGCGACTAGGAGCGCGGTGGACGCCCACTTGGTGGGGCGGGGCCGAACCCATCGTGCCGCTCCGAGCGCGACCAACGAGCAGAGCAGGACAGCGTATGCTGGCTGCTCCAATTGGGCGATGGCGAACGTGAAGAGGATGCCGCCGGCTGCCGCCCCAACCGCCTCGCAGACGTAAGCGTTGGATACGGCTGTCGGTTGCGAAGAGTGATCCGCCAACGCTCGGCAGATCGTGGGGAATATCGCGCCGTTGCAGAGACAGAGGGGACACAGCAGGGCTAGACAAGCGAGGATCACGGGAACGGGTCCGACTACCTCGCCCGGCGCAAGGCCGATTAGGCCCCGGGCGTGCAGCGCCAGTGTATACGATAGAGGGAGAAAAACGGCCACAAGCAGTAGTGCGGCGGTGAGCCGCCAGAGAGGGTTTCGTGATCGTTCGGCCGATGAGCCGAGGAGGATGCTCCCGATGCCCGTCCACAATAGCCACGCGCCTAGAGAGATGCCGATGACAAGTTCGTTCCCCAGGAACGCAATGGCCAGCTCGCGGATGACGATGGATTGGGCGGTGATTCCGATGAGACCTGCGGCGAGCGAGGTGATGAGCAGGCGCCGCGGCATGGCGAGTTGTCTCCTGATCGGAGAAATCTGCAGGTGTGCTGGTCGGATTCTATGCAGCTCTTGCGGGCGATGCAAGGGTTCGGGCAGACCGCGTTCGTGCTCAGTGTGGGGAATCAGTGGCGGCGAGGAGGGGCCAGCGCCGGAGGGCCGGCAAGCTGGGGACGGGCGGTCTGTGTTTGCGGGACCTCGCCGGGGCGGACGTAGCCATAGCGCTCGCGCAGCACTCGTTCGACGTAGAAGGGGTCCGAAGACAGGGCTTTATAAACCTTCTCGCGCTGCGCCTTCTGCTGACGGATGGCTCTGATCTCCTGTTGCAGGCGGTTCCGGTCCCGCAGGAGGCGCCTCGTCTCCCGTTGAGCGGCAAGGGCGCGATCGAGAACGAACGCCGCGATCACGGCGAAGAGGATGTATTTGGCGACCGGCCCGATCCACTCGCGAATGTTTTCTTTGCTGGTTGTCATTGGTTGCGTTGCACGGGCGGCTTCAGAACAAGTCCCAGTTTTCGCGCGGTTTCGGCGAGGGCGTCCCGCGTTGCAGCGTTCGCAATCCTGATTTCGAGCTTGCGGGCATCCTCGAGCGCGGCCGAGCGTTCCTCTCGGAGCCGCGTAAGCTCGTAGCCGATCTGGACCTGGCGGCCATGTTGTGAGGCGAAGAATATGCCGATAAACGTGACCGCGAGCGCAAGGGCGATATACCAGAAGATTGGGCGCATGCTGGCGACCCCGACACGGTGATGACAATGATGATAGCGGGCGCAGCCCCCGGTCGGAAGTTTTATTCAGCCCGCACGCGGAGGTCGAGCGAACGAGGCGGCTCTTTTTCGTTGCGCTGGCGGCCGAACCGCATACAATCATCAGCGTAGGGGTTCCGGCCGGTAAAGGAGAAACGGTATGTCGTGGCGTTGGTTGATCGTTGTCGTGGCACTCGGTGTAGCGATAATTGCGCCCGCCTCGGGGGACGAGAAGATCGTGTCGTTGACCATCGAGGAGGAAAGCGGGGTTGACCGCGTCAACGAGCCGGTGACGATGGGTGTGCCGTTGCCGGAGGGCAAGGTGGCGGACGCCGCCCGGCTGGCTTTGGTCGATGCCGACGGCAATGCCATCGCCTGCCAGGTTACGGAAGTGGCTCGCTGGCTCGATGGTAAGTCGGTGAAGTGGGTGCACATTACATGGAATCAGTCCGTGAAGGCAAAGGGCAAGGAAGTGGTCACTGTTGTTCTCAAGGACGCCGCGCTGCCACCCGCTAGGACAAATCTGACGGCGGAAGAGAAGGACAACGTGGTTACGGTCTCGAATGGCACCATCAAGTTTGTTGTGCGTGGTGCACGGTTTACCGGCTTCGATCAGGCATGGTACGACCCGTCCGGCGCAGGCAATTTCACCGAGGCGAACCGGATCATCGGCGCCGGCGGCGGCAGCGTCGCTATGGCCGCCCCCAAGGACGCCATCACCGTTGCAGACGAAAAGTTCGTCGTGCCCGCCGACCGGATCAAGGCGTTCTCGTCGGCAAACGACGCCGAGGGCAAGGTGGTCATCGAAGAGCGTGGACCGCGGCGCATTGTGGTGAAGGCGACCGGGCGGCACCTGAACGGCGACGCGAAGATGCTCGACTACATCGTGCGGTTCTACGCCTACGCCGATTCGCCGATCGTCCGTGTGCAGCACGTGTTCATCGGCGCTCACGGGAGCGCGCCGCGCGACGTCGAATTCATGTCGGGGCTTTACCTGGACGTGCCCACCACGCTCGCGGGCGGCGTTGCGACCTTCGGAACCGAGGGCGACCAAGCCCGCGCCGAGACGCCGGCTGCCGTCCTTCAGGACAACAGCGACCACTTCATCATCACGATGGGCGGTAAGACGCTGGCCGAAGGCAAGGGGAAGTCCACCAAGCCGAGCAGCACCGGCTGGCTCGACCTGTCGAAGGGCGACAAGGGCCTCGCCGTCGGCTTCAAGTGGTTCTGGCAGATGCAGCCGAAGAGCTTGTCCGCCGATGAGAAGGGCCTGATCCGCATCGGTTTGTATCCATCCGAGGCGCCCCAGCCGCTTGAGGTTTACATGGGGCAGTCGCGGACGCATTATCTGACGTTCGTGTTCCACGACGGCAAGACGAAGGCCGCCGACCTGAACAACATCTTCTCCGGCCAACACAAACCGCTTCGCGCGTGGGCGGAGCCGAAGTATTACTGCCGCGACACCCACTGCTTCGGATACTCGGTGGAGTCGGATTTGGCTCTCTTCGGGGACGACGCGGAGAAGGCGAAGCGGCATGATGAGGTTATTCTCGAGTCTGTCAAGCAGACGCTTGCGAAGGTGGACTTCCGCAGCCGATATGGCGGCGGCGCCGACAGCTATGGCATCTATGCGTGGGGCGACCTATTCCACGTATACTGGGCTGAGTGGAAAAACTCGCCTTACAAGACGCAGACGTGGCACATCGCATGGGAGGGCAATTACTACGACCACCCCCACGCCATGTTGATGCAGTTCATGCGGACGGGGAACAAGACATTCCTCGAACGCTACTGGCCCAATGCTGTCCAGATTGGCGACGTTCATACGGCGAACTACCACCCCAAGCCGCAGTATGTCGGTGCGTGCCGCTATTGCCCGCCCCGCAACTTCGTCGCCACCGACGACGGGTCGCCCTACATCAGCAACGAATATAACCACTACAAGACGCAGTCGGTTTTTGCGCACTGGTATCTGACAGGGGACCGACGGAGCTACGACCACTGTGAGATGCTGGCCAACTACGCTTTTGCCAATCACGCCGCCGACACCGGTTGGGCTGACCGCGGGGTTGGGGCGCAGCTCGCCGGGCTCTGGAACGCGTATGAGCTTTGGCGAGACCCGAAGTATCTGGCGCGTATGAAGGACATGGCTTACCGGGCGATGGCACAGTTCAAGCAGAAGGGAGCGTTTGACAAAGGCGGCTTCACGGGCATCGGCACTGAAGGCATCTGCTACTACTACTGGGTGACAGGTGATCCGGCCGCCATCGAGGCGCTTGGCTCCGGCATGGCAAAGAAGCAGTCAACTCCTCCGCATATGATCTTGAGTTACGCGATGATGTACCGCGTGACTGGCAAGGAGCAATACAAGGCGTGGGCCTGGAAGTGCATCGCAGGAAGAGGCCCGACATTGGGCGTCCACGAAGGCGGCCAGCTCTTCCGCAACACGCATTTTGCGCGCTACTTCTTGTCCGACGCAAGCAGGGGCTGGC
>CAZBRH010000035.1:536-827 GCA_964494245.1 uncultured Planctomycetota bacterium | reverse complement strand
GGAAGCCAGCAACCGGTAGATAGCATGAGGAACAAGCGGGGTTGAACGTCGTCATCACCGGCGGTGCGGGCTTCATTGGTTCGCACCTCGCCGAGGAACTCGTTGCCGGGGGCGCTTCCGTCGAGGCCATCGACGACCTCTCAACGGGGAGCGTAGACAACATCAAGCATCTGCTGGGGCGGCCGGGCTTTCGCCTCATCGAAGACACCGTGACAAACGAGGCGGAAGTTGACCGCCTGCTTCGCGGGGCCGACGCCGTGTATCACCTCGCGGCAGCCGTCGGTGTCAAGC
>CAZBRH010000035.1:0-526 GCA_964494245.1 uncultured Planctomycetota bacterium | reverse complement strand
TGATAGTCGATAATCCCGTCAGGACGATTGAAACGAACATCCTGGGCACGGAGGTCGTTCTCAAAGTCGCCGCTCGCTATGGCGTGCCAGTGTTTCTCGCGTCGTCATCCGAGGTTTATGGCAAGGGGAACGGTGTTCCGTTCGCCGAAGAGTCCGACATGGTGCTCGGTCCTACGACGCACAGCCGGTGGTGCTACGCCTGCTCGAAGGCGGTGGACGAGTTCCTCGCTCTCGCCTACCACCGACAGAGCGGGCTGCCGGTCGTGGTGGGGCGGTTTTTCGGCCCTCGCCAGACCGGCCAATACGGAATGGTTGTTCCGCGGTTCGTTCAACAAGCGCTTGCGGGTGATCCGATCACAGTCTATGGTGATGGGGAGCAGGTCCGATGCTTCTGCCACGTGAGGGACGTCGTCAACGCGGTCGTTCGGTTGATGGACGAGCCGCGCGCTTGGGGACAGATTCTGAACATCGGCAGCAACCGCAGCATCACCATCAACGAACTCGCAAGCAGGGTGAAAGCGCTGAC
>CAZBRH010000034.1:18763-24600 GCA_964494245.1 uncultured Planctomycetota bacterium | reverse complement strand
CCCGGCCTCATCGGCAACATCTACGACGGCATTCAGCGTCCGCTCAAGGAGCTGCACCGCGAGTCCGGCGCCTTCATCCGCCGCGGCCAGAAGGCCGCCCCTCTCGATCCGTCGCGGCTGTGGCCTGTCCGCATGTGTTGCAAGAACGGCGACGTCGTGCGGCCCGGCCAAGTCATCGCGACGACGCAGGAGTCGAGCGCCATCGAACACCGCGTCCTCGCGCCGCCGGGCGTTGGCGGCCCGGTGCGGGATTGTGTCGGCGATGGAGAGTATCGGGTTGACCAGGCGCTGTGTCGCGTGGGCAGCCGTGAAATCACCCTGTGCCAGCGTTGGCCGGCGCGGCAGCCGCGACCGTTCGCGCGGCGGCTCGGCTCGGGCCGGCCGCTCATCACCGGCCTGCGCATCATCGACACCCTTTTCCCGATTTGCCGCGGTGGAACGGCCGCCATTCCCGGCGGCTTCGGGACTGGAAAGACCATGACGCAGCATTCCCTCGCGAAATGGTCGGATGCGGACATCATCGTTTACGTCGGCTGCGGCGAGCGCGGCAACGAAATGACGCAAGTGTTGATGGATTTCCCGGAGCTGGTGGACCCGCGGTCGGGCCGGCCGCTGATGGAACGGACGGTGTTGGTTGCGAACACGTCGAACATGCCCGTCGCCGCGCGCGAAATCTCCATCTATACGGGCATCACGATCGCCGAGTATTACCGCGACATGGGATACCACGTCGCGGTGATGGCCGACTCGACGTCGCGATGGGCGGAGGCGCTCCGCGAACTCGGCGGCCGACTCGAAGAGATGCCCGCCGAAGAGGGGTTCCCCGCGTATCTGGCTACCCGGCTGGCGCAGTTTTACGAGCGGGCGGGCGTCGTGACGACGCTTAGCGGCGCCGACGGCTCGGTCAGCATCATCGGCTCCGTCTCGCCCCAGAGCGGCGACTTTGCCGAGCCGGTCACGCAACACACCCGCCGCTTCACCCGCTGCTTCTGGGCGCTGAATACCGTCTTGGCCAACGCGCGGCACTACCCCTCTATTCACTGGCTGGACAGCTACAGCGGATACGCTGGCGACGTGAGCGCGTGGTGGGAGCAAGTCGCCCCGCACTGGACGGAACTTCGGCAGGAGGCGATGGACATTCTTCAGCGCGAGGAGAAGCTCCAGCAGATTGTCAAGTTGGTCGGACCCGACGTCCTGCCCGACAGCCAGCGGCTGCTCCTGGTCACTGCGGAGATTCTCAAGGTCGGATTCCTTCAACAGAACGCCTTTGACGAGGTGGATGCGTTCTGCGCGCCGGAGAAGCAAGTGGCGTTGCTGGATGCGATGCTCGAGTTCCATCGCCGGGCGGCTCGCGTCATCGAGCGGGGCGCCCCGCTGGTCCGGGTCATCGAGCTGCCCTGTCGGCTTGCCCTGTTGCAGGCCAAGTCGCGCCTGCGAAACAACGACGCCGCCGGCCTGGCAGGGCTGCGGCAGAAGGTCATGGGCGACTTTGCGACGCTCGAAGCGGAGTATACGTAGCGCCAATGAGCACGACGCCGAGGAACGCAGTCGAATACGTCGGGCTGGCAAGGGTGGAAGGCCCGCTGGTCTTCGTCGAGGGCGCCCGCGAGGCGGTGTTCGACGAGATCGTCGAAATCCGCGCGCCCGATGGCGAATTACGCCTCGGCCGCGTCCTCGAAACAAGTCCCCAAGCCACCCTTGTGCAGGTGTTCGAGGGAACCGCCGGCTTGTCCACACGGGGGACCCGCGTTCGGTTTCTGGGCGAGCCGCTCAAGATTGCCGTCTCGCTTGAAATGCTGGGGCGCGTTCTGGATGGCTTTGGGCGGCCGATCGACGGCAGCCCGCCGCCCTTCGGGGGCGACCGCCGAAGCGTCGATGGCGCTCCCATCAACCCGCAGGCAAGGGTCTATCCCCGCGACTTCATCCAGACGGGCATCTCGGCGATCGACGGGATGAACACGCTCGTCCGCGGGCAGAAGCTCCCCATCTTTTCGGGCAGCGGCATACCGCACAACCGCCTTGCCGCACAGATTACGCGGCAGGCGAAGCTGCCCGGCGAAGACACGCGATTCACCATCATCTTTGCGGCGATGGGCATCACGCACGACATCGCGCGGGCGTTCACCCGCGCGTTCGAAGAAAGCGGCGTGGCGACGAAGGTCGCCTGCTTCTTCAGCTTGGCCGACGCCCCCTCCGTGGAACGCCTCGTCACTCCGCGCTCCGCGCTCACGCTCGCCGAATTCCTCGCCTTTGACCTCGGCATGCACGTCCTTGTTCTGATGACCGACATGACGAACTATTGCGAGTCGCTCCGCGAGATCGGCACCGCGCGCGGCGAAATCCCCGCTCGCAAGGGCTACCCCGGATACCTCTACAGCGACCTCGCCTCCATCTACGAGCGCGCCGGACGCATCCAGGGCTCCGACGGTTCCATTACGCAGGTTCCGATTCTTACGATGCCGTCCGATGACATCTCGCACCCTGTTCCCGACCTGACGGGCTACATCACCGAAGGGCAGATCGTCCTGGAGCGCGAACTTTACCAACGCGGCATCTATCCGCCGATCGCCGGGCTTCCTTCGCTTTCGCGGCTGATGAAGGACGGCGTGGGCGAGGGGCGAACGCGGAAGGACCACGCGCCGCTGGCGAGCCAACTCTTCGAGGCCTACTCGCGCGTGAAGCAGGTTCGCGGCCTCGCCGCCGTCATCGGCGAGGAAGAGCTTTCGGCGCTCGACAAGACCTACATGAAGTTCGGCGAGGCGTTCGAACGCCGCTTTCTCAGCCAGGGAGAATTCGAAGACCGTCCGATTCAGCGGACGCTCGACATCGGCTGGAGCGTCTTGAGCATCCTTCCCAGGTCTGAGCTTCATCGGATTTCGGACGAACTTGCCGACGAATACCTGACCGAGGGGCCGGAGGAGAACGGCAACAATGAAGCTTAGCGTGCCGCCGACCCGAAGCAGCGCCCTCGCCATCTCGCGCGAACTGGAATTCGCGCTCGAGGGCTACGACTTGCTGGAACAAAAGCGCCAGATTCTTGTGCTGGAGATGATGCAATACGTGGAGGCCGCGCGACGGGAACAGGCCGAGGTGGACGACTTGGTCGGCCGCGCACACGCCGAGCTGCGCGAAGCCGCCGCCCGCGTCGGCTCGCAGGCGTTGATGCGCGACGCGCTCGCCGTTCCGGTCACCCAATCGCTCTCGGTTTCCGAGCACCGCGTGATGGGCATTTCGGTGCCGCAAATCAAGACCGAACATGCGGAGGTCAAGCCGTCCTTCAGCTTCGTGGGCGGGACAGTGAAGACGGACGAGACGATGAGGGCCTTCTCGAGGGCGCTTGCCGCCATCGCACAACTCGCGGAGACGCAGAACGCCGTGTTCCGTCTTGCTCGGGAACTGCGAAAGACCCAGCGCCGGGTGAACGCGCTCGACAAGGCGTTTATTCCCGACCGTCGGGAGACTTTGGATTACATCCGCGCCGCTCTGGATGAGCGCGAACGCGAGTCCTTAGTGGTGGGCCGCATCATCCGGGACCGGCTGAGAAGCCGCGAGGAGCAGCCATGACCGATTCGCTCTCGATCCGCAAGATTTTGGTAGTTGTGGATGGCACAGAAAGCAGCGTTCGCGCGGTGCGATATGCCGCCCAGCTTGCGGCGTTGCATCGGGCCTCGCTGACCGCCGTTGCCGTCGTCGATACCGCAACGCTCAGGTCGCTCTTCAAGAGCAGCGTGTTGGTCGAGGCGGAAATGGAGGAATTCGGCCAGGAACTCGAAGCATCGGCCCGCACGAACCTCGGCTACGCCGCACAGATTGCTAGGGAGGCCGGGGTGGATGCAGAAATCCTGCTGGAAAAGGGCTCCGTCCACTCAGTCATCACACAGAAGTGCCGGCAACTTGGGGTCGAATTGCTTGTGATGGGGAGCTTCAGCACGTCGATGATTCGACGCGACCTGACGGCGCGGGAGCGCCGCCTCATCGTCGACGAGGCGAAGTGCCCCATCCTGCTCATCAGTTAGGTGCAGCATTTTCGGCGGCGCGGGGTATCATAGAAAAGGCCGCTGGCCGGAAAAATCCTTGGATTTGGCGCAACCGCCGCTCCTCCGCGGCGTCTAACAAGGTGGCAAGGATGCGATGATTGCTCCGCTGCCAAACGAGGCCGAACTGGTGAAGCAATCGGCTCGAGGAAACGCCGATGCGTTCGGCAAGCTTGTAAGCCACTACCAGGACACGGTTTACAACTTGGTCTATCGGATGATGGGCCATCGCGAGGACGCAATGGACATCACGCAGGAAGTATTCCTCCGAGCGTTCCGAAACATCAGCGGCTTCGAGGGCCGCTCGCGGTTCATCACGTGGCTCCACTCGATCGCCGTCAACCAGGCCATTAGCGGGCGGCGGAAGCAGTCGGCGGCAGGCCGCGCCGGGCAGCTCCAGATGAGCGCGATTGCCAACGAAGAGAGCGCCTATGACCCGCCGGGCGCGGTTTGCGAGCCGGGGCAGCGTTTGCAGGCCGACGACGTCCGACGGCGGATCGAACAGGCCATCGCCGAACTGCCCGACGAGTATCGAGCCGTCGTCGTCCTGCGAGACATTCAGGAAATGGACTACGAGAGCATCGGCGAGGCGCTGAGCTGCTCGCGGGGCACCGTCAAGTCCCGGTTGCACCGCGCGCGGCTGGAGCTCAGAAAGAAACTGCGAGGACTTCTGGCCGACAAGTGAGAAGACCAATGAACTGTGAACAGATACGCGACCTGCTGAACGAATACGTGGACGGCGAGCTCGCGGCCGCAGACTGCGAAGCCGTCGAACGGCACGTTGCGGGCTGCACGGATTGCCGCGAGGAGATTCGCGCGCTGCAGCAGACCGCCGAGCTGGTCCGGTCGCTTCCCCGCGTGCCGGCCCCCCAGGGGCTGGCCGGCGCGGTGAAGTCCCGCGTGGCTCGCGCCGCCGTCATTCGGAGGCGCGCGGCGCTGGCCCGTTGGGTGAGCGTTGGCGGCTGCGTCGCAGCGGCGGCCTCGCTCCTTGTCGTCATCAAACTTGCCTCGTGGTCGCCCGAGCCACTGGTTTCGGACGAAGAGACGTTCGCTCCCCGCAACACTGGGAACGAACTTGTCGCTGCTCACCCCGAAGCGAGATTTGACGGCCTGAAGAGAGCGGATGACGAAGCGGCCACGGGCGCTGCTTCGCCCGACGTGAAGGGCGCCGAGGACATGGCGCCCGCCGGGGCTTTCGCGGAGAAAGACGCTCGTGCTCCGTCCCCTTCGGAGGCGCGCGACGCAGCGGCTTCCAACTTTCTCGCGGCGGAAGCGGCAGCAGATAAAGCTCCCTCTGCGCCGGTGCGCACGCTTACTGTCGGTCCGGAACCGGAGCACCGGATACGAGAATCTAGGCGCGTGGAACCGATGCCACGCACTGCGGCGGACGACGTAGGCTATGGCTCCGCGCAGCCCGCTGCTCCCCAGGCAATCGTTCGCGATCGCGCGGACAAGAAAGAGGAGTCGATCCGAGAACTCACCTATCTGTGCGGGGACGCGGCGTCCGGCCTCGCCGAGGTCCGCCGGCTCGTCATGGCGGCCGGGGGGACGCTCGCCGAAGCGAAGCGCAAGGGGAATGGGCGGGGAATGCTTGAGGTGGGCGAATCTGAAAAGCTCGCCGCAGCGAAATCTGCGAGAGAGAATGCTGATGCCGCCGACCACGCGATTCTCGCATTGGTCCCGGCCGACCGGCTGGCTTGGCTGGTGGCGCGGTTGAAGCCGGCGGGCGAATCCGAACCCACTGGCCGAGACGTAGTGGTCCGTTCGGCAAACGGCGCAAAGGCCGCTGCTGTGTCCGAGCCG
>CAZBRH010000034.1:15369-18690 GCA_964494245.1 uncultured Planctomycetota bacterium | reverse complement strand
GTTCTGAAAATCAAGCCGAGGTCTGGGGAGTAGCTGCGGACGGCATGCGGCCGCTCGTCGTTCAAGGCCCCGTCGCCTTGACGGCGGCGGCGAGAAGTGCGATTGCCGAACCGACCATGCCGATGAGGCCCATGCCGCAGGCGAAGCCCGCGGCAAGCACGGGCACGGCGCGGAGCCATTGCTTCCGGCCAAACTTCTTTGCGAAGTAATAGCGCCCAAGCAACGCGCCGAAGATCTCTGGAATCATGATGTGTGGCAGCGTGCCGAGCCCGCTGATGAAGCCGTAGAGAGCGAGCGTCGGCAGCCCAAGCAGCCGCAGCACTGTAAAGCCGATGACGCCAAAGCCGAGGCCGTAGCCGATGTAGTCGAACTTGATGGCCTTGTAAAGGAGCGGGCTTTTGTTCGAGCCGCGCAGTGTGGATGAGTAGAAGAGACTCTGGCTCAGCGCGTGCCGGTGCCACATCTTCTGCGCATAGGGATAGGCATCGGAGGGGATTTTCGGTCCGGTTCCCCAGATGTAGCCCCAGAAGGCGAAGCTGGCCAGCCAGAGCACGGGGAACATGAAGATTTCGAGCTTGATGACGCTGCGGAAGTTCGTGCCGGTCAGTTCGATCTGGCGGAAGTGCTGGGCGGCGCTGCCGAAATCTTGCATCGGGAACGGAGCGAACCAGATATCGACGCCCTGATAGCCGCTGAAGATGTAGGTGGCCTCGCGGATCATCGGGAACCCGACGCCGTGCCCGACCGTGCCGATGAGCCGGGCGTTGACGTAGGAGATGAGCGGCGTGTAGAGGAAGCCGAAGGCGAAGAAGAAGATGACGAGGATGGAGTCCTTGCCGATGAGCCAGATGCAGAGCGAGACGTTGGTGGCCGTGCAGAGGAAAAAGAGGGCGATGGCGATGCCCATGGAGAAGTCGCCGCGGCCTTTTGGGACATCGCTCCAGAGCCCGTGGGCCCGCTCGGCGCCCTCACGCCGCTTGACAATGGCGGAGCGAATCACGGTATAGAGGCCGACGAAGGCCACGGCGAAGCTCGTCCCGATGCCGAACGAAAGCCAGAAATCGATGCTGTTCATGAACTCGGTCATGATGGTCTCGGTCCCGCGACGCCACGAGACGAGCACGCCGGCATGGTAGAGCGCGACGTTGCCGAAGACGTGGACCATGGCGGCGCAGAAGCGCCCGACCACCGTCCAGAACGGGAGAACCATCCCCGTGATGACGAGTCCGAGGTTCGTCGCGATGCCCGTTGTGGCCGTCGGGAGAATCCCCTCGGTCGCGCGGGTGAAGTCGATCCAGGGGACGGGGATGAGGTGGATGGGCTTTCCGAGGATGGCGCCGGTGATCGCGGGGACAAGGACGTAGACGAGACTGTAGCCGACGCCGATCATCGCGCCGATGCTGAACGTCCGCCAGCGCCACGTTTCCTGGCCGGATTCCGCGAGAGCGGTCGCGCCCTGTGCGGCGACGGGCGCAAGCGGGAAGGGGAGTTTTTCGACGTCGGAGGACATTCGGAAGAGCGCGTAGCCGGCGACGAACCGCGCGACGTGTCCCATAATGCCGCCGATGACCATTAGCACGATGGGCCAGAGCCAGTCCTTGTGCAGGAACGTCCGCTGGATGATGGCGTTGGAATCGGCGGCTGGGACCACCCATGTTGGGATTTCGTGGGCGATGCCGAAGCTTTCAGCGGCGGCGGACGTGCGGAGGTATTGCCGCCAGATCATCGAGGCGAAGGGCCCGCCGGAGAGGGCGACGCCGCCCATCAGCGCAATCAAGCTGCCCGCGGCGTAGTGAAGCAGGTAAATCTCCTGCCGCTTCAGCGGCTTGAACGACCGCCTCGCAATGTCGGCGAACAGGATGATCGTCACCCAGACGGCCGCCGGCCCCATCGCCTGGCCGACGGTCAGCCCGAGGTAGATGGCGCTCGGCATCATCACCGCGGCGATGAACAGAACGCCCGCAACCGTCCGCAGCGTGAAGCCATCGACGTATTCCGTCGGCGTCTCCATCAGGTTGCGGTATTCCTGGATTTCGGCGTCCTGCCTCGTGACAGCCATCCGGGGCTAGGCCTCCTTCGGTTTTGTGTCTTCTTCGGCAGCGGCCTTGCCGGGGGCGCGCTCGGCGACGCGGCGGTCTGCGTCCCCTGCGATGCCCAGCAGCACTTTGGCCCTGGCGGCGAACCATTCGCGTTCCTCGTTGGTCAGGATGCGCCACATGAGGAACTGCTGGCGAATGAGCTTGAGGAAGCGGTGGTTCATTCGCGCCCAGGCGGCCGGTTCGCCGCTCTTCCGTCGCAGATGCATCTCCGGCGCATAGATGTTCTCCTCGTCCGTTGGCAGGGTGCGGAGCGTGAGCGACTGGCTGATGCCAAAGTCGAACGGCGCAATCCAGACCTCGGAGTCGAAGCGGATGGCCTGGCCGGCACCGGAGCGTTCGAGGGAGATCGTGGCGTCCTGGGCGAAGAAATCGCCGACGGATTGGTTCGCGTGATCGCGGAAATATTCCAAGAGGAACATGTTGATGCCGAAGGCCTGCTCGCCGCCAATGGTGAACGGGAAGTGAATGTGGAAGTCGTCGCCCTCCGGCGGCGGAAGCTTCCAGATGCGCTCCACGTCGGGGACCGAGAGTTGCGACGCCTTCCGCGCCGGGTAGATGGTCGAAAGCAGGACGAGCGCCATCACCGCAGCGGCGGAAATGACGGCCGCGATCGAGGAATAGTTCAGCGAGAAGCCCGCCAACAGCGCTGTGTTGGCAAGGAGGAACGAGACGGCCTGCCCGAGCACGTAGCCCAAGATGACGGCAATCGTGGCGAACACGGCGGACTCGGCGACGAAGAGCGAGCCGATGTGGAGCGGCGCGAGGCCGAGCGACCCGAAGATGGAAATCTCGCGCTGCCGCTCATATACGGAGCCGAGCATCGTGTTCAGAACGATCATCGCACAGATGAGCATCGGCACAATGAGCGAGCCGAGGCCGCGGACACGGTTGGCGTCCGACGAGAGCGCATAGGTGACGCCGCCGAGAGCCGCTCCCTTCGAGATGTAGATGGGCCGGGTCAGGCGGGACAGGAGGTTTCGCCCAATGGCCTCGGCCTTGCGGGCGCGCTCGGCATCGTCGGCCCCTTGAGGGGCGATGGCGACCGAGACGAGCGTCCCTCCGGAACCTATCAGGAAATCGTAGGGGACGAACACGCAGTTTTCCGGCTCGACGTGGTTATACGTATCCGCGGCGTAGATGTTGAAGGCCGTGCCGGAGCGCTTCATCCAGCCCTCTTCCCGTCGGTCAACGGGCGACACCTGTTCGCCGTCGATATCCGTCA
>CAZBRH010000034.1:13275-15357 GCA_964494245.1 uncultured Planctomycetota bacterium | reverse complement strand
TCTTGTCATCGGTCAGCCCGATGACGGGCAGTTCGGCGCCGAGTATGCGAAGCCGCGGCGCGTCTTGGGTCTCGCCGCCGACGTCGGACGCGCGGATTCCGAGGGCGTTTGCGACCCTTTCGCCGATGACGCAGGCCATGAGCTCGTCGGTTCGGAACCAGCGGCCAGCAAGGAGGTGCGTATCGGGGGCCGTGAGCTTGGATTCATCGGGTACCATGCCGACGACGCCGGTGCAGAGAAACTCCTTCTGGGGATTCTCCGCGTTGGAGACGTGGGCATCGGCCATAAGCCACACGCGGGGAGCGACCGTCGCCTCGTGTTCGAAACCATTCCGCGCAAGGTCGTGGAGATAGGGCGGGAGCGCCGCATAGCGCGGGTCGCGCAGGAGCACGCCCGCGTAGGGCGGCACAATCTCCTCGCCGGTCGGGTTCGGGTTTTCGTGAGTCACCTGTCGCGGATCGACGGATGTGAACGAGAGGACGGAGAAGGTGAGGAGAACGAGCGTTGCGAGCGTGAGGCCGGTGCGGGTCTTCCGGCGGCGCATGTTGCCGATGCCGAGGGCGCAGGCGGCGGAGGTCGCGCTCGCTCGTTTGAAGTCGGCCTGGCGGCGAGCCCCCGGACGCTCGTGGAGCAGGCGGATCTCGCGCTCGAATCGGCCCCGAATCATCGAGATTACGAGGATCGAAAGCGCGATGGTGATGAAGGCAATCAGGATGACCGGTGCGCTCCGCGTGATCGCAAACGCCGGGTGGACAAGGGCGAGAATGATGAAGACCAGGATGAAGAAGCCGAAGAACCCCGCAATGCGGCGGTTCACGTCGGGGAACCCAAAAATGAGCCGTTCGGCGAAATATGAGAAGGGCAGCAGCAGGAAGAGGTAAAAGAGGACGCCCGTGAGGATGTCCGTTGTCGTCCTCTTGACAATGGGATAGGCGCGCGATTCCATCGCAAGGGCGGTTTCGAGGTTCGCGGAAAAGGCGTCATATTCTCTCGCGGCAAGGGCGGCCTCGGCGGCCTCCAGGTAGTGCTTCGCCCCGCGGACGGTGGCGCCGTCGTCGCGGCCGAAGTGAAGCTCGTTCACGCGACTGTTTGTCACGGCATGCCGGGCGAGAGCGGCGATTCGGTAGTCATCGAGGTTCACGATATCCCGCGCCATCAAGAGCCGCATGTTCCGAAGCACGCCGTGCCGCACGTGGTTTTCGCGGAACGCGACGGCTTCGTTGCCGCGCTCGGATTTTGCGGGGAACTCGTAGCCGTAGCCGACTTCCGGACCGTCGGTATTCAGGTGCTCGCCGCCGCGGACATAGACGAGCGGGGCGGTAGCGCCGAGCGCCCCCGCGGTGAATTGCAGCTTGAAGCGAATTGAGGGCTGAAGGAAAACGACGCCCGCCGGCACGCCCTGACTCGCCGACGAGGGCTCCGGAAAGAGCGACAGGCCGTAATAGTCCGGAGCCGTGTTCGTCTTCGCGTCGTAGAGCACGATGTTCCCATAGTCGGCGCCGCTCAGGGGATCGATGAACCCGAAAAGGCCGACAGGGCGACAGCGGAAGACCGGCACGGCCACCTCGAAATCGTCCTTCGGGATTGCCTGGACGATCTTGAACTGCTGCTGCGCTCCCTGCGGACCCAGGTCGGGAGCGTGGTCGATCTCGCCGAACTCGTCGGACGCAGGGTCTTGGTTGAACTTGTAGGCGCCGAATTCGAATTGTTTCGTGGCGTAGGCGCGCGCTCGGTCGTGCGGCAGCCCCAGCATCTCGAACGTGCCGCCTTCGCTGGAGAACGTCATGTAGCCGTCGCGCACGCCGATGTAGCTTTGGGCGCCGAAGAAGCGTCCCTCGCCGCTTGCTCGGGCGAAGCGCGCCACACAGAGCGCCCCAGGAACCGGGACGTCCGCCGTGCCGAGACTTCGCTTCATATCGTAGAGGACGACGCGGCCGTTTATCCGGCAAGAATAGTCGAACAGCGGGGACCGTCCCGCGATGCGGCGGCTATCGAGCGTCCGGTAAATCGACCGGATTTCGGGCACGGTCGCCATCCGCTCCGCCAACTCGCAGAGCACCTCCACCTGTCCCGCGAGCCGCT
>CAZBRH010000034.1:10566-13264 GCA_964494245.1 uncultured Planctomycetota bacterium | reverse complement strand
CAACGCCTTCATCCAGCGGACGGTATCCGTCGGCGTGTCCACCCTGGTCCAGCCGCAATCGACTGTGGCGAACGTGAGCGCCTCGCGCCCGGCAAGCTGAAACATCTCGCTGTCGAAGGCCGGTTTGCCGAGGAAATAGCCGCCCATCCGCCCCTCTTCTGTCGGCGACGCCGTATAGACAATCCGGTCATAGTGATGAGCGTCGCCCTCGGGGCCGCTGCGTTTGCGGCCGATCTGCCAGATGTTGCGCATCAGGGCGCCGTAGATGGATTGAACGTTGAGCGCCTGCGCGACGAGGCCGTCCTCGGGAGCAGAGAAGACTGCGAACCGCGTCCCATCGCCGGACAGGTCCAGGGAATAGACGATGCGCAGTTGCCGTTTGAGGTCAAGCCCAAGTTGTTCGAGGAACGCCTGGTGCTTTCGCAGCCGCGTGAGTTCAAATCGGTAAGCCGCGATGTGCCGGTCGGCGTCTTGTTCATGCTCGACGGCGTAGCGAAGCCCGCGCCGTGCGCCTGCGGTGATGCCCTTGGCCGACTGGATGAGGCGGAACAGTTCCTCGTAGTTGTTATAGGAGCTCACATCGGTCAAGAGGCGCTGCTTGAGCGCTTCGACTTCGGCAAGCATCTTTGCGGAGAGCGCGGGTTCGAGCCCTGCGGTTCGACGGATTCGCTTCGCCAGGCCCTCGTATACGGCGGTTCGGCCTTCGCGGTCGATGAGGTTTTCTTCGAGTTGGCGAATGCGGACGGCGAGTTCACTCCGGCCGGCGGGTTCGCCGTAGCCGAGCAACGTAGCCGCCGCGCGGAGCAACCGAACGGCGTGGCGCGCCGTCGAGCGGATGTCGGGATGCGGACAGGCGGACTCCGTGGTTGCCTCGTCCAGTTCACCGAGGGCTTGGAGCATTCGAGCGCCTTTTTCCTTTTGATCCGCCCTCCCGGGTTGTGCGGCACCGCTGTAGGCGAGCGTGTCGGCCAGCATTGTGGCGCCGCGCAACGCCTGATAGTGGCCGGCGGTTGCGATGAAGAGGACGTTTTCGCGGCCGGGGTTTGCGGCGAGGCGCTGGGCAAGGCAAAGCAGCGCGACGATGCCGCCGGAGCCATCGGCCCCCGGCGCAAGGTCGGGAGCGATGGAGATGGAGTCGTAGTGCGCGGAGAACGCGACGAAGCTGTCGGTCTCGCGGGCGTCCGTGCCTTTCAGCAGGCCGACGATGTTCCTGGCCGTGCGGGTCTCCCAATCCACGCGGCTATCGAGGATGGCGTGCAGGAGCGGGGGCGGATTCGGATCCCCGGCCCGCCATGCCCGAAGGTATCTATCTTGGGCTTCGGAGACGCGGCGGACAAGCTCCGCTGCGGTGAGCTTTGTTCCTTCGCGGGGCACCCAGAACCGTGGCATGTTCAGCGGGTTGCGTAGAAACTTCCGCTCGGCGTGCACGCGGGCCGCCGGGCCGTCGCCTTCGGGCGAGGGCTCGACAAAGATGAATCCCCGCGGCCCGAAGTCGCAGAGCTTCTGCCACTCGGCGCTGGTGTTGTGTTCCATGATGACAATCGAATCGGCGATCGGCAGGCCCGCCAGCTCGCGGGGCGTGCCGCGTCCAGCGTAGATGACAGGACCCTCTATCGGGCCGGGCGTCGTGCACGTTCGCGTCCAGTTCGGCCAAAGCGGGTAGATTTCGACGGGCGTCTTCGCGTCGCCCAAAAGCATCGAGCAGTGCTTTGTGATCGGGACGACAACATCGAACGGCTGCTCGGCGATGTGAGTAAGCCCGATTTCTTGGAACCGTGTGCGGATATACTCCGCGGCGCGGTCGCAACCCTCGGTGCCAGAAAGCCGGGACGGAATCGCGGAGAGGGCGACGATTTCGCGCTCGAGAAGCTCGGCAAGCCCGGGTTGCTCGCCCGTCCCCTCGGCAGCGCCCAAGCGGAAACCCACAAGCATCAGGACGGCAACAAGTAGAGCAGCGCCGCCCAGGCGGGGTCCGTCTGTCCTTTTTGTCCTATCCACTGCAACGGCTCTCAAGCGTTGCCTCACCTCGCCGCGCCGGTCGTCAGCGACCAGATGGCCGAATAGATGCCCTCGATTTCGCGCGTCTCGACGATGACGCCAATGACCTGCCAGATGCCAGCAATCGCGAAGTGGCCAATCAGCAGGCCGACAAAGAACGGGATGGCGTTCCGGAAAAGTTTCCCGCCGCCATATTTGAGCATCGCCCGCTTGATGAACCACCCGATGAACACGCTGAACCAGACGCCCGCCGACAGCCCGGCACAGATGTAGCCGATGGGATGCAGCGGCCACCAGTAGAAGAGATGCCGCAGCGTAAGCAACACGCTCATCACGATCGTCCCGCTGATCGCCCCCCAGTAGATCGGCGGATACGGCTTGTGCATCTTCTGCGGCACGATGAAGTCGCGGACGAGGCAGTTGTTGAAGTCGTGGCTTGCGCCGTTGAAGCGGCCTTGCTTCAGCCGGACGCCCGCGCCCTCTTCGTAAGGGATGCGGATCGATTGAACGGCGAAGACAACCATCACAGCCAGCGTCAACACAAGCAGGAAGAACGTGAACCGCCGACGGGACGGGCCGTGATGAAACATCCGCTCGGAAGTCATAGCGAGCGGCATCACGTTCGTCCCGAAGAAAATCGCCGGCCAGATATACGCCCATGTCGAATAGGTCGGCGTCATGAACATCAGGCGATTCCAGA
>CAZBRH010000034.1:0-10556 GCA_964494245.1 uncultured Planctomycetota bacterium | reverse complement strand
CGGCCAACGTTCGGCCGATAGCCCAGCGTCCCGGCAATCAGATACTGCGGCGTGCTCGGGTCCTGATAGGCCGCCGTCACGATCCCCAGTTCGCAGACGACCCGGGTGACGAACAGGATTGCGAGAACCGTCAGCCCGAAAAGCAGCAGCGAAATGAGCGGCGACATTCCCATGATGTAGCACCAGAGAATGATGCCAGCGCCGGAAAGCACAAGGCCCCAGAACGCGCCGAAATACGGCAGCGGCTCCTCCGAATCATCCACGTCGCGGCCGCGGAGAAACGCTTTTCGGATGACGGCGGAGAAGTGGCGGCGGCCGCCGTAGAGCAACGCCAAAATGAACACGGTCAGCCCGGCGACCTGGTCGCTGCCCCCGTTGATGAGGTAGCCAGTAATCGGTTCCGTCACGTGATACGTCTGCCCCGTTGCCGCCAAATACACCCGCACGGCGAAATCGACGAGCACAAACACCCAGATGCTGAGCGAAATCTCCGCCGGCAAAATGAACGCGATCGCAATGATGAACACGTGCAGGTCGAGTTCCTTCGGGATCGCACGCCACGGGTCTTCCGTGAGCACATCCCGAAGATTGAACTCCTTGAGCTGGAGCCCCGGCACCGCCGGGACGTAGGTGTTCAGCCCTTCCGACGCGAACAAGAGGAACGCCAAGCCGAATCCGATCCACAGGAGCCGGTTGCGGACGATGTTGCCGCCCGGCGTGCCCGATGGCCCCGGAGCCGTTGTCGCCTCCAAAATCTCGACGTGCGGGAACAGAAGCTTCTCGTGATCCACCCACTGCCGCCGCAGCAGCGCGACGACGCAGAACTGGAGTATGACGAAGAGGAACAAGAGCACGAGCCACCACACCAGCGGCCCCGTCCACAAGAACCACGGCCGGTCGGTATCCCGCCGATCCGGGCGCACGCGAAGATCGACCGTCCTGTGTCGGTCGAAATCCTTTTCGTTCTGAATGGCGAAGCCCAGTTCACGCCGCACCTTCGGGTCCAATCCCGGCGCTGCACGCAATAGCGTAAACAAGCGCGCATAGGCCTCGTTCGACTTCTCGAACACCCCGAAGCTTTGCTTCAGGTTCTCCACCTCGGCAAGCATCGACTGGACGGTGGTTGGCTCCAGTCCCTTGGTCTCCCGAATACGAACGCCGAGCCGATCGTAAGCCGCCCTGCGTTCCGACGCATCGACGTCTTGCCGTCGGATCCACCGCCACCACGGAATCTTCAACTCATTCGGGTTGTATCCTTCGTCAATGCCCGCCGCACCGGCTCGTTCTGCCCCGCCGCCTGCCGCTCTTGCGCGCGCCTCGGCGTCGATTTCGCTAAGCACTTCTTCAGAAAGCGGCTTCGGAATCCCCATGTAATACCAGTTCAGATTCTCCTCATACTGCCCCGCGGTCTTTTCGCGTTCCTTGTCCTCGATCCGATAGGGCATCAGCCGGGTGTCAATCGCCCAGAGGAACCGCCCGATAAAGTCGTTTTGGGGCGAGGCGCTCCGCACCGGCGAAGGCAGCGTCGTCATCATCCAAACCACCATCACCAGCGTCGAGAGCGAGACCATCAGCGAGCAGAGAACGACGGTGATCTCGCCCCGTGAGAGGCCGATGCCAACGCGCCGCAGCACGCCGTTTGCCACGAGCAGGACGAGGAACGGCGATATCGCCAGCACCGGCAGATACCCGCCCGCCGTCGCCCTCAAGTTCAGCTTCATGTAAAGGTAAGGCAGGTAGTAGGCGAGAACGCCGACAATGGCGATGCTGATCCCGACGGACGCTGGCGTCAGCCACCGCTCGGAACGGTCGTTCCCCATCCGCAAGAGGCCTTCCTTCGGGCTGTCGCTGCCGGTCCGGGGATCGGGCATGTCGGGACCTGCGCTGTGCGGAACAAAATGTCTCGGCCGGGCTTCGCCTCGGCGGCACCGAGCTTGCCCTGCTCGACCGGAGATCAAGCTCGCCTACCGGCGCTCGGCTCGGCGATTATAACGGCGGCCGGAGGGATTGCAAGTCTATTTGATGTGCCCCTGCTGCTTCGCGTGGCCCACCCGTATGTTCGCGCGGATAACCCCGTCTTCCCCCAGGTTCCCGCTCGCAGAAACGGGTCCCAGCAGCCGAAGCCATGGCGCAGGACCCGACGCGGCGTGCTGCCCGCCTGCCGCCCGTCCCAACACGTCGGCCGCCAAGCCGCCGTGCGCAAAGAAAAACACCGACCGGCCGGGCGGCTGCGCCGCGACCAGACGCCCAAACCAATCTTGCTCCGCCAACGATGGCTCCCGCTTTTCTTGGGCCTCGATTGCGCGAACAAGCCAGTTTACCGAAGTGCTCGCAACGACGAGCGAATGTCCCCGCGCCTCCGGGTCCGCCACGGCATCCGCTCCACTCGGCGAGCCGACCCGGCCCACGTGCAGCACGGCGATGCGCTGCCCGCCGTGCTCGCGCTCCCCCGTCCCGCTTGCGGTCAGGCGCGGGTCCCCCGCATCGAGCGACGCCGCGGCCTCGACCAGCGCGTAGCGAAGCCGCGCCTCCAACCGCTCATCTCTCCGCATCCGAAAAACAATGGAGACCGTCGGCGCCGGCGCTCCACACGCCAAGCCCGTCCACTCGTCCAAATCACTCGAAACCGCAAGGCCGAACTCGCCCGTCAGCCGGCCGAGAAGATCGCGCCCGAAGTCGTCTATGTCGAGCACGGCGCAAAGTTGATCTTCGACATAGCGCTCGACGGCAACCCGCTCGGCCTCCGGCATCGCCGCAAGCGCCAGCCGCCAAAGGATGACCGGGTCCATCTTCCATGCGCCGCCCGCGCACGTGTTCGATGGGAAACAGCCGCCCATGAGCCGCACGAACGACGCGAACCCGGCATCAGCGTCTTCCGAAGCCGCGCCGTCCAGTCCGCCAAGCCGCAGCGAAAGCACGCAAGGCTTCGGGCGCCCGTTCCCGCCGCCGGGCAACTTCAGCGCCACCTGCGGCGCGAGCGGTTCCGTCAGCGCTGCCGCGGCCTCGGCGCTCCCACGGGGACCTCGACGAGCCGCCGCAACGAACCGTGCGAGCAGGCCGCGGCTGTTGCTCGCAGCGAACACGTCGCCTACCTTGCTCCACGCGATGCCCTGCGAACGGTCGATGACCGCCCACCAATCCCCTGCGTTCGTAGCGAGCGGAACGGCAGCCCCGAACGCAGCGTATGCGCCAAGCAAAGCATTCGCCAGGGGGCGGACACGGCCGACCACGAGGAACGCGTAGCCGTTGTTTCCGGGGACGGCGGCTGCGGCGGCCTCGCCGCCCAGCACGTCAAACGCATGCACGAGCGACAAGCCCAGAACCCTGCCCCGTTCGTTGATGACGTTCGCCGCCCGCGCGATCGCATTCGATGCGAGGAATTCCCGACCTTCCGGCGAGCGGGCGAACTCGCGGTAGTGCGGCAGGTTGCGAAACGCCTCCCATGCGGCAGCCACATCGCCGCAGCGCCCAAGATACGGGGGATCGAAATCGATGAGCGCCGTCAGCGGCTGCGACCGCCCAAGCGGGCTGCGCGAAACGTATCCGCACACCCCCGCCGCCAGCATCCCGACAAGGACAAGGCAAGCGCCTGCCGCGAGCCGCCGACCGCCTCGACCCTGATGAGGACGCCTGCGCTCGCTACGATTGAACATAAAGCCCCAGCGCGCTGCGCACCTCCGCCATGACCCCCGCCGCAATCTTCCGCGCACGCGCCGCGCCGTCCGCGACCACCCGCCTCACCTGCTCCGGGTTCGCCTTGAGCGCCGCATAACGCTCCTGAATCGGCGCCAACAACGCGTTGATGTTGTCCGCCAGCACCCTCTTGCATTCGAGGCAGCCGATGCCCGCGCTGCGGCAGCCCCCTTCCACCCACCGAAGCTGCTCCGGCGTCGAAAAGAATCGGTGCAGCGAATAGATGTTGCACTTCGTCGGCTCGCCGCAATCGCTCCGCCGCTTCCGTGCAGGATCGGTCACCGCCGTCGCCAACTTCCCCCGCACGACGTCCGGCGAGTCGGTCATCGCGATGTGGTTGCCCAAGCTCTTGCTCATCTTGTTCACGCCGTCGAGTCCCATAACCCGCGGCGCATCGGAAAGCAACGCCCGGCATTCGGGAAACACGGGGCCGTAGAGCGCATTGAACTTGCGGCAAACCTCTCGGGCGAACTCGATGTGCTGGACCTGATCCTCGCCGACGGGGACGACCTCCGCCTTGTAGAGCAGAATGTCCGCCGCCTGGAGCACCGGGTAGTTGAACAGACCCACGTTGACGTTCTCAGGGTTCTGCTGCGATTTCTGCTTGAACTGCGTCATCCGACTCAGCTCGCCCATCGGCGTCACCGTGTCGAAAATCCAGCAAAGTTCCGAATGTTCCGGGATGTGCGACTGGACGAAGATCGTGCACCGCTCGGGGTCAAGCCCGCAGGCGATGTTCACCGCAACCGCGTCGAGCGTCCGCGCGGCCATCGCAGACGTGTCGTAGCGAATGGTCAGCGCGTGAAGGTCCACGATGCAGAAGATGCATTCGTATTTGTCCAGCATCGCCACCCAGTTCTTGATGGCGCCGAGATAGTTCCCGATGTGCAGGTCGCCCGTGGGCTGGATGCCGCTGAACGCGCGTTTCATGACGCATGCCCCTCCGTCTACCAAGAATCGCCTCCGAGTTCGCCTCCGATTTTACCCAAATCCACCCCGAAGAAAAACACCCTTCTCACGGCGCTCATCAGCGGTTCCACCCGACCGCGACAAAGAAGGGCGTGCAAAATCGGGAAACGGGGGAAAAGACCTATGCTGTCCGCAAGGCCGACAAACGGGTCATCCTCTTTCCCATTTCCCCCGTTCCCCATTTCTCCCATCCACCCGCCCACTGCCGCACCCCCCGCCTTGCTTGGTGGTGAAGACAACGAACGCGGGACGAGAAGCATGTTGCCGCAAAGCAGCATTCTGTAAGTATCGCTCCCATCAAGAGTTATCCCTTGCCGTGCCTCGAAACGGCTCCACGCTGTTGCGTCCATGCGACTCGCCGCAGCGTTGCCCCGACGAATCTCTGCGTCATAACCGATTGCACGACAATCTGTTATGCCTTCCGACCTGCCTTGCTCGCGCCTTGGCACGCGATTTGCTCCTAAACTGTCGAGGCAAGCGAAAATAAAACCCTCTCCGGTTCGCGGAAAAGCAGCCGCGAGCACGCGGAAGAGGAAAAAACGAAGGCGCTGCCGAAGAGGCCGCCGGTTCACACAACCGCCCTGTGGCCTCGGCGCGAAACGAGAGTCGACCCCTTTGCTGTGTGGGCGCGGTCGCTCTCAAGAAGACACTGAAAGCAAGGAGGAGAGCCAAGAACAGGAACCATTGAGCACAGATTCCGCAGTTGACGCAGCGCAGCGGCAGCAGCCGGGTCGTTGTCCGGGTGGGCTGCGCGGTCGCCGACGGTTCGCCCAGCTTCGCCGCTTCTCGCCGCTGGGCGGGCGGCGCTGACCCCCGAAAGCTCAGACTGCCGCTTCGGCGGCAGCTGCGGTGCGGCACGTGCATCGGGCACGAGCCAGAAGAGCATAAAAACGTGGCGCAGCGTCTGCGCTGAGCCCGGCGCGGCGGTGTAAGGATTGCTCTGGGCGCCTCGCCCCCGCGAAGCCCCTCAGCCGTCCGTCCACCGCCCGAGGCCGCAGAGTGCACCCCGCATTCTCGATGCGGCTTCCGCGCCTTGTACGCAGCGTGCGCCGCCGAAAGTCAGGTCGCGTTTTGCTTCCGCGCAAACCCCGCGCGCTCTGCGCGCGGCGCTTGCGCAGTACAGACGCAATGCATGCGCTTCGCGCTCGGTGCGCACCGTCCGCGCGCAGTGCGCGGCGACCGAGTGAGCAATGAACGTTAGCAAAAGAGAAACACGAAAAGCCCAGTCCGACAGAAACACGAACGACCAGAGCATGAAATACTCGACGGTCGATGAGGAAGTTGCTTCGGGTCTGGACTTGATGCTCGGAGGTTCTTTCGGGCTTCGAGATTCAGATTTCGCATTTGTGCGTGCCAAAACGCTTCACGTCCCTCGTCGACTCGGCGTGAGGATTCGGAACGCAGAACGCAGAACACGGAAGACGGAACATTGAACTCGGAACTCTCTTTTTGGAAAGGAGACGTGCGATGAATACACGTGTATTGGGGATGTTGGTGCTGGTGCTCGGCCTCGTGTTCGGCATTGTGGCGGCAGCGGCCCAGGCGGATACGGTGTACTGGGACGGCGACACGAGCACTGATTGGATGGTCGGAACCAACTGGAGCGACAATACCATCCCGTCGGGCGTAAACGACTATGTCATCAACACAACACCAGCGAACGTGTGCACGACCACTGGCACCGCCTTTGCCGGCAACAGTCTCACCGTCGCCATCGGGGGCAGACTGAATCAACGCACTGCCACAGGCGGCAGCACGATCAGCAGTCCCGGCGGTCTGATCCTCGACGGTGGCATCCTGGGCGGTGGCAACGCTCGAACCTTGACCGTCACCTATGGCATAACGGTGAATAACGTCAATCTTCCTACGGGCACCACGATCACCAATGCGACGGACTTCGGCCTGACTGGGGAGCTCTCCGGAACAGGCACGCTGACCAAGATCGGAGACGGCAAACTCACGTTGGGTTCCGCAAGCTCTTCGTTCACCGGAACAGTCAAAATCAATGAGGGTTCCGTCCAACTCGGCAATGCGAGTGCGCTGATCAATGCAACCGTCTATGTGAACAGCGACGCCAAGCTGATTATCTTCGGCAACTCCCCGACGCTGAATGACCTGAAGCTCAACGGCGGCACCGTCTCGCACGAAAGCAACAACAATCAATCGTTATATGGGAACGCCGAGGTTCTGGCCCGGAGCTTCATCGGGCGGACCGTCGGCCAAAGCACGGGCCTGAACTGCACCTTGACTGGCAGCGCCAACCTGGTTCTCAAGACCCATGCCAGCTATCCGGCCCTCGTATATGTGGGGTCATCGTTCGACGGCTCCAACTACGGCGGCGCCCTCGAGTTCGAATCCGGCACCGTGTTCAACTTGTCAGACCCCGCACAGAACAACGGATATCACGCGACCGTCGGCGGCCTGGTCAGTTCGGACGGTTACGGGACCGTGATGATGAACCCAGTAGGCGACCGGAGCTACACCCGGACGCTGACCCTCAAGCCGCCCGCCGCGGCGACCTACAGCTTCAGCGGACTACTGAGCGATGGCAATGTCGCCACGGAGAAACTCGCTCTCACTATCAACGGTGCCGCGACAGGCACCCAGGCCCTCTCGAACAGCAACAGCAATTACAGTGGCGGGACGCAAATCCTCGGCGGCACGCTGCTCGTCGGGGCGAATGTCCCCGTCAGCGGCAACTCGCCCGTCGGAACCGGAGCCGTGACCGTCAACGGCGGCAAGCTCGCGCTCGATTCTGGCGTGACGATGAGCCGCTCCTTCACGTTCACGAGCGGCGCTATCGGCGGCAACGGCACCTTCGCGTCCGCAATCACAATGCCGACCGTCGGCCGCGTCCAGCCCGGCCTGAGCGCCGGCCACGAAACCCACTCCGCAGACTTCGGCCTCAACGGCACCTATGACTGGGAACTCGCATCGTTCGAGGATGACAACGACGGCGGCACAAAGGGAATCGATTGGGACCTCATCACGCAGAGCGCCGGCACGCTCACCATCGGCGAGACCGCTGCGTTGACCCTCGCGTTTCTGAGCCCAGCGTCTGCACCCGGCACGAACCCCTACTGGAACTCGCCGCACAGTTGGACCATCATCGACACGATCGACACGGGCGTCATCTCCGGCAGCTTCGCAGTCGTGCCCAACGACTACACCGACTACGGCACGTTCAGCTTGACCCAAAGCAGCACCGCGATTGTGCTCAACTGGGAGCCGTATGTGCCACCCGTCCTGCCCGTGCCCGAGCCGGCGGGGCTGTCGCTTGTCGGCCTCGTGCTCTTGGGACTCAAGAGAAGGAGAAGAAGCTAACCACGGATGAACACGGAACTTCGAACGTAAAACTCGGAAGCTTGAACTCGGAACTCTTTTTAGGAGTCGTGCCATGAGTGCGTAGGCGTGGCGACAAGCGTTCGGGCGCTGCCGGTGCGTGGCCGACGGCTGACAGGTTTTTTTGAAAGGAGTCGTGCGATGAGTGGAAATGCGAATGCGTGTGAGCGTTTTGTGGGCAAAAAGAATAACCGGGGAGCAGAAAGGAGGCGTGCGATGAATACGCGGATGTGTGTTGTGTTGGCGCTGGTGTTCGGTTTGGCGATGGCGGCCGGAATCGGCACAGCCCAAGGCGACACCTTCACGTGGAAGAACGTGACGGGCAACTGGAACGTGTCGGGCAACTGGGTTGAGGGAGCCGTGCCGGACAGCGCGGACGACCTCTGCACCATTGCCCAGGGCACGATGATTATCCCGTCCACGGCTACGACCTTTCCCGCCACAGCCTACCTGAACGGAACGGCCGGGGTCGGGGGGACGCTTCAGGTGTTTGACTCAAACAGCAGCCGCACGATCAGCGGTGCCCTGTACCTCAACGGAGGCAAGATCACCCATGGAACTTACGGCAGCTACTCGGTGACCGTAACCGGCGGGGTTGTCGCACAGACCGGCACGACGACGGTAATCGACGTCACCACGACCGTGGGCGGCTACACACCCACGATGACCATCAACGGGACGCTGACGGGCAGCGGCACGATCAACAAGACCGGTCCCGACTCGCTGGCATTCGGCACTGGCTACACCTCGGGCTTTGGCGGGATCGTCAACATCAACGGAGGATACTTCAGCATCGGCGGAACGACCACCTTTGGCGGCACGATCAACATCAACTCGGGAGGGACGCTGTCAGACGGTGACGCGTCAAAGACGTGGACGATCACGGGCGGGGTGAACCTGAACGGCGGGACGCTTCGCTCCCACGGCAATAACGGTGCGACCTACAGCATTTCGTCCGGTGACATCGATGTGGTGGCCGGTTCGGTGGTTTATATCACTGGCAAGACCTCGGATACAAACCGGCCTTTCATCATCTTGAACAACAAGCTGACCGGCGATGACGCTTTGGCTCTTTATGGAAACGACCGGGGCCTCAAACTGAATAACACGTCGAACACCTACAGCGGAACCATCAGCGTCTATGAGAACTCTAACGGGGCGACCGGCTATGGCAACCTGATCATCGGGGCCGCGGGCGCCCAAGGCAGCGCGAATGTCATGCTCTCGCAGTCCACCAGCCGCCTCACTTTGGACGCTTCCGGCACGCCGAACTGGACGCTTTCGGCGAACGACATCGGCGGCGTTGGGACGGTGCGGGTCGAGGACGGCGTCTCCGCGCGCGTCCTGACGTTCAAGGGCGATAACACCCTCTCGCCGGGCACGAGCACCGGCACGCTGACCGTCGAGGGCAGCTTGACGCTCGGCGAAGTGGCGGGCACGACCGGCATCCTCGATATCCAGCTTGGCGGGACGGCGGCGGGCGAGTTCGACGTGCTCAAGCTCCTGCCGCTTTCGGGCAGCCCGACGCTGACGCTCGCCAACGCCGTGCTCAACGTCAGCTTCGTCGCCCCCTTCACGCCGTCGAGCGGCGACTCGTTCCTCATCGTGGACGTGTCCGGCTCGAACGCCATCAGCGGGACGTTTGCGCCGCCGATCAACTGGCCCTCGGGCTGGACAGGGACGGTGAGCTACACGGGTGGCACGGGCAACGACATCGTGCTGAGCAACCTCTATCAACTGGCTCCGCCGGTGGCCGAGGCGGGCGGGCCGTACACCTGCCCGTACTACGGGAGCGTTGCTCTTTCCGGCAGCGTGACGAGCGGCGGCACGCCGCCCTTCACGTATGACTGGGACCTAGACATCGACGGGACTTACGACATCCTCAATGACCAGAACCCGACGGTGAGCTACGCGACGCTCATCAGCTACGGCCTTGTTCCCGGCGAGAACGCCATCCGGCTGCGGGTGACGGACAACAACACCCTGTCCGACACGGACGATGCACAGCTCTTCCTGCTGGTGCCCATCGCTGAGCCGGCGAGGCTGGGCCTGATCGGCCTGGCGCTGCTGGGGCTGAGAAGGAGAAGAAAGTAATCAGTGAACACTCAACTTGACTGACTTTTTTGGGGGCCGGACAAGAATTCGCTAAAGGAAGGGGGGCATTTCTGACGATGCAAGAGAGTGGACAACGTCTACTCTGGTCGTCAGGAAGGCCTCCTATGTTCAAGATCGTCCGATGCCCTCGTACACTGGAGCCGTTTTTTGGTTCTTTGACAGACCGATTCCACTGGGACCACTTCGAGTACTTCCGCTCGCTCGTGCTGGCGATCACGCTGGCCTGGGGTCGGCGGAACGTGTGAGCTTGTCGAATGGGGTGCTGCTCGGGTTGACGAGAGGGAGAAGAGGTTAGACGCGGATTGCGCAGACAGAGCAGATTCCCGTCCGGCGTCGAAAGGCGCCGGGCGGGCTCAGTGTTCGGTTGTGCGAACGTCGTCGAAACGGGCGACAAGAGAGAGAAGCGAAGGAGCCGTGCGTTGTGCAAGCGAATGGTG
>CAZBRH010000033.1:10903-24717 GCA_964494245.1 uncultured Planctomycetota bacterium | reverse complement strand
GTGGGACGGGAGGAATTTTCTTCTTGCTTTCGTCCTTTACAAATGGAGTGCGGCATCGCGATGCCGCTTTGGAACCTCGCGGAGCGAGGAAGGCGCTGCGGGGAGAAGCATTGCGAGGAGAAACGTTAGGGAGTGAGGCAAAGCGTTTCTGTTGGCCGCTCCGCGGCCTCTGAAAGCGGCGTCCTGCCGCCGCACTCCATAAGGCCGCCTTCGGCGGCCACCGACGACAGCGCAGACTGTCTGAATCATAGCGCGGTGCGTCGCTGACCTTGACAGTCCCGCGCCCGCCCGATAGAATCTGGTCGTAGGCAGGTCCGAACGACACCACAAACCCGCTTGCATGCGGCATCGGATTCAGACATGAGGGTTTCCGGCACCCGGTTCCCCCCGTGGCTCAGGAAACGGCTCCCCGGCAATCTCAGGACAGACCAGACAAGCGGTCTGCTTGCGGACCTCCGACTTCACACTGTTTGTCAGGGGGCGCGCTGCCCAAACCTGTGCGAATGTTTCGCACGCGGCACGGCGACGTTTCTCATCCTCGGGGACGTGTGCACACGCAATTGCCGATTCTGCGCCATCCCGCACGGAGCGCCCAAGCCGCCCGACCCTGACGAGCCACACCGGATTGCCGAGGCCGCGCGACGGATGCGCCTTAGCTACGTCGTCATCACCTCCGTGACGCGTGACGACTTGCCCGATGGCGGCGCCGAACACTTTGCCGCCACCGTTCGTGCGGTGAGGGATGCAGGCATCACGCGCGTCGAAGTCCTGACGCCGGACTTCTGCGGCGATGCCGCCGCGATCGATGTCGTCCTTGCGGCCGAACCAACCGTCTACAACCATAACGTGGAAACTGTTCCCCGCCTGTACCCCCGCGTGCGACCGGAAGCGGACTACGCCCGTTCCCTCGACCTCTTGCAGCGGGTGGCTCGCTCGGGCTCGGCGATACCGAAGAGCGGGCTGATGGTGGGGCTTGGCGAGACAGAGGACGAGGTGCAGGGGGTTTTCGAGGACCTTGCGGCGGCGGGCTGCGAGATGTTGACCATCGGGCAATACTTGCAGCCGTCGGGCGCTCACGCGCCGGTGGAACGGTTCATTGAGCCGGAGGAGTTCGAGCGGTATCGAGCGGAGGCGCTTCGCCGCGGCCTGCGGTGGGTGGAGTCGGGGCCATTTGTTCGGAGTTCGTATTGTGCCGAGTCTGCGTTCGACTCGGCTGTGTCAGCGATGGAGACTAGATGATGAGGCAAGACGTAGTGATGCCTTCGCTGGGCGAGGGCGCAGGGGATGAATGCACGGTGTCGTTTTGGCACTGCGAGGTGGGCGAGGCGGTGGAGAAGGACGCCCCGCTTGTGGAGATGGCGACCGACAAGGCGGTTTTCGACGTGCCTTCGCCTTTTTCCGGGACGGTGGTTGAAATCTTCGCTCCGGAAGACGCGGTCATCAAGGTTGGCGACAGGATCGCCGTGATTGAGACGAGCGAATGAGCTTCCGGTCAATCGTGGGGCAGGACGGCGCCGTGGCAGCGCTGGAGCGGGCGATCCGTCGGCGCCGGATCGCGCACACGTATCTTTTTGCGGGCCCGCGCGGCGTCGGCAAGATGACGACGGCCGTGGAATTCGCCCGGGCGCTCGTCTGTCGGGGCGCAGCCGACGACGCATGCGGGGCGTGCGTCGCCTGCCGGAAGGTCGATCACGGGACGCATCCCGATGTGTTTCGGATTGCACCAGAGGGCAAGGGCCGCCAGATCCGGATCGAGGTTTTCCGCAATAGGGACACGGGCGAGGGTTTGCTGAAGGATTTGGCGTTGAAGCCGTATGAGGCCGAATGGAAGGTTGCGCTGATTGATGATGCCCACGCGATGAACGACAATGCTCAAAACTGCTTGCTGAAGACGCTCGAGGAACCGCCGCCGAGTTCCGTGTTTGTGCTTGTCACGCCGCATCCTGACGCCCTGCTCGAGACGATTATTTCGCGCAGCCACGTGATTCGCTTTGCGCTCCTCAGTCCAGAGGTTATCGCCAATCGGCTCCGCGTTGCTGGCGTGGATGCTGGGACCGCCCAGTTCCTCGCGCGTTCCTCTGGCGGCAGTATGGGCAGGGCATTCGAACTCGCGTCTCAGCCAAAGCTGCCGGAAATCCGGCGCCGCATGCTCGAAATGCTGACGGACCTCGGAGACCTGAACATCGTTGCGTCGGCTGGGGCATTCAGGAAGACGGCCGACGAACTGGGCGGGACGCAGGCGGAGGCCCGGACGGCGGCAGAGTGGCTGCTCGACCTGGCGGCGCTCTTCTATCGCGACGTGGCGGTCCTTCAACTCGGCGCAGACAAGAAACAGATATTGAACGCCGACGTGCTCGACATGCTCACGAAGGAGGCGCGGATTCGCCCGCGCGGAATCCGCGCGATTCTTGATACAATAGAGGAAGCCAAAGGCATGTTGCGTTCCAACGTCGAGATCGATGCCGCTGTGCTTCATGCCTTTTCTCGGATGGCGTTTTACCGCACGCAAACGGCGGAAGAACAAGACAAGACCTCCGCGGTCAGGAGCGGCAAATGAAGTGGACGATGCTTGCCCGCTACGGCGCGATGCGCACCATCGGCACGTTCGCTACGGACATCAAGAACCTTCGGATGGGGGACAAGTGCATCCTGCGGACGGACCGCGGCACGGAGTTGGGCGAGATCGTTTCCAAGGTAGAACAGACAGAAGACGGTTCCACGCCGCCGCGCGCGATCGGAATGGTCCTCCGCCGGGCAACACCAGCAGATTTCGAAAGGGTGAAGCAAATCGAGGAGGTCGAGGAAGCTCGCGAGTTCGCATTTTGTGCGGCGAAGATTGCGGAACGCGCGCTGCCGATGCGGCTGGTATCTGTCGAGCATATCTTCGGCGGCGAGAAAATCATCTTCTATTTTCTGGCCGATGGGCGCGTGGACTTCCGCCAACTTGTGAAGGACCTGGCGACGGAATACCGGACGCGCATCGAGTTG
This sequence comes from uncultured Planctomycetota bacterium, assembly GCA_964494245.1. Classification (GTDB taxonomy): domain Bacteria; phylum Planctomycetota; class PUPC01; order PUPC01; family PUPC01; genus CAZBRH01. The sequence continues at coordinate 21,729 of CAZBRH010000033.1, read as the reverse complement.
CGCCAGATCGGCGTTCGCGATGAAGCACGCCTCCTCGCCGAATACGAGCACTGCGGGCGCGAGCTCTGTTGTCGGACATTCATCAAAGACCTTCAACCCGTCACCATGCGGATGGCCAAACTCCAGAAAAGCACACTCGATCCGACCAAGATTTCGGGCCGATGCGGGCGGCTCATGTGCTGCCTGCGGTATGAGGACGACACCTACTCGGAATTGAAGCGCGAGCTACCGAAGAAAGGCACAAGGGTGAGGACCGCCGAAGGGACCGGCGAAGTCGTCGGCAGCGAGCTTCTTGCCCAGACGGTCACCATCGAGTTCGAAGATCGCACAACGATCAAAGTCCCCGTTTCGAAGATTCTCGAGGTGCTCCCCGAAACAACAGCAAGAAAGGCAGAACAGCGCGAGGTCGAACCGGAGTCGGAGGAAGACGTTCCCGCCGAATCGCCGCAGCCATCGCGTCGCCGCCAGAGAGCGCGCAATGCGGGGCGGCCTGGCACCGAACCGCAGGCGGAAACGGGCGAAGCAGCATCCAGTGCGGTTGGGACAACGAACGCTGCCCCTCAAGACGCCGAAGAACCAAGCACGCCTGACCCGCCCGACCTCAAGGACTTCGACGAGGCGTCCGCTACACCGCCCGTCGAGCCAACGGCAGACGAATGGTGGGAAGACCCCGAGCAGCCGGAGGACTGAGTTTGGCCGATTCAACCTTCTACGTCACCACGCCCATCTACTACGTAAACGATCTTCCACACATCGGCCACTCCTATACGACGATTGCCGCCGACGTGCTCGCTCGGTATCATCGGCTCGCTGGCCGCCGCGTGCATTTCCTTACTGGCACCGATGAACACGGGACGAAGGTGCAACGCGCGGCGGAATCCCGCGGCCAGACTCCGCTTGACTACGCAACACGGATTGCTGAGCAATACAAGGGCCTCTGGAAGCGACTCGACATTGCGCACGACGACTTCATCCGCACAACCGAGCCGCGACACGAGAGGGTCGTCCGGCGCGTCTTCGAACGGCTCCGCGAGAATGGCGATCTCTACCTCGGCGAATACTCCGGTTGGTATTGCGCCTCTTGCGAGAACTATCTTACGGCGGAACAACTTGCTGCGGGGAACTGTCCTGATTGCGGCAAGAAGGCGGAATGGGCTTCCGAGGAAACTTACTATTTCCGTATGTCCAGGCATCAGGACCGGCTCCTGCGCTATTTTGACGAGCACCCCGAATTCGTCCGCCCGGAAGTTCGCCTGAACGAAGTCCGCAACCGTGTCAAGGAAGGCCTCCGCGACGTCAGCGTCAGCCGCACATCGATCACGTGGGGCATACCGCTGCCCTTCGACGAAAAGCACGTCATCTACGTTTGGATTGACGCGCTGCTCAACTACATCTCCGCACTCGGCTATCCAGATGGCGAACTTTTCGCCACGTTCTGGCCCGCGGACGCGCACCTGATCGGCAAGGACATCCTCTGGTTCCATGCGGTCATCTGGCCGTGCGTGCTGATGTCGCTCGGCCTCGACAACCGCCTGCCCAGAACAATTTTCGCGCATGGGTGGTGGACAAACTCTGGCGAAAAGATGAGCAAGTCCAGGGGCAACTTCGTCGATCCCGTTGCGATTGCCGAGAAATACGGCGTGGACGCTTACCGGTATTTTCTGCTCCGCGAGATGCCCTTTGGACAGGACGGCGATTTTTCGGAGCGGGCGCTCGTTGGCCGCATCAACAACGACCTCGGAAACGATCTCGGAAACCTCCTCCATCGCACGCTGACGATGATAGAGAAGTATTGCGGCGGCGTCGTGCCACGGTCGGGTGCGCCGAACGAATCAGCACCGAGCTTGCAGGAGATATGTTCGCATCATCTGGCCGATTACCGCGAGCAGATGCGGCAGGTGCAGTTCAGCCGCGCCCTTGAGGCGGCGTGGGGTGTGATACAAGACGGCAACCAATATGTCGAAGCGCAGCGGCCGTGGGAACTCGCAAAGGACGCGGCACGGCGGGACACGCTGAACACCGTGATGCACACACTGGCGGCAATGCTCGCGGCCACTTCCGTCATGCTCTGGCCATTCATGCCGAAAAAGATGAGCGAACTGCGGCGGCAGCTCGGTCTGCCGCCCGAGCCGCGGGGCTTCCCCGATGACACCACCTGGCCGGACAAGGTCGAAGGCCGGTTCATTGCCAAGGGCCAGCCGCTTTTCCCAAGAATCGAGGAGTGAAAACATGCAGGGAGGCGACACTATTGAGGACATCGTCAGGCGCGACCCGCGTTATCCCGCCGAGGCATACCGCTTCGTAATGGACGCTCTGGGCTATACCGTGCATCAGATCGGTCAGCGGCGCCACGTCACAGGGCGGGAACTCCTTTTCGGCATCCGCGACTTCGCGCTCGATTGCTGGGGTCTGATGGCACGCCACGTCCTCGAGTCCTGGGGCATCCGATCCACCGAAGACTTCGGCGAAATCGTCTTCAACATGGTCAACGCAGGCATCCTCTCGAAGACCGACCAGGACAGCAAGGATGACTTCAGGAACGTCTACGGCTTCATCGAGGCCTTCGACAAGTCCTACACGGTGGAGTTGGACAAGTTCGGACACGTCCGGCGCAAGATACCCCCAATGCGGCCTGCCCCTTGGGTCCCTCTGGTCGGCGATACCGGCTGCAACTAATCCACGGGGGCGCTCATGAACCGATTTGAACTCTTCCGCACCTTGAAGCGCGGCGAAGGCGGCAAGATGCTCCTGCTCGTGATGGATGGGCTTGGCGGACTGCCGATGACACCGGGTGGAAGGACCGAACTGGAATCCGCTCGCAAACCAAACCTCGATGCTCTGGCGGCGGAGTCGGTCTGCGGCTTGCACATCCCCTGCGCGCCCGGCATCACCCCCGGCAGCGGGCCTGCGCACCTCGGCATTTTCGGCTACAACCCCTTCGAATACAACATCGGGCGGGGCGTGCTCGAAGCGCTCGGCATCGATTTCCCCCTCAAGGACGGCGACATGGCCGTTCGACTCAACTTTTGCACCATCGACGAACAGGGACTGGTCACCGACCGCCGCGCCGGGCGGCTGGCCACCGAAATCAACGCGAAGCTCTGCGAAAAGCTCCGCCGCATACGAATCGAAGGCATTGAACTCTTCGTCGAGCCGGTCAAAGAGCATCGGGCTGCCGCCGTCTTCCGCGGCCCCGGCCTCCACGGCGGACTGAACGACTCTGACCCGCAGGTCACCGGAAAGCCGCCTCTACCGATCAAGGCGTCTCGCCCAGAGGGACAAAGGGCAGCCGAAGTCGCCAATACGTTCGCGGCGAAAGCCCGCGACATGCTCAAGGACGAACATCCGGCGAACATGGTGCTGCTGCGAGGCATCGACCGGTTCGAGCAGTTGCCGCAGTTCCGCGAAGTCTTCGGCCCCAAAGCAGCGGCCATCGCAACGTATCCGATGTATCGCGGCCTCGCCCGCCTCGTCGGCATGGATGTCCTGAAGACCGGCGAGACGCTCGACAGCGAAGTCGAAACGCTGCGACAGAATCTCGACGCCTACGACTTCTTTTTCCTCCACGTGAAGAAAACCGACAGCTACGGCGAGGACGGAAACTTCGAGGGCAAGGTGCACGTCATCGAGGACTTCGACCGGGTTGTGCCCATTGTCCGAAACATGGGCTTTGACGTCATCGTAGTGACGGGCGACCACTCGACGCCGGCAAAGCTCAAGAGCCACAGTTGGCATCCCGTGCCCACGCTGCTTTGGAGCGCGGTTTGCCGGCCCGACGACGTGACCAACTTCGGCGAACGCGCCTGCTCCCACGGCGGCCTCGGCGTGTTCCCGGCGATTGACATGGTCCCTTGCATGCTCGCCAACGCCGGGTGGCTCCAGAAATACGGCGCGTGAACCACCGCCTGTTGCGGCGTGTTGCAGACGGGTATCCCCGGAAACGCGCATCCGCCCAAACGTTCCCCGCCGGAAACATACATCTCGAGCTTCGTTAGTTGGCCTTTCCCAACTGACGCGGTCCTATCTCCTTACGCTCTAAACCCTTACGCCCACGCCCCGGACCATTTTGCGCGATTCGCGGTGAACACGGCACGCTATTTGCTCAAAATTGGCACGTAGGCGATGCACGTGCAGTCGGCCGCGTGAAGTGTAGTGCGGCCGGAAAAAGTTAGCCACCGGTCGGGGCCGGACGGCCGGACGCGGCTCAGCAACCGGCGGATAGGAGGATTTCACATGTCCCGTAAGATGGTGTTTGTAATGACGGCTATCCTTGGGCTTTGTGTTGGCGGCATTGCTGGCGCTGCCGAGTCATTTAGCTTCGATGTCCTCAACATCCACTACAGCGCGGGCAACGGCCACCTGGACATCAACGATCTGTTCGATACGGATACCATTCTGCTCAAAGCGATAAACATCGCCCCTGCTGTGGTCAATGACCCGGACGGCGTCCTCGCTGGCCAGGCGCAGTGGGCGCACGATGATGAGAACGCCGGGATTATCAGCACGATGACCCCAAGTCTCATCGACCGCGGCGGCGGCAACATCGTGATGAACTACTCCTACGAGGGCAATCCCCTCCCCAACGTCTGGGCGGGGCAGTACCTCAGTGGCGGGATGGGCCAGGGCGTTCCTACGGTGGAGTCGCACCTCACGGCGACGGCGAATAACTTCAACCTCGGCAGCGACATACGAGGCGTCGTCTATTACTTCGAGGTCACGATGTTCGCCGGCATAGCCGGTGCGGCGCCGCTCTCTCTTGAAATCGGTCTCGAAGCCGGTTGGTACTCAGGCGTCATGGGGGGCACGCCCTACGACCACGTCCTCGGCTTCAAGCTCTACGTGGACAGGGAAGGTTACGGCTCCGATTGGGAAGGCACTCCGGTCGTCCTCACCGGCTACGACCCGGCGACGACGTCGGTGACGCTGTCTCTCCACGCCGTCCAGCAGTCAAGCACGAAGATCATCGGCATGGCCAGTGTGAACGGCGGCGCCGAGTTCGAAGTCGACTCGCTGATCATCAATGAAAACATCTTCAGCTACTGGGGATCGCGGCCGTTTGTCGCAGGCGGCCTGACATATGTTGGAACGGAAGACGGCGACCGCTTGGTCCCCGAGCCGGGCGCCCTGGCGCTTCTGGGAATTGTTGGGATCGCTCTGCTCCGGCGCAAACGCCGGTAGGTCTGCGCCTCTCTACTCCGTCGGCTTCCCACAGGGGCACGGGACACCGTGCCCCTCTCCTCCTACAAACATCGTCGCTCACACATCCCGAAAGAGCGCCGTGCCGATGCGGACCAGCGTGGCGCCCTCCTCCACCGCCACCTCGTAGTCCTGCGTCATCCCCATCGAGAGGTGCTTCATCTCGACGCCCGGCATCTCGAGCGCTCTAATCTCCTCGGCCAAACACCGCAACTGCACAAACAGCGGACGAACCTTCTCAGCGTCATCGACGAGCGGGGCCATCGTCATCAGGCCTTCGACCCGCAACGCCGGGCACTCGGCGATTCGCCGAATCTCACCGATGGCGGCCTCGGCGGGCACGCCGAACTTGCTCTCCTCGCCGCTCACGTTCACTTGAACAAGCACCCGCACCGCCTTGCCCGCCGCTGCGGCTTGCTTGTCGAGCGCCTGCGCAAGGCGGACGCTATCAACCGAGTGGATCAGGTCGAACATCCGCACGGCCTGTCCGGCCTTGTTCGTTTGCAGGTGACCGATCATGTGCCAGCGGACCGGAACACCAACAAGCGCCGCCTGCTTCGACGCGGCTTCCTGCACCCGGTTCTCTGCGATGTCCCCCACCCCCAATCCGACCAAGGCCCTGGCAGTGTCTGGCCCGACCGTCTTTGTCACGGCCACAAGGCGGACTGATGCGGGATCGCGCCCGACGCGCTCGCAGGCGGAGCGGAGCCGCCGTCGCACCGTATCCAAATTCGCGGCTAGCCGGTCGATGTTCACCGCGACGCCTGCCTCTTCGCACGCGCCACCAACACCGCCTGAATCAGAATCCCCGCCACCAGCATCCCCACGGCCAACCAGTATGGGGCGCGGTGCGAGACCTGGAAGTGGGATTCTTGATACCAGTTGACTGCCGCAACGACAAGCATGCCCCCCGCAAAGCCGAAGCACAGCACGGCCTCGTGCAGGCCGCTTTGCCCCGCCCGCTGCGACTGCCCATGCAGCGAATAGTAGATGCTCGAAAGATAGACAATCCCGCTGCCGACACCGAACAGCAAGGCCCCGGTCTCAAGCAATTTGAACGAGGAACCGAGCGCAAACGCCGCACACCCGGCGACCGACGCGAGTTGACCCAGCAGCAGGTAGCGAAATCGGTAGTGCCAGAAGTGATACTTGCCCAACAGGAGGAACACCAGCAGCATGGAAACCCCCACGCCCGCCGTGATGCCGCCGGTCGCCCCGCCGCTGAAACCGAGTCCCCCGCTCCCGATGGCCAGCTTCGCGAACCGTGGGAAAATGCTTCGAAGAATCGAAGCGGCTGCATATCCGACCGCATTGGCGATCCACGCCGAGTAAAGAAACGCTCGCCGAACCTCTGGCCCCTGGGCAAGCGCATCCAAGTCCGCTGCCCCAGGGTCGTGCCGGTGGCCGTCTCGGACGGTGTCGCGCCGGAACGCAAGCACGAAAAGCAACAGAAGCGTAAGACCGACTCCCGCCGACGCAAGAAACGGGGCTTTCAACCGGAGGTCGCTCAGGAATCCGCCGACGATCGGCCCGAGCAGCAGCCCGACGGAACATGCGATGCCAAAGAGGCCCAATCGGCGCGTCATCTCACCCCCCTCGGCACCGTCGGTAATCCGCGCCTCCAAGCTCGGCCAGAAGATGCCCATGAACAGGGAGCGAACCGCCATGATGGCAAACAGATGCCACCATCGCGCCGCGAGCGTCAGACTGAGCGACGTCATCACCACTCCGGCTACCGAGATGAGCAGCATTGGCTTGCGGCCCAAGCGGTCGGAAAGCCGCGAGAGGTAGATCGAGCCGATGGCGGTGCCGGTTCCGCTGACCGCGGAAAGCAGTGCGAGCCACGAATAGAGATACTTGACCTGGTTGAAGCGGTCGTCTGACGACGCGAGGAGCGCGACACCAAGTCCCTCGCCCATGATGGCGAGGTCCATCAGCGTCGCACCTGCATAGTTGACAACTCGCCGAAATAGAACCGGAACCGAATGGAGGGACAATTGTGAGGAAGAGGATGCCACGGGTCCGCCTCGGCGCACTGGCTACTCGCCGGCCTCGGAGCCGGGCAAGCGGGCCATAGCAACGAGGACCTGACCCTCCTTGGGTTTGATAAGTCGCACGCCCTGCGTGTTCCTGCCGATGGTGCCGATATCGGACACGCGCGTCCGCATCATCATTCCACCAGAAGTCATCAGCATAATCTCGTCATTGTCCTCGACGCCAAGCGCTTCAACGACTTGCCCATTGCGCTCCGTCGTTTTGATGTTTATGACGCCAACTCCGCCGCGACCCCTGCGGGGGTATTCGGCAAAGGGCGTGCGCTTTCCGTATCCGTGTTCGCACGCGGTGAGCAGCGTCATCCGCTCCGCCTTCTTGGCCGGCACACAAAGGAGACTGACGACCGCGTCGCCCTTCCGAAGCCGAATGCCTCTGACGCCCCGGCTGGCGCGCCCGGTCGCCCGGACGTCCGTCTCCAAAAACTTGACGGCCATCCCTTGCCGCGTGCAGAGCATTACCTCGTCGGAACCGCTGGTGAGGCGAACACCTACCAGATGGTCGCCCTTGTCGAGGTTGACCGCGATAATACCGCCGCGCTGGGGTCTGCCGTATGCGCTCAACACGGTCTTCTTGACGATACCGCGCTCGGTGGCCATCATCAGGTTCCGATCGTCGAAGTTGCGCACGGGAATCATCGACGTAATCCGTGCGGACGAGGGGATCTGGAGCACGTTGGCGATGGCGCGGCCGCGCGAGGTCCGGCCCAAGTCTGGCACATCATACACCTTCAGCCAGTAAACCTTCCCTTCGTTGGTAAAGAACAAGAGGTAGTCATGCGTCGATGCAACGAAGAGGTGCTCGATGAAGTCGCCTTCCTTGGTTGTGGCGCCAGTGATGCCAACGCCACCGCGTCCCTGAGTTCGATACGTTGCCAGGGGCATCCGCTTGATGTAGCCCTCGTGGCTGATGGTCACCGCAACAGTTTCGTCAGCGATGAGGTCCTCTCGGTCGATGTCCTCAACGCTCTCGGTAATCTGGGTCCGTCGAGCGTCGCCATATCGCTCCTTCAATTGCAGCAGCTCTTCCTTGATGAGGTTTAGGACAAGCCGCTCGGAATCGAGGATGGCGTTGTATTCGTTGATACGCTCGATCAGCTCCCGATATTCCTCTTCGATTTTTTGCGTTTCGAGGTTCGTCAGCCGCTGGAGCCGCATGTCCAGAATGGCCTGTGCCTGGATGCGCGTCAGCCCGAACTTCTGCATCAACCCGTCGCGCGCCGTTTCGACATCCTTCGACTTCTTGATAAGAGCGATCACTTCGTCAATGTGATGCAGGGCGATCTTGAGCCCTTCGAGAATATGCGCCCGCGCTTCAGCCCTCTTCAGCAGGAACTGCGTTCGCCGCCGAATGACCGTGATGCGATGCTCTCGGTAGGCCTGGAGCAATTCGAGCAGCGTGAGCGTCTTTGGGCGCCCTTCGTGCAGCGCGATGAGCGACACGCTGAATGTCGCCTGGAGGGGGGTAAACATGAACAATTGGTTCAAGACAACGTTTTCGTTTTCGCCCCGCTTGAGTTGAATCACGAGCCGCTGCCCCGTGCGGTCGCTCTCGTCGCGGATATCCGCGATCCCCTGGATGCGATTCGAGTTGACCGCCTCGGCGATCTTCTCCTTGATGCTCTCCCGCGTCATCTGATACGGGATTTCGGTAATGACGATGTTCTTGCGGTCCGCGCCGCGCGATTCGACCGACGCCTTCGCCCGCACGACCAGGTTGCCGCGCCCTGTGGCGTATGCGTCCCGAATCGCCTGCCTCCCGCAAATCAGCCCGCCGGTCGGAAAGTCTGGCCCGTGGATATGCTGCATGACCCCGTCGAGGTCGATGTCGGGGTCATCAATCAGCGCGACCAGCGCATCCACAACCTCGCACAGATTGTGGGGCGGGATGCTGGTCGCCATGCCGACGGCGATGCCCGACGACCCGTTGCAGAGCAGGTTCGGGAACTTCGCCGGAAGGACGACGGGCTCGGTGCGCGTCTCCTCGTAATTCGGAACAAAATCGACCGTATCCTTGTCTATGTCCTCGAGCAGTTCCATGCTCGCATAGGTCATCCGCGCCTCGGTATATCTCGGCGCGGCGGCAGGGTCGCCGTCCAGCGAACCGAAGTTCCCTTGTCCGTCGATAAGCGGGTAGCGGCAACTGAAGTCCTGGGCCATGCGGACGAGCGTCGCGTAGACCGCCTGGTCGCCATGCGGGTGGTAGTTGCCGCAGGTATCGCCGACGATCTTGGCGCACTTGCGATGCTTCGAGCGCGGACCAAGTTCGAGGTCGTTCATCGCGACGAGGATGCGCCGCTGCGAGGGCTTGAGGCCGTCTTCGACCCGCGGCAGGGCGCGTGCGATGAGCGTGCTCATCGCGTAGCGAAGGTAGGATTGCTTCAGGTCATCCTCGATCCGTATGTCGCGGATGTTCCCCCCGGTGGGAGCGTCTGGCATGTTATAAACCCAGTCAACGAGTATTTTCTAACCAAGCACGTTGGATTATACCATGCTGGGCAGCGGCTCTCAATGCCGATACGGCCCCATCCGGGCTGCAAGCCGCTCGCCTCAAACGTTGCGGGCAAGCTGCCGCCCGTCGCGCGCAATCCGCATCGAACCGAGCACAATGGCGCAAACACGGCCGGGGGACCGCAGAGGCGTCCACACAGTCAATGTTCCGCTGCGGGCATCATACGCTTGCACGATCGCAAGGGCGATGGCGCGTCCGTCCGGCCCACGCAACGAGGCAATCCGACCCACCGGGTCTGGTCTCCAACGAAGCAGCCCGACGCCATCCAAGCGGAGCACCATTGCGCCCGCTCCTGCGAAGTATCCCCGAAACTTCGCCCGACGGTAGCTCCTCCGCTTGGCCCAAGACCGCTTGCGGACAGCGTCCGGAGGCCGAGCACGGAGCACCGCCGGCGAGTGCACCGCCTCGAGCGGGCGAAGCAACTCGCGGAGCTCGTCCTCTCGTTCCGGCGCGACGACCACATCCGGCCTGATGGCGTCAATTATCGGATGGTGAAGCTGGCAGCCAAGCGGGCCGCGCGCCAAGCCGCACGTGTCCACCACAACCTTCTCCGCTTGCGCTCCGGCCTCGGACACCATCGCCACCGCACCGGCAACCGAAAGCTCGAAATAACCCACCGGCGACGTCGTGCCCGTGAAATACATTCCCGCCGGCCTGCCGCGTGATCCCGCCATTCGCCAGGCAAAGGTTGTGGGCAAGCCGATGGTTGCCTGCCCGGCGTCGAGATCAACGACCGCCGTCCGCCGAACGCGCGCACACCACGACGCGATGCGTGCCGCCAATGTCGTCTTGCCAGTATCCACATCGCCCACGACATAAATGAGCCGCGCGTTTGGGCGACTCAACAGAACCGCCTCGTCATGCCTTATGCCGAACTCTTCAAGCCCCTTCACTTTCCGCCCTCTGTGTCAGTGCACGGCAATAAACTCGGGCACGGACACCGGCTCTGGCATGAATAGCAGCACAAACATCAGTATCAGGATAATCCCCAGCACCGTCCGCCCGCGTCCCAGCGGGATCGACTCGTCCATCACCGGCGGATGACCAATCCGAACAAACAACAAGGC
>CAZBRH010000033.1:8894-10875 GCA_964494245.1 uncultured Planctomycetota bacterium | reverse complement strand
AGACAAGCCATCCGGGAAAGATCGCCCCCATCGCCAACAGCAGCCCGAATGCCGCCCAGCCAACATAGCGCTGTCCGCGTCCGATCAGAGCATACCAGAGGTGCCCGCCATCAAGCTGACCTAAGGGCATCAGATTCAGAAACGTCACGAAGAAACCAAACCATCCCGCCAGGGCTACGGGATGCAGCAGCACGTCGTGGTTTGGCGGAACCGGCCCCATGACAAGGCGCACGAGCGCCCGAAGAAGCAGCGGATCGCCAAGCCGAAGTCCGGCGGCGGCGCTCTCGGGCACAAACCGTGACCGAGACAGTCCAACGAGACAAACAACGACGCTAGCGATAAGCCCGGCAATCGGGCCTGCGACGCCAATGTCAAAGAGTTGGCGTCGGTGGACAATAGGCGATCGCATCTTTATGACCGCCCCGAAGGTTCCGAACAGCACCGGAGCGGGAAGCAAATATGGCAGCGTCGCGTCGGTCCCGTGCCGACGGGACATGAAGTAATGCCCCATTTCGTGCGCGAGCAACACGAAAAGGAGCGCCGCCGCATACGGGATGCCTGCTCGAAGCAACTCCAGACAATCAGGCAATTGGTTCTTCCAGAACACATCACCCTGTCCAACGGCAGTCCACGCAACTGCGTCGAGGATGCACTCGAACGGCCAGATTGTCGTTGCCTGTCCCCACAGCCCGGCGGCAAGGTTGCCCCCGGCGGCAAGAACCGTCAAGGACGTGAGCAGCAGGAGCAGTCCGTGCAGCCATAGGCGCCGCGAAGGATGCCGGCCGACGCCGGTCCGAATCGTGACATACACGTGCCCGTTGATCTCTTCGAGCCGAGTCGTTCCCGCCGTCGCAGCAAGCATCTGCCGCAGCCGCTTCTTGTCCGCCGCAAATTCGTCCCGGACACGTCCCCGATACATCGTGCCGCCGCGAACGTCATACGCCCGAAGCGTCTCGAACAATTCGAGAAAGTCAGCCGGGGGGATGGAGCTAGCCGAAAGATGTTCTTCCGCCACGCATTGATTCTACCGAGCCGAACGCCCATTCTCAAGGAGCGCGAACCGTCTGGCCGCTTGCACGCGGGCGCGCGCCCGGCTAGAATGAAAACAACATTGGCCGGTAGGAGTTCCCGTGTGCCAAAGGCAATCGCCCTTCTCTCCGGAGGGCTGGATAGTCAACTTGCCGTCAAGCTGATCCTTGAGCAGGGCGTCCAGGTCGAATGCCTTACGTCGGCATCCGTATTTCATCACTACAAAGCCGACCGATCCGAAGAACATCCCGCCGTCAAGGCCGCCGCCCGGCTCGGTGTTCCCATCACGGTGCTCAATACCGACAACGAGATGCTCGCTCTGGTGAAAAGCCCCCGCTTCGGCCGGGGCAAGAACATGAATCCATGCGTGGACTGCCGCATTTTCCTCTTGCGAAAGGCGGCAGACCGGATGCGAGGGACCGGAGCAGACTTCATCGTGACGGGCGAAGTCCTCGGCCAACGGCCGATGTCGCAGCGGAGGCACGCGATGCGGCAAATCGACCGCGAGGCCGACGTCGAAGGCCACGTGCTGCGTCCACTCTGTGCACAACTGCTCGAAGAGACGGTGCCGGAACGCGAGGGCATGGTCGATCGCTCGAAGCTCCTGGCCATACGCGGCAGGTCGCGCAAGGAGCAGATGGCATTGGCCGAGCGGCTGGGCATCACGGATTATCCGTCGCCTGCCGGTGGCTGCCTGCTGACCGACCCCGGCTTCTCGGTGCGGCTTCGCGAACTGATCGAACATGGCGACACGACACTGAACGACATTGAGCTACTGCGTGTCGGGCGGCATTTCCGACTCGACAGCCGCACAAAGGCGGTCATCGGCCGCGAGGAAGCGGAAAACAGCGAACTCGAGCAACTTGCTCGTGCCGGCGACGTTCTGCTCGATGCGGCCGACATCCCCGGTCCGACGACGCTGCTCCGTGGCGACACTTCGGAAGCAAACATC
>CAZBRH010000033.1:0-8834 GCA_964494245.1 uncultured Planctomycetota bacterium | reverse complement strand
CACTGTGCGCCGCCCGGACACGAGCGAGCGAAGCGAGGTTGTTGCAGCGCCAGCGGCGGATGGCGAGGCAAGAGAGTTGCTGATCGGGAATTAGGACATACGGGACCTGTAGGTCTGATGCGTCCCAAGGAACACCAGAATGGCTGATGCACTGCTGGAACGGCTCGAGGAACTGAAACGCAAGCGGAACGCGGTGATTCTCGGACACAACTACCAGCGCCCCGAGGTCCAGGATGCTTCGGACTTCACGGGCGATTCGCTCGGGCTCTCGCGGCAGGCCGCCAAGACTGACGCGGATGTCATCCTGTTTTGCGGCGTGCATTTCATGGCCGAGACGGCCGCCATCATCTGTCCGGAGAAGACGGTGCTTGTTCCCGACCCGCGCGCCGGCTGCCCGATGGCGAACATGATTACGCCGCGCGAACTGGAGCGTGCAAAGGCCGAGCATCCGAACGCTGTCGTCGTCTGCTACGTCAACAGCTCCGCAGAAATCAAGGCGATGAGCGACATCTGCTGCACCTCGGCCAACGCCGTCGCCGTTGTTCGATCTATCCCCGCTGACCGGGAGGTTCTCTTCGTCCCTGACCAGTCGCTCGGCTCCTGGGTCTCGAAGCAACTCCACCGGAAACTCATCCTTTGGCCGGGCTACTGTCCGACGCATCACCGGATTCTTCCGGAGCATTGCGACGCAGCGCGACGGCTGCACCCGAACGCGAAACTTGTCGTGCATCCGGAGTGCCTCGACGAGGTCGTGGCCCGCGCGGACGCCGTAACGAGCACGTCTGGGATGCTGCGCTACTGCCACGAGTCCACGGCAACTGAGTTTCTCATTGGGACGGAGACGGGGATGCTGCATCCGCTCCGGAAGCAGAACCCGGGAAAGCGGTTCTTCGCCGTGACGGACCTTGCGGACTGCCCGAACATGAAGCTCAACACGATCGAAAAGATGGTCTGGGCGCTGGAGGACATGCAATACCGCGTCGAGGTGCCGCAGGACATCGCCGAGCGCGCGCGGCAGGCGATCGACCGAATGCTTGCAATCCACTGACGGGCGCGGTGCGAGCGGGCGGCCCGCAGCGAGGTCAAGTCATTTCGGCAAGCGGGATCGCAAACGCCTTGATCCCCTCGTGGCCGAGCGTGCTTCTCAATCTGTGGACGGCCTGCATCACGTTGGCCGCCACGTTGTCGTCCTCGACCGCGACGAGCCGCGCGTTGTTCGCCTTGGGCCAGACGTGCGTCCCGAGGTGGGGACCACTGTTCCGTCCTTTTCCGTAGACCCGTGTCCACTTCGTAAACCCGTCAAGGCCGTTGCCGCGAAGCAGGTTTTCGACCTCCTCATCGAGCGCCTCGTTATAGACGATGAGAAGCAGCTTCATGTGCGCCCCTCTAGCCGCGAACTCTTATGCGGCCTTCAAAGATGCTGTAGATGACAGGAACGAGCACAAGGGTTACCAAGGTGGAGACGAGGAGGCCGCCGAGGATCGTCGCCCCCAACGGATTCCATACTTCCGAACCTTGTCCCCGAGCCAGCGCCATCGGCAGCAACGCAACGATTGTTGTGATGGCGGTCATGAGGACGGGGCGCAGGCGTGTGCGGCCGGCCTCCTGCACCGCCTCGATCATTCCGTGGCCGCGAGCGCGAAGGATATTGATGTAATCCACAAGAACGATGGCATTGTTCACGACAACGCCGATCAAAAGAAGGAGTCCGAGAAAGACGACGATATTCAGACTGTAGCCGCCAAGACTCAGCAACCAGATGACCCCGGTAAACGCAAACGGCACGGAAAACATGACGACAAAAGGATCGAGGAGCGACTCGAACTGCGCGGCCATAATCATATAGACCAAGATGATCCCGATAACCAAGGCGATTGTGAACCAGAAAAACGCTTCGCTCATTTCCTCAGCCTGGCCACCCATCGCCACTTCCGCGCCGGACGGAATGGTGGTTTCCGCGATCACCGCTTTGACCTCTTCAAGGACCGCGCCGAGGGAACGGCCGTGGACATCGCCTTCCACGCGGATGATCCGGCGCTGGTCTTTCCGTTCGATTTCCAGCGGCCCCCGCTCCCGGACAACCTCGGCGACATTCTCAACGCGGATGAGTTCGCCGGACGGCAGACGCAAGGGCAGTTGGGCCAGATCATCGATCCGCTGGCGGTCAGATTCCCGCAAACGCACGAAGATATCGTATTCGTCCCCGCCAACACGATACTTGCTGGCGATCTTGCCATAGACGCTCGTCCTCACCGTATTGCCCACGTCGGACACGTTGAGGCCGAGGGACGCTGCTTTCTGGCGATCCACGTTGACCCAGACCTCCGGAGAGCCCTTCTCCCTCGACGTCCGGATGTCGACGGCGCCGGGGATGGCGCGAACCTTCTCGCGCAGTTGCGCGGCATATGCGTCCGTTGCGTCCAGATCATCTCCGAGAATATGCACGCTCAAGGGCTGCTCGCCGCCGGCGATCATCGAACTCATCGGATCGCTCATTTCCACGCGGAATTTCGCAATCGAATGCAGTGTTGCGAGCCGCTGAATCCGCTTGCGAAGCGCATCCCCGATTGTCATGACGTCCCGCTCTCGCTCCCCCCTGGACACCAGCTTGATGCCAAAATAGCCGATATGCGTCCCCTCGTTCCCACTCATTCCGGCATCGCTCACGCCGCAGCGCGTGAAAACGCCTCGAATCTGGGACTTGGGAATCTCCTGAACAATCTCCGCATAGACTGCGTCCAACGCTTCGGCAGTGCGCTCGACGCGTGTGCCGACCGGCATCTCAATCGCCCCCGATATGAATGCCCGGTCCTCGCGCGGCATGAACTCGAAGCCAATCAGCGGAATGAGCGACAAGCTCCCGACGAACAGGGCGACAATAATCAGCAGCACGATGCCGCGGTGCCGGAGGCACCAGCCGAGCAGCCCAGAATACCCGGCAGCCAAATACTCAAACCCAATCTCTGTGCCGCGGAAAAACCAATTCTGTCGCTGCCCCTTCCCGTAACTCGCCGCGAGCAGACGCGAAGCCAGCATCGGCGTCATCGTCAGCGCGGTGAAAAGCGATGCAAGCAGCACTACGGCCGCAACAATCGCAAACGGCGTGAATATGACCTTGGAAATGCCCTTGACAAAGAAGAGCGGGAAAAAGACGCAAAGCGTCGTCAGCGTGGAAGCCGTGATGGCCGTGCTCACTTCGGCCGCGCCATAGACGGCGCCTTCCGCAGGCCCCTCGCCCTCCTCGCGGTGCCGCGAAATGTTCTCCAAAACTACAATCGCATTGTCCACCACCATGCCCACCGCCACAATCAACGCGAACAACGTAATCATATTCACGGAATAGTTGAGCAAATACATCACGATGCCAGACGCAATCAGCGAAAATGGAATCGCAAGGCCGACGACAAGCGATCCCCGCGCCTGACGCAGGAACACAAGCACGACTCCCATCGCCAGCGCCGCGCCGATGAGCAGCGTCCGAACCAAGTCCTTCACCATTCGCTCGATGTCTTCGGAGCCATCCATGACGTTCACAATCTTGACGTCGGGAGGCAACCGCCCACTCGCCACGATTTGGCGGAGCCGCGAGTGAACCGCGCGCGCGACCTGGACCGTGTTCGCGTCGGACTGTTTCTGAACCAAAAGGACGGCCCCCGGGGACCCGTTCACCCGCACGTGAAGCTCCACGTCCTTGAAGGCGTCGCTAACCTCTCCCAGGTCGCGAATGCGCACCGTGTCGCCGCCACGAGCAGCCACCACGATGTCGTTCATCGGTTCTACGGTCTTGAATTCCGCCGGCACACGCGGCAAGTAGTCCGTGTCCCCCATCTTGATGCTCCCGGCGGATGTGTCGACGTTTTCGCGGGCAATCGCCCACACCACGTCATCCGGGGTCAGCCCGTAGGATGCGAGCCGTTCGCGGTCAAGATCGACGTTCACCTGACGCTTCAGCGGGACTATCGGGCGAACCGATCCAACGCCTGGAATGCCCTCCAGCGGGTTCGCCACTTCGTCCTCAAGAATCTTCTCCAGGTTCCCATAGGATTCCTGTGCAAGCACACCGAAGACGAGTATGGGGAACTGACTGATATCGAGTTTGAATATGCGTGACCGTTCCGCCTCCTCCGGCAGCTCGCGCTGTGCAAAGTCGATCGCGTCTCGGACATCGTTTGCCCTCGCGTCGAGGTTTGTGCCCCAATTGAACTGAAGGCGTATGACCGACATTCCCTCGCGGGAAAGCGAGACGATGTGCTTGAGTCCTTCGACCGTCGCCAGACGCCGCTCCAGCGGCTGCGAAACCTTCTGCTCGATCTCCTGCGGCCCCGCCCCCGGATACGGCGTCATCACCGTGATTGCCGGAATGTCCATCTCCGGAAAAAGGTCGATGGGCATCTGAACAAGGCAGAAGGCGCCGACAAGGATCACGCCCAAAAACATCATCAGCGTTGTGACCGGCCTCTGGACTGAGAAACCGGGAAGGTTCATCGGGAGGTCTCCTCGACCGCAATGACGGGCATGCCGTCCCCAAGCAATTGTTGCCCCCGAACCACGAACAATTCCCCAACACGAAGCCCTTCGACGACCTCGTTCAGCACTCCTTCCTTGAGGCCGACGCGAATCTGCCGCACGCGGACCGTCCCCTCCTCAACCACATAGACCTTCGTGCCGCCGCCCGAGGAAACGATCCCTTCATCCGGCACCACGGGCACACCTTCCCGCCTGTCGAGCACAAGCTCGATGCGTGCGTACATTCCCGGTTTCAGCTTTCGCTCTGGATTCGGCACACAAATCGTCACGGCGACCGTGCGCGTGGCCCGATCCAGCTCGGGGCGCACGCGAGTCAACGCCCCCTCAAACGTCGTATCCGGAAAGGCGTCAACCTCGACAACCGCCTTCGTCTTCCCAACAAGCAGTTTGGCGTAGTGCCGCCCAGCCACGCCCCCCGTAATCTCAACCTGGGAAATATCGACAAGGTTGACCAGCGGCGTCGCCGGCCCCACAAAGGCGCCCTCGTCCACGTATTTGCGCGTGATCAACCCCGAAAATGGCGCCCTCACCGTCGCGTCGTCCAAGTGCACCTTCGCCTGCGCCAAGGCGGCCTCGGCCTGCGCCACCTGCGCCTCGGCATATTTGAGTTGCGCCTCGGCTCGCTCATACGCGGTAACCGCCTGGTCCCTCTGCTGGTCGGTGCCGGAACCCTGCTGGTGCAGCCGAACCCACCGCTCTTTTTCCCGCAGCGCGTCGGCCGCCGTTACCTTCGCCGTGTCGCGCGCCGCCTTGGCCACTTCCAGCGCCGTTTCCGCCAACCGCAACGCCGCCGACAATTGCGCGTGTTCAATCACCGCAATCTCCTGCCCTTTTTCCACTGCGACACCTTCGTCCAGCAGCGTCCCATCCGGCAGCCGAAGCCGCTCCAACCACCCGGAAATCTTGGGCACTATCTGCACGGCCTGCAACGCGCGAACTTCCCCCGTGACCCGCACACCGTGCGACACCGTCCCTGTCCGAACCGGCCTGACGACCACCTTCTGCGGTTCACGGATCGACGCCGCAGTTGCCCCGGGCTGCGCCACGGCCTTCTGCCGCCGGACCAGCCCCATCGCCCACCAACCGCCCACCAAAACAGCCACCAGCAACGCCAGCCATAGCAAGACCTTCAGCAACGCCTTCATTTGCACGCTCCTGTCCCGACGGTGCCGGTCGGAATGCCGCACCGTCCCTCTGCACTCACCGGCCAGCGCCTCCGATCCCATGCTTCTTCAGCAGACCCATCGCGCGCTCCAGCGCCAGCCGCGCCGTCTCGTGCCGGTAGACCGCCTGATAATACAACGCCTGGCTGCGCGAAAGCGCCTGCCGCGCATCCAACTTCTCGATCTCCGTGTTCACCCCCGCGTCATACCCGGCCTGCACAAGACGGAGCGCCTCCTTCGCCCGCTCGCGGTTCTGCTCCTGCGACTTGACGAACTTCTCCGCGTCCTCAAGACTCAAAATCGCTTGCCTCACATCGAGCAGAACCTGTTCCTCGGCATCAGCAAGCTGAAGCACGGCCTTCTGATATTCCGCCTCCGCCTGCCGGACGCGGCCCGCCGTGGCCAGGCCGTCAAACACGGCCCAGCGGGCCGTCAACGCCGCGTTCCACGCTGTCCCCCAGTCCGAACTCCCCGGAACATGCGGGTCCGGCCGGGCATACGTGTGCGTAAAGCTAGCGTCCAAGCGCGGAAAATACGTCGAGCGAGCCGATGCAATCAGTTCACGGTTCAACCGCACGTTCAACTCTGCTTGGAGAATCTCCGGACGCTCGGTGAACGCCGTCTGAACCGCGCGGTCCAGGTCGGCCTCCACGGGCCTATGCGTGAGGTTATCCGTCAGTTCGACGCGGCTTTCCTGCGAAACCCCCAGCGTCTTGAGCAGCGAAGTAAGCGCCAAATGCAAAGCGTTCTGCCGCTCGATCAGCTCCGCCTCGACGTTGGTAACGTCCACCGTCGCCCGCAACACGTCGTATTCGGACACAACCCCGGCGTCCTTCTTCTTCCGCATGTCGTTCAGGTGCGCCTTGGCGAGTTCCAAGTCCCCCTCACTGACCGCAACCAGTTCCCGCGCCAGCAGAACGTCGTAGTAGCCCATGCGCGTTTTGAACACGACGTCTTGAATGGCGCTCGCGACCTGCTCATCGGCGGCCATTGCAAGAAGCTCCGCCGCACGGATGCCGGCCTGTATCGCCCCGCCCTGGAAAATCTGCTGGCTCAAAACCGCGTTCAGCCCGAATGTGTTTTGCGGTCCCATAGCGGTCTCGTCCAAATGCGTTGCGCTCCCCGTGAGGTCGAGCCGAGGATATCTCGGCGCACGACTCTCCATAACCCGCCCCTGCGCCTTCTGCCTTTCCTGAAGGATCGCCCCCAACTGCTTGTTGTTGCCCACAGCCAAGAGAACCGCCGCGTCGATCGTCAGCTTCGCCTTCTCTCCGTTCTCCCCCATAAGCACAATTTGCTTGGCCTTCTCGCCCTCCCGCGCCCGCCTCCAATCCTCATAGGCGAGTTTGCGGTTGCGATAAATGTCCTGATACACTTGCTCCTTCGAGACACACCCCGCACACAGCGCAAGCACCGCACACACCAACCCGCTGCCTCGGCCAACCTCGAACCTTCTCATGTCGCCTGACCCTCCACATGTTTTCCCTGAGGAACACAAACCATCCCCAGCAGGATGCGTTTGACGACCTCAAGCCGCTCCTGCGTAAACTTCCCCGTCCCCCCCTGCATCCAGTCAAGCCCGACGGCCTGAAGCGCCCCCTCGATGCAAAGCCCCAAGAGCATCGGGTCCTCATCGCGAAACACACCCGCATCGATTCCCCGCCGGATGACCTCCGCCAGCTTCTGCAAATATCGCGCATGCAGGTCCCTGCAACTTTCCGGCAGCGACCTCACCAGCGCAGTCCGAGCCGCAGGGGCCACCTCCAAAAAAAGCTGCCCGAACTCCCGATGCTCCTGCGGATACGCCAAGCGAATATGAATCAGGGCCTCAATGGCCGCTGCCGGATCCCCCTCACAGAAGACCCGTTCCTCAAGACGCTCGAAGACCTCGTTCGCAAGCCGCGCAATCACCTCCTCGAAAAGCTTCTCCTTGCTCTCGAAAAAATTGTAGAGCGTCCCAACGGCGAAATTCGCCTCCTGCGCGACCCGTTCCACCGTCGCCGCCTGATACCCATCGCGGACAAAAACCCGCTCCGCCGCCTCCAGTATCTCCGAACGGTGTGCCTGCCGCTCCCGTTCACGCCGCGTCAGCCCGTCGCCGTTCAAACCACCTACCACGAACAAACCCTCACCCTGTGAGCACACGTTCACACAGTGAACGCATACTCACTATACCACCATAATCGACGCAGTCAAGCAAAATCAGCCAGGCACTCGCCTGCGCAGCGCGAGAATCAGCAGAAAGACTACCCGACCCCGCTATTCACGAAATACGAGCGGAACCCGAAAACCCGCTACTCTCCCCCGCTGCCCACCGCCCGCCGCCCGGCCGGCCCATTCGCCCCCGCCGACCGCTCGAACGGCACCGCGAACTCAAATGGAATCCTCACAGCAACCGCCAACTCCGGCGTCGTCGGCTCCACACGCCTCGGAGGAAGCCCCGACCCCATCCGCTCCGTCCCCGCGCTCGCCCCCGCAACCGCCACCGCAAGGAGCACCGCCGCCGCAAGGAAGCACGTCATCAGCCCCGTCGCACGCACAAGCCGCAGAACCCGTCGGCTCCGCCAATGCCGCCGCCTGCGCCGCCGCCGAAAATCCCCTCCTGCCCCCGACCGATACGCAACCCACGCCCGATCATACTCCCGCCGCTTCGCCGGATCCCCAAGCACCGAATACGCCTCGATCAGAGCGCGCACCATCTGCCCCGAAGGATCGCCCCCCATATCGGGATGGTGCCTCTTCAGCGCCGCCCGATACGCTCGCCGAATCTCCGCCTGCTCCGCATGCTGCCCAACGCCCAGCACGGCATACAAGTCGGCAACCGGCCAAGAACGGCTCCGCTGCCTCGAAACCATGTTGTCTCCTCCGTTGCTCCACGGGGCCTTCCAACCCGGCCCCGCCGTTTGCATATCGCTACACAGCCAGCCGCGCCGCCGCCGGTGCTCGCGCTCTGACGCCACAGCGCCGCGCGCTTATCGGCTCCCGGCTGAACTCTTCTTTCCGCCTGTCTCCTGCCTCACAACCTCCAAACCAGCGCCCCCACCGACAACCGCTGCATCGCCCGCAACGCGCGGGCATCGGTCGCACCGCCGCCGCCAGCGCCACGCCGCCGCCGGCGCCGGCCAGCCGCAGCGCGGCGACGCG
>CAZBRH010000032.1:2468-24801 GCA_964494245.1 uncultured Planctomycetota bacterium | reverse complement strand
GGTTGGTGGAGATGCTCGGCGCTGACATGGCCGCCCTGCCGAACGGGAGCGAAGCGACCGCAGAGCTTGCCCGGTTGCTCTTTGTGCATGGAGAGCGCGAAGCAGCGATGGAGCTGCTCGAGGAGGCGCTCGTTGCAGAAAAGATCGAGCCGGCCGCGTTCGAGCACCTGCACGAGCTGCTGATGGCTGTGCGTGAGGCAGAATCGGAAGCGCGGACGGCGACCTATGACGTTCCTCGGTTCACGAGACCGCCGGAAATAGACGGGCGGCTCTCTGAGGACTGGCGGCGCGACCGCGCGGCGCTGCTCGTCGGCGCCCGCCACATTGAGCGCGTGCACGCACGGCAGCCAGTCGGGCGCTTCTGGAACGGACCGAACGACCTCTCGGCGACGCTTTACCTCGGTTGGGACGCCGAGCACCTTTACATCGCGGTCGATGTGAACGACAGCATCCAGGTCACGCACGACTTCGACGCCCCTATCTGGAGGGGCGATTGCCTCATTGTGGGCATCGACCCCGAAGCAGACGGCGGCTACCGGATCGGCAGTCGCGACACCGTCTTTTGGCTCGCGTTGACTGGCAAGCAGCAACAGCCGCGCGACGAAGAGCAGCGGCTCGGCGGCGAGCACAGCATCAAAGTCAAGGAAGACGAATCTGGAACCGTCTATGAACTCGCGGTGCCCTGGGCCGAGATTGGAATTCAGCGCCCGCGGGCGGGCCTCTCTTTTGGCCTGAACGTGATGGTGGTTGATGACGATGGACCTGGGGCGCTGAAGGGTGCAAGTTGGACACCGGGCCTGACGCAGAACCGGAAGAAGGACCTTATGTCCGCCGGGATTGCGCCCGCCCTATTCGGGGCGGTGACCCTCAGGGAGAACTGAGCCGATGAGAGAACGAATACAGGTATGTTCTGGTTGGAAGACCGGCGCCCGCTCACAGAGCGGGTCTGCAAGAAGCGGAAATCGCTGCTTTTTGGACGTGGATTGCAGGCCGGTTCTGCGAACCGGCAGCCCACATACTCGGGGCAGAATCTCGTTACTCGTTGGGCTGATGGCTGTCGTCCTGCTTCGAACGGCTGTTAGCGCCGAGCAGGAGGCCCCGAAGCCGGACGGTGCTGCGCTTGTTGCGGCTGCCGTGCGCTCTTTGGACGGCGTAACGGCAGATGAGCCGGTCATCTGGTCGAAGGCGTCGGCGCTTGCTGCCTTGGGCAAGGACATGCTGCCGGAGCTCCGCAAAGCGGCCGCTGCGGAGCAGAGCATCGCGGCGAAGCTCGCATTGGGACGCGCCCTTCTCTCGCTTCAGGACTTCGCTGCCGGCATCCGCACGCTCAGCTCCGTGATCACCAGTGATGCGGACGTTCGGGCGAAGGTTGCCGCCGCGCGTTTGCTCGGCACACTTGGCCGGGACGCGGCGGAAGTGGAACTCGCACGGCCGCTCGATATAACGAGCGATGACATTGTCCGCGTTGCGCTGGCGGAATCTCTCGGTCTCGCCGCCACGACCGAGCAGGCGGAGACGAAGGCAACAACGGTTCTTGTTCGGCTTGTTCGCGGGGGTTCGAGCGAGGTCCGCGCCGCCGCCGCGCTCGCCCTTGCGCAGAGCGATGATTTCCGCGACCCGGTTCCTGCGGTCCTGAAGGAACTGGCGTCGGAGCCGACGACTCGCGGCCGGCTGGCCGGGAAGCTTTTGGAGCTGAAGCGCCTTTCGGATTTGATGTTGCGCGAGAAGGAATATGCGGGGAGCTTGGGGCATCCGCTTCTCGATGAAATCAAGGACAAGATCATTCAGTATCATATCGAGCCGCCGCCAAAGGAAGAAGCGCTCGTGGATGCCGCCGCGCGCGGTATGGCGGCTTATCTGCACGCGAACGACCCCTATTCCTCGTATATGAGCGCCCGGGAGTGGGGCGAGTTCCGCGAGCACATATCTGGAACCTACGGCGGCATCGGGGCGCACGTGATGTTCCTGAAGGACGACCGCACCGGCGAAAAGGTCTTCACCGCTGTCAAGCCCATCTACTCCGGCCCTGCATACAAGGCGGGACTCCGTTCCTACGACCAGTTCGTCGAGATCGACGGCGTGGACGTCAAGGGGAAGAGCGCCGAGGAACTTCGCAACATGCTTCGCGGTCTTCCCGACAGCGTCGTTGCCTGCAAAATCCGCCGACGCGGAGCTGAGAAGGACGAGGAATTCCTGCTCAAGATTATTCGGGGACACATCACCGTCCCATCCGTCCGCTACGAGCTTCTGCCGGGGGGTATCGGGTACCTGGGACTCGAGAGCTTTGGCGACACGAGCGCAGCCGAGGTCGAGGCGGCTCTCCGCGAGATGGAGAAGGACGACCGCCTGAAGGCGCTCATTTTTGATCTGCGCGACAACCCCGGTGGGCTGATGAACGCCGCGCAGGAGATCGCCGACAAGTTTCTCAAGGACGACAAGCTTATCGTGTATAGCGAGGGCCGGAACAAAGAGATCGCCCCGCGCAAGGAGATGCGGACCACCGAGCCGGCCACGCATCCCGACTTCCCCGTGATCGTCCTCGTGAATGGCAACACTGCGAGCGCCGCGGAAATTGTCTCCGGCGCGCTCCAAGACCACAAGCGGGCGCTCCTCATCGGCGAGCGAACGTTCGGCAAGGGCAGCGTTCAACAGATCATGCGCCTCGACTCTGCCGGACGCCAAGCCGTCCTCAAGCTCACCATCGCACGCTACTTCCTCCCCAGCGGCCGAAGTGTTCACCGGATGGGAGACGACCGCGGAGGCATCATCCCCGACATCGAACAGCCGTTCGAGCCGTCGTGGACCCCGGAGAGTTTCGAAAAGCAGCGCGCCGCAGGAGATTTTTACCGTTATTCGCTCATACACTGGCCGAAGCACAAGGAAACGCTCCAAAAGCTCGCCGCATTCGACAGGGAAGACCCCTCACTCTACCCCGGCTTCGATGAGTGGTTCGACGGGCTTCGGTTGAAGACGGACCGTGACAGCGCGCGGCGGCTCCTGCGGCAGTGGCTGCGGGTATTGACGGCAGACGAACGCGGCAGGGACTGGGCTTGCGATCTTCAAGAGGACAACCAGCTTCAGCGCGGGGTCTATGAAGCGGCCCGCCAGGTTCCAGGTCTTGACCTGCGGGCGGTGCTAGAGTACAAGGGCTTCGTTGATCGAATAGAGAAACGGCCCGCAACTGCTCCAGAAGAAAAATAGTCGCAAAAGCAGGAGGCGGGTGCGCGGGCAGACAATTTCGTATAGGCGGCATGTCAATGGCCAAGATTCTGCTGAGCGCTGCGATGAACCGCCCTTGGTCTCCGGGGCACGCGCTCCTGCCCGCGCTGCGGCGGACGGCGCACGAGGTTCAGGTGTTCGACTACAAGAGCTCCAAGGCGCCTCATACCGAACTCCTTGCCGTCATCGCGGCGTTCCGGCCCGACCTGCATATCGTGTATGGCGGCGAGGTGTATTCGCCCGACCTCGTCCGTGAGATCCGCAACCGCGGCGTCGTGAATGTGCTTTGGTATCCCGAAGTGACGCCGGAGCCGTTGCCCGAAGTCGTCGAACTCGCCAACGCGCACGACCTCTTCTTCACGATGGCACAGGGCCTTGTGCCGCGTTTCCACGCTGCGGGCGTCCGCAACATCGAATGGCTCCCCGAAGGGATGGAGCCGTGCATCTACCAATACGATTCCCTCTCCGATCTCGACCGCAAGCTCTTCACGTGCGACGTGACTCTGGTCGGGAAGCTCGAATCCGACAACCCGGCGCATATGGAGCGTTGGAAGCTCGTCAAACACGTCGTGGACGGGGGCTTCAACATCAAGTGGTGGGGACCGCGGCTGAACCGCAAGATCGGCACGTTCGTGCTTGGGCTGCTCTTGTCGAAGGTCAGCCGCGCCTATGGCGGCCGGTTCGTCTGGAACGAGACCTACGCTAAGGCGGTGCACCTTTCGAAAGTGTTCATCGCCCGCGAGGCGTATCCGCACATCCGGCTTTCGATGAGCTCCCGCGCGTTCACCGCCCTCGGACTCGGCGCTTTCTATCTTACATATCCGACGGCAGGAATGGACGAGCTTTTCGAACCGGGCGTCGAGCTGGACATATTCCGCACGCCCGACGAGATGGTAGAGAAAATCCGATACTACCTTCAGCACGACGAAGAACGCACGGCCATCGCTGCCGCCGCGAGGCAGAAGGTCCTCGCGCAGCACACCTACACACACCGCTTCCAGCAGATGTTCGAGGTGCTTGCGAGCCGAGGATTGGGCTTGCCAAGCGCCGCGCGCCAATAGGACGCGCAAGACCTGTTCGACCTGTGCGTCCGACAGGTCCTATTCCCCTTTTCTTCGTCGCGCAGAGAGCTCCCTGTCGATTGCTCGCTTTACCTCGCGCTTGCGGATCGCTTCGCGCTTGTCGTAGCGCCGCTTCCCGCGGACGAGTGCCAGCTCCACCTTCGCAATGCCGCGCTTGAAATACATCGATAGGGGAACGAGCGTCAGGCCCTTCTCGGCGAGCTTGCTTGCGAGACGCACGATCTCTCGCTTGTGCATCAGGAGCTTCCGCGGTCGCAGGGGCTCGTGGTTCATTGTGCTGGCCGCCTTGTAAACGTCGATGTGGGCGCCTTGGAGGAAAAGCTCCCCATTCTGGACGCGGGCGAAGCTTTCGGCCAAGCTGACCTTGCCGTCTCGGAGCGACTTCACCTCTGTGCCCCGAAGCACAATGCCCGCCTCGAAGGTATCGAGCACCTCATACTCGAACCGCGCCTTCCTGTTCCGCGCAATCGGCTGGATGTTCTCTGCTGGCTTTGCCACGCGCGGCATTCTGCCACAGCCGGCATGCCGAGTCAACCGGCGAAACCCGATTCTTACGGACCGAACAAACCGCTAAAGAATCTCGTCTTCTGCCGATAACCAACAGGCGGCAGCATGCCGCTGAATGCGAGGGCGCGCAATGGACACGGCTTCCCTGGGGCTGACGAACTTTTTGCCGGTCGCAGCCAGCAGGCCGGGAGCACGCCATCTGCGGGAGCACCTACGGCGAGCCACAGAGCTAGTCCTCGTTCTTGTGGGGCTGTTTGTGGCCGCGCCGGTCATCATGCTCCTCGGCATCATCGTTCGATTGACATCCCGCGGCCCTGCGCTTTACACGCAGGAGCGCGTCGGCAAGGGCGGGAAGGTGTTTCGCATCTACAAGCTGCGGACGATGCGAACCGACGCGGAGGCGGACGGTCCGGTCTGGGCGAAGGAGGCCGACCCACGAGTCACGCCGGTTGGTAAGTTCCTCCGCAAGACGCACCTCGACGAACTGCCGCAACTCTGGAACGTGCTCCGCGGCGACATGAGCTTGGTTGGTCCACGGCCCGAGCGTCCCTGCTTCGTTGAAAAACTCCGGGCAAACGTCCCGCTCTACGCGGCGCGGCTGGCCGTGAAACCAGGAATTACAGGGCTCGCTCAGGTGAAGCACGGCTACGACCGCACGATCGAGGATGTGCAGGTGAAGCTGGGATATGACCTTGAATACATCAAGCGTGCCTGCCTGCTGCTCGACCTGCACATTCTGGCGTTGACGGCGGCCAAAATCCTGTCCGGCCGTAGCGGCAGTTGACGCCTGCCCGGCAACGGCGCGCGGTGTGAGGAGGTTTCTGCGATGAACCAAGCCCGGATTCTTGTGCTCGATGACGACGATATTGTGCGCCGCTCGCTCGTCGAGTTCCTGCGCATCGAGGGCCACGACGTTCACGAAGCCCGCACCGTGGCCGCAGCGGCCGAAGTCCTCGCATCCGAACCGCTCGACCTCGTCATCTCCGACGTCTACATGCCCGACGGGACGGCGTTTCGGCTGCTCGACATCGTCAAGGAAAAAAACGCCGACGTCGACGTGGTTCTCATCACTGGCTATGGCACGATTGAGGATGCCGTCCAGGCGATGAAGAGGGGCGCGGCCCACTACATCACGAAGCCGCTTGTCGATAGCGAAATCCGTCTTGTCGTGGAGCAGACGCTTCGTCGGCACAAGCTTCAGCGGGAGACAGAGGAGCTTCGCGCGGCGGCCCACGAAACGTTCCACCTCGGCAACCTCATATGTTCCTCGCCTGTGATGCAGCCGGTCATCCAGACCATCCGGACGGTCGCGGACACGCGGACGACGGTGCTCCTGACCGGCGAAAGCGGCACGGGAAAAACGATGCTAGCTCGGGCGTTGCACTTCAACTCGTCGCGAGCGCGCGGGCCGTTCGTCGAGGTCGCCTGCGGGGCATTGACGGACTCGCTTCTCGAAAGCGAGCTCTTCGGCCACGAAGCCGGAGCGTTCACCGGCGCGACGCACCGAAAAAGAGGCAAATTTGAATCGGCGGACGGCGGGACGATCTTTCTCGACGAAATCGCCACTGCCAGCCCGTCGCTTCAGGTGAAGTTGCTTCGCGTTCTCCAAGATTCGTGTTTCGAGCGGGTTGGCGGTACGGAAACTGTGCACGTGGACGTTCGCGTGGTGCTCGCGACGAATGTCGATCTGGCCCGCGAAGTCGCCGAAGGGCGATTCCGCGAAGACCTGTATTACCGGATCAATGTCGTTCCCATTCATGTCCCGCCGCTCAGGGACCGGGTTGGCGATATCCCAATGCTTATTGAACATTTCCTCCGCAAGCACGCCGAGCGCCACGACAGGCCGGCTGTCGGGGTCTCGGCTGCCGCACGGGACGTGCTCCTTGCGTATCCGTGGCCCGGCAATGTGCGCGAACTGGAGAACGCCATCGAGCGCGGTATTGTTCTCGCCCAGGGGGGCGACATCCAGATCGAGCACCTGCCTGCGGGCATTGTGGACGAGGTCGAGCAGCGACGCATCGCGGGCGACCTTGCGAGAGGCGAGATTTTGCCGCTGAAAGAGGCACTCAAAGAGCCGGAGCGCCGGATTATTCAGCGCGCGCTCGAATACGCCGGCGGCAACCGCAACGTCGCCGCAAAACTCCTCGGCATCAACCGCTCCACACTCTTCAACAAGATGAGCAAGCTGCAACTCATCGGCCAGGCCGCCGGAGAGTAGCGCTGTCCGTATTTGCCCGCCTAGGTCAAGCATTCCTGCACGTCCGAAGCGTTCTTGACTACCCGAGCGCGCTAGGGGCCTCGAACGGAGCGTTTGACACAACCTCGGCGGCGGCATATGCTATCGAGAGCACGGAGGCGCCAATGGTTCGCGTCAAGGACGATCTCGTAATTGCTGATGGCGAGTTGACGTTCCGCACGTCGCGGAGCAGCGGGCCCGGCGGGCAGAACGTAAATAAGGTCGAATCGCGCGTCACGCTCCAATTCGACGTGGCCCGTTCGCCAAGCTTGTCGGACGACCAGCGGAGGCGGATAGTCGCCCGGCTCCGGACACGCATTACGAAGGGCGGCGTGCTTGTGGTTGTTTCGCAGCGGCATCGCACGCAGTCGGCGAACCGCGCGGCCGCCACTGAGCGGCTCATCAAGCTCCTGCGCGAGGCGTTGCACCGCCGCGCGGTTCGGAAAAAGACGGCCGCCCCGGCGGCGGCAAGGGAGCTGCGGCTTGAGGCGAAGCAGCACCGCAGTCAAATCAAGCGTCTGCGCTCGCAGCCGAGCGCACTAGATGAATAAGGAGGGACATATGGACTTTTTTGAAGCGGTGAAGCGTCGGCGCAGCGTTCGCAAGTTCAAGCCAGGGGTGGTTCCCGACGAGGACATCCGGAAGATTCTGGAGGCGGGCCGGCTCGCACCGTCGGGTGCGAACGTCCAGAACCGGGAGTTCATCGTCATCCGCGACAAGAAAACCATCGCCAAGCTGAACGAAGTGCAGCCGTCGTTCAAGAATGTCGAGGTCGTCATCGCCGTCGTGATGACGCCGACGGTGACGAGCTGGGGCAGCTACTGGGTCGAGGACTGCGCCGCGTGTGTCGAGAACATGCTGCTCGCCATTGCGGCTCTCGGCTACGGCTCCGTCTGGGTCGAAGGCACCTTGTTGCGGAAGGAACACTGGGCGAAGGACCTCTTGGGCGTTCCGGCCGACAAGCGTCTCTATGTCCTCTTGCCGGTCGGGCATCCCGCGGAGGAAGGCGAGGCGGCGCCGAAACGCCCGCTTTCCGAAATGGCATACTGCGAACGCTACGGCTGCAAGCGGGACCGGAGCTGCCACGGCGCTTGACCGCGCCCGTTGTTCGGGTCGCCGGCGGCTCTTCAGGCGGCGCGCGATGCGCCAAAATCCACCGTGTTCTGAACCGTGCAAGTTGTTGCTCTGGCGAGAGTCCTGTTCCTGCAAGCGGAGCGGGGGAGATCCTATTGACGGCGCATAACATACAGAATCAAGGCCGCCGGCATCTGGACACGCGGGCGCCGTTGTGATAGACTCCCGCCCAAGACTCGCACGAGCTATGCCGGCCACTAAGGGCTCGTGACGGAGCGCGGGCTTATCCTCG
The DNA here is from genome assembly GCA_964494245.1 of uncultured Planctomycetota bacterium. GTDB lineage: Bacteria > Planctomycetota > PUPC01 > PUPC01 > PUPC01 > CAZBRH01. The sequence goes on along the minus strand of CAZBRH010000032.1, from coordinate 16,391 downwards.
CAGTGCAGGAGGCAAGCGAAATGAAGGTGCTGGTGACCGGTTCGAGCGGGCGCTTCGGCCCATACATGGTGCGCGAGTTGGCCGACGCGGGACACGATCTCGTCCTGTTCGACCTTTTGGAGCCACAGGGCGAGGCGGCACGGTGGCCGTGGGTTCGTGGGGATATCCGAAACCTCGACGACTGCCGCCGAGCGCTCCAGGGCGGCTTCGACGCCGTGCTGCATCTGGCCGCACAACCCTGGCCCACCGACCACCCCCGCCAGCAGGAGCGCCGCGAACGCGAAGGCAAACCGCTCGACCTCACGATGCACGCCAATATCATCGGAACCTACGAGGTGCTCCATTCCGCCATGCTCGCGGGCGTCAAACTCTTCGTCATGACCAGCACGAACTGCGTGATGGGACACATCTTCCGCATCTCCGATCGGCCATACCAATGCAGGCGGCTCCCGCTCGATGAATCCCAACCGAACGACGTCGAGGATTCCTACTCGTTCTCGAAGCTGACGTGCGAGCGTATGCTCGAGCTTTACAGCCGTGTTTACGGGATGCGAACGTATGCGTTGCGGTGCGCGGGGCTTTGCGATGAGACCGCGCGGCGCCGGTTTGCCGAGAACGCCCGTCCCATCCAGAAATGGGACTGGGGGTTTTGGGCGTGGGTCTCCCGCGAGGACGCCGCCGCTGCGCACCGGCTCGTGATGGAGAAGGCCGATTCTCTGCCGCGCCACGACGCCTTCCTCTGTAATGCGGACGATACCACCGCACTCGAACCGACCATGGAGATTATCGAAAAGTTTCGCCCGGACCTTCTGCCGCTTGTTGCGGAGAAGCTCGAAGGGCATGCGTCGCTGATAAGCAACCGCAAACTCAAGAACGCCGTCGGCTGGGAACACCGACACAACTGGCGTCAATACCTTGAACCTCAGAAGAAAGGATAACGCGGATGAGCAACGTCATCGGAATGGGAGTGGTCGGCTGCGGCGCCATCGGCATCAACGCGGCGCTGGAACACCTGAGCCTCGAAGACGTGCACGACCGAGTCCGTGTCGTCGCGGTATGCGATCCAGCTCCCGGCCGAGCCGAGGCCGCCGCCAAGAAATACGGCGTCCCAGCCCATTACCGCACACTCGAGGAACTGCTGGCCGACCCGAACGTGGATGCCGTGACAATCTGCTCGCCGATCGGGCTGCACTACGAACAGGGGATGGCGGCGATTGTCACGGCATCCACGTTCGGGTCGGGAAAGAGTGTAGGCCGACGACCTCATCAACGCGGCGGCGGCAAAAGACGTTCGCCTCGTCGCGTCGCCCGGCCAGATGCTCCGGCCAGCGCTGCGGCGGCTCCGGCAACTCATCGCCCAGGGCGCCCTCGGCAAGCTCATTTGGGCAGCTGCACCCTGTTCCATCAGCCACTACCACACACAAGAGAAGGTCCGCTCGAAGGATGGCCCGCTCGGCGAGATCGATCCGAGTTGGTACTACAAGCGACCCGGCGGTGGTCCGCTGTATGATGTCACCGTCTACGCGCTGCATTCGCTCACCGGCCTTGTCGGACCAGCACAGCGCGTCTGCGGCATGAGCGGCCTTGCCGTCCGTGAGCGCGAATTCAACGGCAAAAAGATCGTCTGCGAAATGGACGACAACACGTTCATGCTTATCGATTTCGGCGACGCCTTCTTCGGCTTCAGCGGGGGTACCGTTCTCGGCGGCGTCACCCGCGGCCAGCACACGCCGTCCATCTTCGGAACCGGCGGAAGCATCGTCGGCACCGTCTTCACGCCCAACAAACCCGTCGGCGGGAACTACACCTTCGGCGAGGCCGGGGAACCTCAGGAGGTGCAGCGAGAGGGCGACCACCAGCCGCACGTCGTCGGCCCCCACGCCAAAATGAAAGAGTCCCACGTCTTCGAAGACATGATGCAGCTCGTCGATTGGGTGCGCGAGGGGATCCCATCCATCGCGACCGCCGAACACGCACGGCATGTCATCGAGATCATCGAGGCGTGCTACCGTGCCGCAGCGACCGGCCAGACACAGGAGTTGGTCACAACGTTCCAGCCACTTACTGCCGACGAATGCCGCGACTGAGCCCGGGATCCCGCTTCGCGCGATGGGCTCCCGCAGCCGTGATCGACGGCCGGCAAGGGCGCTCTGGTCTGACTTGTTGCCGTATGCATTGATAGCGAAGGATCTCTACATGCTTCGCGCTTGTTTCGTTCTCACACGCAAACGCCAACAAAACAAAGGATGAAAAATGGCACCACGCGGGCTGTTGGGGTTGTTGTGCTTTATCGGTTTGGCGGCAGCATCGTTTGCCGTGTCTGCGCCTGAGACCGACGCGGACGCGCCCAAGCCGTCTCTGATCCTCGACATATACAGCTACTGGCGCGCGTTCCCCGTGTTCCGCCCGGTAGCGTTTGGCGTCACTGCGGCGGAAACGCCAGCGCCCGAGGGTTCTCCTCGGACACCGCTGCCTCCCGCCGACTGGACCAGCCCCGACTTCGGCGATGCGGCCTGGATGCGCTGGGCCGGCCCCGTCAACGATGGCGGCGGTTGGGTTCGCCACGACGGCGGTTCGCAGTGCTTTGCCATGGTCTGCATGCGGGGCAAGTTCAGCGTCCCCGACCCCGCCAAGGTCGAACAACTCCTGCTGTCCATTGCCTATCGCGGCGGGTTTGTCGCCTACCTGAACGGCCGCGAGGTGGCTCGTGGGCACGTTGGGAAGGACGGGGGACCGGACCCCGCTCTGGCCGAAGAATACCCCTGGGAGGCGTATGTTGGCGCCGATGGAAAAACAGGGATCCCCTACGCGGGGACGCTGACCGAGGAAGACAAGAAGCGCCTTGATCTGCGCGTGCGACGGGTTGCGAATGCGGAGCTTCCGACAAGCGCGCTTCGGAAGGGCGTAAATGTGCTCGCGCTGGCGCTGCACCGGGCACCCGTCCACCCCGACAGCAAAAAACTCCGCGACGCATGGCAGGTCGCGTGGTCGACGCTCGGCTTGAACCACGCCGCGCTGACCGCTCTTCCCGAAGGGGCGGCCGTCCCGAACCTCGTCCGCCCCGCGGGAATCCAGGTATGGAGCGTAAGTCCAATGGACGCGATTTTCGACGCCGACTACGGCGATCGGAACGAGCCGCTCCGCCCCGTTCGCCTCGTCGGCGCACGTCGGGGAACGCTCTCGGGACAATTCGTCGTCAGTTCCGATGCGCCGATCAAGGGGCTCGCCGTGGAGGCGAGCGACCTGAAGCAAGCCGACGGCAAGGCCGCGATTCCAGCATCCGCCGTTGCGCTTCGTTATCCGTTGCCGACCGGCGTGGGTGCCGAGTCGAGCGGCCGCTACCGCGGCGTCTGGAACGCATCCCGGTTCGACGGCATGGTTGACGCGCCTCCGGCCGAGGTACCCGTTCGCCAGCAGAGCATTAGCCGCCAATACACGGGCCTTCGCCCGGTCTTCGGAGCCGTGCAGCCGGTCCGCGTCACCGTCGAGGTGCCCGCTGACGCGGCGGCTGGCGACTATTCCGGCACGGTGACCGTGCGCGCGGACGGTTTGGCCCCGGTCGCTGTCCCGGTCGAGCTCTCCGTCTACGGCTGGGCGCTGCCGGAGGCAAAGGAATACGTTTCGCACTTGGGCATCGTGCAATCGCCCGAATCGGTGGCGCTGTTCTACAAGGTGCCGCTTTGGTCGGAGAAGCACTGGGAGCTCGTCGGCCAGTCGATGAAGCTCCTCGGCAAGGTGGGCACGAACGCGGTGTTCTTGCCGCTGATCGCGCGGCACCATTTCGGTAAGGAGGGCATGATTCGCTGGATCAAGAACGCCGACGGGACGTATGGCCACGACTACACAATCTTCGACAAGTATGTCGCGTTGGCCATCGAGCACATGGGCAAGCCGCAGGTGGCGTGCCTTTATGCCTGGGAGCCGAACTACGCTGCGGACTCGCGCCATAACCGCGATCCGAAAAACGAGGTCAAACAGACGGCCCCCGTGAACGTCCTTGACCCGAAGACGGGCGAGGTGAGCGAAATGCCAAGCCCCTTCTACGGCGCACCGGAGTGCGCCGATTTCTGGAAGCCCGTCCTCGAAGAGTGCCGGGCACGCCTCAGGAAGGCCGGTGTGGCTGACGCTGCGATCATGATTGGCATGGCGAGCGACCGGCATCCGGCGAAGGTCGAGGTCGAGATGTTCCAGAAGGCCGCCCCCTGGGCCACGTGGGTCAAGCAGGCGCACGGATTTGTCGGCAGCTTCTACGGCGTCCAAGTCGGTCATGTCGCCCATGTTTGGGGCACGCATGGAGTTTACGACCCGCGCGAGAAGCGCGTGTACGGCTGGAAGCGGACGCCGATCGTGACTGTCTTCCCGCGAGCAGGGGCGGCGCCCGCCATGTTGCGGCGAATGAGCGATTGCAGGGCGGCGAGCAGGAAGCGATGCTCATGGCCAATTTCCGCGGCGTCGCACGCATCGGCGCCGACTTCTGGACCGTCACGAAGGACAACCGCCACTACGGCGGCGGCACCCTCGCCGGCCTCTACGCCAACTGGGGGCAGACGACCATCTCCGAATCCACGCTCGAACTGCTCTATCCGGCACCCGGCGGCCCGGCCCAGACCGTCCGGCTCGACACGCTGCACCAGGGCATCCAAGAGGCCGAGACGCGCATCTTCATCGAGAAGGCCTTGACAGACGCCGCCGCACGCGCGAAGCTTGGCGACGAACTGGCTGCCCGCGGCCAGAAAGTCCTCGACGACCGAGCTCTCTTCTACATCGCCTACCGCGAAGGACCGGAGTGGTATCCCGCGTCCGGCTGGCAGGAGCGGTCGCGGGAGCTGTACGAAGCCGCGGCCGAAGTGGCGAAGGCCTTGGGCACAAGATAGGGCGTCTCGACACGGATACGACTCTGTGCTGTGATGCCCTTCCTATTGACAAGGACGGAATGACGTCGTGCAGCTGCGATTGGTCGCTCTCGTCCTCTTCGTCGTCCTCGCGGGCTGCTCTCCGGAACCCGAAGCGCCGTTCATCGTCCTGCCCGACACCCGGCCGCCGGAATTGATCTACGCGACGTCACTTGGGAGGTGGTCGGACCAGCTCGCTGAGCTGCCAGGGATAGACCCGACGTCGGTCATCCCCATCCCGCAGTTCGAGTCGAACGGGGAACCGGGCCCTGGGGCGACGTCCGCTTGGGCACGCGACTCCTGGCTCTTTCTCCGCCGCGGAGAAGTCCCCGCGGTCCTGCTCATGCCCGGCAACGATGCCTTCCACGCGTGGATCGCGGACCGCTTCCCCGCTGTGCCCGTGGCGACGCGAACGGCGGCCCAACGCGGCTGGCCGGACCAGCGCTACGACGCCGGTGGCAACGTCCTTGCCTCGCCTCCGCTCGGCGACAAATATCCCCATGGCCGATTGATCGTCGGGGCGGGACTTCAGGATGAGATAAGAACTTTCCTTGCCTGCCAAAAAGTTCAGGCAGGTCCCGATGGCCGGTTGATTGCGGTTGACACCTCGGCGCTGCGAACAGGGCACGTCGATGAGATTATCGGCTTCGTGCCCGCAGCCGGAACACCACCCTTCCGGCTCGTTCTCCCGGACCCAGCGGCGGCGCTCGAGCTGCTTCGCAACGTGCCGCGCGACCGAGCCATCTTCTACACGGAGGGGAGCCGCGAAGCCATCGGACGTGTGACCCGCGCGGGAACGCGCTACGTGGACGACGCCGACCGCGACTTTTCGGAGGCAAAGTGGCGCTACGTCCGCATCATTGCAGGAACCGGAACTGGACAGATCGGACGGATCGCGAAGGCCGAGGCGTGCCGGCTGTGGGTGGATAAGGTCTGGGACTTGCGGGGACGCCCCCCGTCGGATTCGCCAACGCGGGCGCTCCAAGCAGCACTGAACGGGCAGGCCGAATCCATGCCCATCTGGATCGAGGTTCCGGACGGGACGAGCCGCTACCTAGTTGTCGAGGGCTCGCAGCTCTGGCTCGACGGTGCGGGCGAGCCGGTCCCCGCCATCATCACCGCTGGTGAGCTGGCGGACGACAAGGCCATCGCCGACGCGGCGGAACGCTCCGCGAAGCGGATCGCCGCCGCCAAGGACGTTCTACGCCGCGAGCTGGGGATCGGCGCCGAACACATCCTCCGGCTCCCGGTGCTGCACATCGACGACGGCGAGGGCGGCGACGCCTGGTGCCTCACGCCGAACCCCGTGAACCTGCTAAACCTCGGCCGGCTCGTCGTTGTGCTCAAGACGTTCGGCCCGCGAACGAACCCTCCCGACGACGCGACCGACGTCCTCGCCCGCGCGATCCACACGGCTCTTGCCCCGCGCGACGTGCGCTTCCTCGATGGCTGGGACGCCCTCCACCGGGACAACGGCGGCCCCCGCTGCGGGACAAACGTCCTTCGCCGCTAGCGGGCCGGCCCGCTCCACGCCATCCGGACGCTCTTCCGGAAGCACTCGCCAGCGCTTCGGACACGGTCGTCCCGAGCGACGCCGTCCAGGAGGTAGTCGAGCTCCGCCTGGCCGCCGTGCCAGTTCGTTGCGAGACATCCGCGCAGGTGCCGCTTGCCGTGCCGGAAGGCGTAGGCGAACAGCGCATCCACCGCCCGCGGCTTCTGCCAGCCGCAGATGACATAGTCGAAGCCGGCTTTCTCGAACTGGTCGATGGAAGGATAGGAGCGGTGCAAGTGGTAGTGCCAGTCGCAGAGCAGGATGTCCTTGGGGATCATGTCGCGGGCGGGGTGGGTCTGGTTGCGGGCACCGTTCATTTTGTTGTAAGGCGTCTTCTTGCCGTCGATGAGCCGGTCGCCCCAGATGAGCATCTTGACGCCGCGTTTCCGCGCCACGTGGTCATAGAGTGTGTTGACCGCCAGCGCGAATGACTCGGCGGGGGTCTTGCCCTTGCAGCGCGGGCACTGGCCGAACTCGAACACCTCGTCCATCCCCAGGTGGATGGAGTCGGCCTCGAAAACGTCGATAAGTTCGTCCAAGAGGTCAAAAACGACGGCGTATACGTCGGGGTTCGACGGGCACCAGTTCGCGCAATAGCGGATTTTTGAACCATCCGGCGTCTCGTTGAACTCGGGATACGCGCGGAGAAGTGCTCCGATGCGCTCGGTGCGCCAGGATTGGTGGCCGTAGCAGTTGAGGAGTGGGATGAGCTTCACGTTGTTTTCCCGCGCGAGTCGCACGAGTTGCCGGATCTGCGAGCGACTGAACTGCTTTTCCGCTTTGATTTCGGGATGGCTTTTGAAGGCGTAGCCGTAGCCGATTTCCATCACGAAGGCGTTGGCCTTCTGCCGAGGCAGTTCCTCGGCGATGAGGCGTTTGAGCTGGGGCAGCCGCTCCGGATGGCGCGCAGGCAGATGAATTCCGCGAAACGGGAACGCGGGGGCATCGGCTATCTCGACGCGCGGGAGTGCTCGCCCGTCGAGCATCTGTAGCAGCGTGTGGACGCCGCAGAACACCCCGGCCGGCGACTCGGCAACGAGGCGGACACCATCCATGCCCGTGGAAAGAAGGTATCCTTCGCCGCCGAGTGCCCGAATCTTGCGCCGGAGCCGCGCGTCCACCTTCGCCAGCTCGGGATGGTCTTTCGGATCGCCAATGAGCACGGCCGACTCGCGCAGCACCGTGTTCTTCCGGAGCGGGGCGGCCTTTGCCCGAAGCCGCGCGAGCAGCGGTCGGACGGCCCAACGAACGGCGTTATCGGCAAACGCCTTGCCGAGAAGCACAGGCGCGCTGGAAGGAAGACAGAGACTTTCGTCGGACAGCAAGGCAGAGAAGCGTGGCGCGGGCACGACGTCGCAGCTCATCTGTAAAACTCCTTACAGCAATGGTCTCAACGACCGAGGGCTTCTGCGACCTCCGCAGCCGCTGCGTAGAGCATGCGCGAGCGCTCCTGCCAGTTGGACGCAACAAACGCGGCGACGGTGCCGACTTCCGTCTGCCTCGGCCGCTTGATTCCCGGCCCGAGGCCGGTGATGATGGCGCGGACGCGCTCGTCAAGGATTTCCTGGCACTTTGCGGCCAGCGGCTCGGGCAATTTCTTCGCGAGCAGCGCCTTTTCGATGAAGATGCGCGCTTCGCACTCCTGAATGCCTTCGCGGAGCATCTCGAAGCGGATCGTCGTCCCGGCGCCATTCGGCCCCGGCGAGAGGTAAGAGGTTGCGCGGAGGTTGAGTTGCGCCCAGGAGCTCTCGGGGTAGCGTGCGGCGAGCGAGCTCACGCGTCCGCGTCCGTCCTTGAGCACGGGCCAGAAGTCGGCCGCCATGCGGCCGAAGCCGCGCTGATTCCCGGAGATGTTCAGTTCGCCCAAGAGGCGGCTCCGCACAATCTGACCCGCGAAGATCGCCTGCCCCATGTCGCGGTCGAACATCGCGACAATCCGCGTCCGCTGCCAGCCGTAGGTGCGCTTCTGCGCCGGGTCCACGGGCATCTGCGCATTCCAGACCGTCGTGTCGTAGCCGACTGGCTCCCCGTGGATGCTGGAGGGCGAGCCGTGATTTTGGTCGGCCCACACGGCCCACAGCGTAATCTGCTTGAGGGTCTTCACTGTGGACTCGTTCGGCTGTGCGCCGTCCTTGAACAGGCCGTGGCAGATTACGGCGCCAGCCAAATTCCGGTCCTTGAGCACCCGGTAGATTCCGTCGTAAACGGGCTTCCAGAATGCAATGTAGTCGGCGGGGTAGTTGGGATAGCCGGGCGAGGGGCCACCGTGGATCGGGCCCTCGGCCTCCGAAACGGTGCCGGTCTTGGGGTCGTAGACGGTGAAGTAATTGCCGAGCGTTCGCGGAGCGTCGCTGTGCTTGTGTCCGCCGCCGACGTAGGGTTCCCAGTCGTACATCACGATGACGGCGGGCTTGATGCCATTCTTGAGAGCGGCGTCCAGGTATTGTTCGACCGGGGAGAAGTCGTGCTTGAAGCCGTCACCTTCCTTGGTCCAGCGGACAATTGTCTCGGAGTTGCCGAAGTTGCTTCGGCCGGCGAGGTGGAGGTAGATGGTCTTGTTGCCGACTTTTGCGAGCTGGCGGAACGAGGCGCCGACAAGCTCGACGTGCCGGTCGGACCAGAGGGGGACATTGTATTGGACCGCGACCGACTCGGCCGACTGGATAAAGTCCACGAACGTAATGAAATCAGCCGGGGCGGGCAGCGTCCAGTCGCACACGGTGAGACGAACAGGGATGCTCCGGCCCGCGACGGAGACCGTCCCCTCATATTCGCCAGGAGGGGCGTCTTGGGGCACGTTGACAGTTATCCAGACGGGATGGGTGGTGCCGTCGGGCCGCGGCGTTTCGGTGAGAGCGTCGAAGGGCGAGGGCTTCGAGCTCTCACCGAGACCTCGCGGAATCGCGTAGCGCACCTCGATGGCGGCAGCGGGGATGGTCGCCGCTCCGCCCCTCAGTATCAGGTCGGACACCGAAGCGTCGGGGCCTTTGGCCGGTGTCTTGAAATAGACGACGGCCTGACCGGAAAACGCGCCGTTGCGGGTGCCGACGATGCGGATGGCCGCTTCGGGATCGTTCTTGTCAGAATAGTCCGCCCCCTCAAGAATCTCAGTCAACGGGTTGGGACACCACACCGCTGCAGGGTCGGACCGCGTGGCAGGCGACAGAACCAAGACACATGCAAGGCAAAGCAGGGCGTGTCGCATCTTTCTTGTGAACCTCAGCGAGCGGCCGGTCGAGTGTGGCTGATATCGTCAGGCGTATTATCAGGTGTGCGGCTGTAAAGTCAACCGGAAACGGGTTTCGATCCTATGCGAAGCAGGCCAAGTCGTCTGAGGAGTGCGCGGCCGATAATGCGGCGGAAATATGCCGGATAGGATAGCTTCCCTGCCACCACGTCAGCGTAGAGTCGCGCGCGAACCGGGTCCCTGCGAAGCGAGCAAACAACGAACCGCATCACGCGTTCCGGAAAGAAGGCCCATCGGGCGAGGCAGGCGCGGCGCAAGTGGGGTATGATCTCCTGGCGGCACGCCTCATTGTAGAGCCGGCCGGCAAGCCAGGGACGGCCGCGGTTGAGCGCTTCGATCACCGCGGGCGCGGCGGCTCGAGAGCTGGCCAGCGCAAAGGCAATCCCCTCGCCGGTAAGCGGTTCGGCCATCCCGGCAGCATCGCCCAAGACGAGGATATTCCCCAAACCTGGGCTTCGCTCGAAATTGCCGAGCGGGATACCGTGCCCCATCAGGCGTAGGCGGTCCAACGCGCCGGGCACGCACCTTTCGGCAACGAAGGATTCCATCAGCTTCCGCAGATTGCCTGTCTTCGCCAACAAGCCGCCGACGCCGACGGATGCGTTCGACCCCTTCGGGAACACCCAACCGTAGCTCCACGGCGACAGACCGAAGTAAATTTCTGGTCGTTCGATAGGCCCCCACGGGTCGCTTTGCTTCAGGTCGTCCAGAGGGACATCTGCGACGACGCCGAAGCCCATGCCCTGCGCGGGGATGCGCCCACCGCGAAGCACCCGCCGCACAAGACTTTGCACCCCATCGGCTCCCACAAGGATGGAGCACCGCACAACGCGGCCCGAGGCGAACCGCACAGCCGGCGGCGAGCGGTCGATCCCCACCGCTCGGGCGCCCTGCTCCACAGCGCAGCCGCTCTCCTCCGCGAACGAGAGCAGCAAGGCATCCAACTCCGCGCGTTCCACGCAATACAACGGTGCCGCGTCGGAGATTTCCGATACGGGATCCCCCCGATAGAACATCCACCAGCCATCGCTCACTGTGCGGCAGAGCGGTTCGACACGGCTCCACCCGAAAACCTCCGTGATATGCGAGACGGATTTGGCGCTGAGCATCCCCCCGCACGGTTTGACGCGGGGAAAGCGCGCCTTGTCCACCAGCAGTGTAGAAACGCCCGCGCGTCCGAGCAACGTGCCGAGCGTCGAACCAGCCGGCCCTGCCCCGATGATGACCACATCGTAGTTGGCTGGGCGGGACATGCTCGAAGCTCCTGCCACGTCATGACCTGTCCCAAGGAGCGCCGTGCAGGCCGAAGGGAGCGAATCATTCGCTCGCTGGAACCCTTTTCATGCGAAAGACGCCCTTGTCGAACGCCGAGTCGTAAGTGGAATGGAACTCGTCGCCTTCGACGCGCCCCTTATAGGTGTAAACGCCGCCGTGGAGCCAGCCAAGATCGGCCTGTCCCTCGAACTCCCATCCCCCCGCCACAGGTGTCGCCCGAAGCACAACGGGCATGGTATACGTAAACAACTTGGCGAATGTCGCCTTGAAGGTGGCGTCGTATTTTCCGTCGCTGCGCTTGCGCACGACACAGATGAGCTTGCCACCGTCGTCGCGGACAGTGCTGGACCACGTTCCCGCCCAGTTTCCCTCAAGCGGTTCGCCCGGCGCCACCGACACGGGGTCCGGAGCGGGCGGCGCTCCAAGCTGGATGCCACAGTTCGTGAAGAGGAGCGCCGCGCCAGAGGCAACAACAACCACCCCGATGGCCAGGGAAACGAGAGCTCGCTTGCGGCGTCGTGTCATGAACCCTGCTGCAACAGCCCGACTAGTCAAGGAGGCCCAAGGTGACCAGCCCTGCCTCCTGCCGCGGCGTTACGACTTCGAGAAGCTCCTTCTGTGCCTTCTCAAGGTCTGCTTTGACTTTTGCACGCGCCTCGCGGTAGGCGTCCAGGGCTGCCGTAATATCTTCGGCCTTGGCGTCCTTGTTCTGAAGAAGCGTCCGGAGCGCTGTCATCTTTTTCTCAAGTTCCGACTGGTCGGCGGGCGCTGCCTCGCCAGGGCGGCGGCCGAAGCCGAACTGAGCAGCCCGCAGTTGCCGCACCAACGCCTGCACCTTGTCCACCTTCGGCTTCAGCGCCGCCCACTCCTCCGCGGTAACGCCCAGGGTCTCCTTTAGGCGCTGTTCCATTCGCTGCTGCATCTCTTCTCGCGTCGGAGCGGTGCGGGCTGCGTTCTGCGCGTTCGCTTCCACTGTGAGCGCAACGGCCATCACCACTGCCAACAGGACAATGACTGCCTTCCCGTGCAACATCGTATTGACTCCTCTTCTTCCCGATGCTCCCTTGAACCAAACCCGCGGCTTCTTACCGCACAACCGGACGCCCTGAGCTGCGCGTGTTCACCCCCTTTCCAGCGGTCCGGGGACAAGAGTTACCCCGCCACTACGCGGCCTCGACAACCGAAGCTCCGTAATTGCAGGTGCGCCGGGCGCGGCTGCCGGTAACAGACATTCCAGCCGAGAGAGCGTCCATCGAGCATCAGTTTTACGGCCAATGTCAATTACTCGCCTCATTCTATCGCGTTCGGAATGCTCGTCAAGCGGCTCGCGGGTGTTCCCCATCCCCGCGTGGTGCTTGAATTGTCCGGCTGGACATTGCGCCGACTTGTAGGCGGCGCAGGCGCGCGCTACAATGCCGAGGACAAAGACCGGTGTGGCCGCCGTGCTCGCGGCGACGCGCCGAGCGCGACTGTTGGAGGCAAGCATGCCAGAGTTCAACTGGCGAGAGAAATATGCAGACCGCCTCGTGACCGCACAAGAAGCAATGAAGCGGATCAAGCCGGGCGACAGCATCTTCATCGGGTCGGCCTGTGCCCAGCCGCAGCACCTCGTGCATGCTCTGGTGGAGCATTCGAAGCACATCTTCGATGCCCACATCATTCACCTGCTCACGATGGGGTCGGCCCCCTATGTGGACGAAAAGTTCCGCGAACGCTTCAAAATGAACACGTTCTTCGTGGCCGATAACGTTCGCCACGCGCTCGACCGGGGGATCGGCGACTACACGCCAATCTTCCTTTCGGACATCCCGCGCGAGTTCGAGAGCGGCCGCATCCCCATCGACGTTGCGCTCGTCAGCATCACGCCGCCGGACGCCCGGGGGCTTTCGAGCTTCGGGGTCTCCGTCGATATCGTGAAGTCCGCCGTGGCGAACGCACGGTTCGTCATCGCCCAGGTAAACGCCCACATGCCACGCACGCTCGGCGACAGCTTCGTCCACGTGAGCAAGATCGACCTGATGGTTCCCTACGAGGAACCCATCATTGAGGTCCCCGTCCCCGAGCCGGATGAGACCTTACGAAAGATCGGCCAGAATCTCGCCCGGCTCGTCGAGGATGGGAGCACCATCGAGTGCGGGATTGGCCGGATTCCGCAGGCACTCGCCGAATGCCTGCGCGACAAGAAGGAACTCGGCGTTCACACCGAAATGTTCAGCGACTGGATTATCGACCTCATCGAGTGCGGCGCGATTACCTGTTCGAAGAAAACGATCAACCGCGGCAAGGTTGTTGCCAGCTTCGCGATGGGATCAAAGCGGCTCTATGACTACATCGACAACAATCCGTTCTTCGATTTCCGTCCGACGGAGTATGTGAACGACCCGTTTGTCATCGCGCAGCACGAGAAAATGGTGGGCATCAACGTCGGCCTCGAAATCGACCTGACGGGGCAGGTGTGCTCGGATTCGCTCGGCTACCGCTTCTACAGCGGGATCGGCGGACAGGTGGACTTCATTCGCGGCGCCGCGCGGAGCTGGGGAGGCAAGGCGATCATTGCCATGCCTTCGACCGCGCGCGACGGCAGTGTCTCGCGCATCGTTCCGCACCTGACCGAAGGCGCCGGGGTCGTCACGACCCGCGGCGACGTGCACTACGTGGTCACCGAATACGGAATCGCCTACCTCCACGGCAAGAGCATCCGCGAGCGCGTCCTTTCGCTCATCAACATCGCCCATCCGAAGTTCCGCAACGAGCTGCTCCAGGCGGCGAAGGCTCAGAAATACGTTCACGAAGACCAAATCGAACTCTCGTGGGAGAGCATCCGCTATCCCGAAGAACTGGAACGATATGAGACGCTGAAGGACGGCACGCAGATATTTTTCCGTCCCGTCAAGCCGACGGACGAGCCGGCCCTCTCCGAAATGCTCTATTCACTGAGCCAGGAGTCCGTGCGGAAT
>CAZBRH010000032.1:0-2457 GCA_964494245.1 uncultured Planctomycetota bacterium | reverse complement strand
GACGTTCCCGCACCGCGACGTGCAGAAGCTGACGAACATCGACTACCGGAACGAACTCGCCATTGTCGGCGTCGTTCCGGGCCCCGCGGGCGAAGAGATCGTTGCCATCGCCCAATATTTCCTGGAGCCACAAACCCAGGCCGCCGAGGTCGCCTTCATCGTGCAGGACGAATGGCAGCGGCGCGGCATGGGCACCCTGTTGCTCGAATACCTCACACAAGCCGCCCGGCAACGCGGCGTCAAACGCTTCTACGCCAGCGTCATCGCCGGCAACCGCCCCATGCTCGCCATCTTCCAAAACAGCGGCTACGACGTCGAAACCAAGTTCGACGGCGAATCCTACAGCATCAGCTACGACATCACGAAGCCGAAAGTGTAAACAGAAGATGCGGCGGCACGGCGCCCCGCTACCGATGTGACACGTTTCCTTCCGCCCTGCGAACGAACACCAACGGAAACACAATGTCGCTCACGCAGCAGGGAAGCCAGACGGCGAAGAAGAGGACGACGAACGCGAACGGCAACTCGGGCAGCCAGTTCCCCACGTGCCCATGCGTCATCAGATAGAACAGCGAGGCCCACGTGCTCAGGAGCACGTGGCCGAAATGCGGCACCTTCGTCCGAGGCCGCAGAATCCCGATGGCGATGCCGAGCAGCGCCGCCGGATTCACGAGCCGCCACTCCTCGATGAACCCGATGTGCTGCTCGACGTGGTCCATCTCAAGCCCCATGAGCCACCCGCCGGCGTGCGGCAGCAACACATCGCTCAACGTCCCCAGCACAATCGAACCGACATACCCGACGACGATGGCCATTGGCAGGTTGCGCCGATACCGCCAGAACATCGCGGACGTGACCGTGGCGCTCAACATCACGTGGGCGGGATGGCAGACGTAGAACGCCGCGTTCGTCACACGCTCCGGAACGGCTGCCAGCGCGACCACAAGCATGAGGGAAATCCCGCTCAGTGCGCCAACCGCGGTGAAGGGCGCGTGTGCGCGAAGCTCATGCAGCAAAAGATGCGGCGTTTTCACTTGCGGTCTTCCTTTTTGCACACCGGCCCCCGTCGGCGAGAACGGGCACAAACAACGCGAAATTCGTGACACTTGTTGCACTGCTGTATGACGTGGTCTTCAGCAAACAACTTCCAGTGCTTCTTCTGGTTCGGCGTCAGCACCCCCGTGCCGTTGCAGAGCGGACACGAGCTGTCGAGCGCCGCCAACACCGCCGTGCGAATAAACTCCGAACGGTTCGGCACCGCGCTCATCGCGGCCAACAGAGAACCATCCACCTTGAACGTAATGATCTCCGCCTTCGGCATCGTCCTTGCCATCTGCGTGCTCCGTCCGTATTTCAAGCGCCATTATTACACTGTATTACCAATCTGTCAAGGCCCTGAATTGCCTCACGAAAAATCTATACGAAAGTGGCCGCCTCCGAAGACGCGAAGGAGGCAGCGAAGGGAGTTGAGTATGAAAGAGCGAAGGGCAGCAAGCCGCAAGTTGGCCGAGGGATACCGGAAGGCGTCGAAGAAGGAAAAGGGGCAGCTGTTGGACACGCTGGTTCGAGTAACCGGCTATAACCGCTGCTATGCGTCCTGGGCCTAGAGGAGGGCATCACGACGGCGGACAAGCGACGGCTGCAAGCACAATACGAAAGCATGAATCCGGCGGCGTTGAGCCGCCAGATCAGGGAGCTACAGAACAGGCCGATTGACATGGCGAGCGACAAGCGCACAACCTTGGGAAGCCCCCCGTCTGTGACGGGGCCGAAACGACGAGAGGCCGCATCGGGGGTCAAGTAGGCCCCCAGTTCGCGGCGAGCCGGAGGGAACGAGGCCATGTGGCGAGGTAGAGCGAGAGTTATCCACAAGTTCACAAGTTATGCACACTCCCCCTCTGGACTCCCCCTACCATCAAGACGACGATTATTTCTTCGTATAGATTCTTACGCGAGGCAACAGGATCATTTGACTTCCTTCCCGCCCCCGGCTAGCATCTCCGCTCGTCGGATTTCGCCTCAAGCCGGGCCACAGTAAGGAGAATCCTATGCAGTCGCGTCCCAAGGTCGCCGTCATCGGCCTCGGCATGGGAAGGGGCCTTGCGGCCACCGCCGCCGAGAACCCCAAGGCCGAACTCGCCGCTCTTTGCGACATCGACACCGCCCGCCTCGCCGCCGTCGCCAAGCAGCTCCATGTCGAGCGGACGGACACCGACTATCGCCAGATGCTCCGCGAGGTCAAGCCCGACATCGTCGCCGTCGCGCTGCCGAACTTCCTGCACGCACCGGTCACCATTGCCGCATTGAACGCCGGCGCTCACGTCCTCTGCGAAAAGCCGATGGCGCTGAACGCCCGCCAAGCGAGACGGATGGCCGAGGTCGCCGAGGCGAAAAACCGCAAGCTCATGATCAACTTCTCCTACCGCTTCACACCCGCCGCACGCGCGCTGAGGCAGT
>CAZBRH010000031.1:23508-25328 GCA_964494245.1 uncultured Planctomycetota bacterium | reverse complement strand
AGAGCCGCCGCGGACGCAAACCATCCCGGGAGAAGCTCAAAGAAGAAGAGATCGATCCCAAGGAACTGCGGGCGCAGAAGCGGCGACGCCCAAAGCTCCGCGATGAGGATTCCAAAGAACCCCTCATGCTATTTACCGACTTTACGGCTGGCGGCGTGTACTCAGAAGCAATGGCCGGGCCGGGCGTGGATTACCAGCGCCGCACCCGCAAGCAGCGCCCGTTCGGAAGGCGGCGCCGCCCCCAAGGAGCGACCAGGGAAACCGCAGTCGTCGAACTCCCGCCGGAACAGAAAAAGGCCACCCTCCGATTTCCGGTCACTGTCCGCGACCTCTCTGCCGCCATCGGCGTCAAGGTGGGCGACCTCATCGCCCAACTCCTCGCCAACGGCATCACGGCCACGATCAACCAGCCCCTGGCCAACGACGTCGTTCAAATGATTGCCCTCGAACACGGCTGGGAAGTGACGATTCGTGAACGCGAGACCATCGAGGAAGAAATCGAGCGCGAGGCCAAGGCCCAAAGCCGAGAGCATCTAGAGCCGCGGATCCCCGTCGTGACCATGCTGGGGCACGTGGACCACGGCAAGACATCGCTTCTGGACCGCATCCGAAAATCCAACGTTGCCGCGTCCGAAACCGGCGGCATCACGCAGCACATCGGCGCCTACCACGTCACCACCCCGGGCGGCCGGAAGGTCACGTTCCTCGATACGCCCGGCCACGAGGCGTTTACGGCGATGCGCGCCCGCGGCGCCCATTGCACGGACGTCGTGGTGCTCGTTGTCGCCGCAGACGACGGCGTCATGCCGCAGACAGTCGAGGCCATCTCCCATGCCCACGCCGCCGAGGTGCCGATTGTCGTCGCGCTGAACAAGATGGACCTGCCAACGGCTGACCCGCAGCGGGTCAAGTTGCAGCTCGGTTCCCACGGCATCGAACTTGAAGAATGGGGGGGCGACGTCCCGTGCGTCGAGGTCTCCGCACACACCGGCAAGGGAATCGACGAACTGCTCGAGATGATTCATCTCATCTCGGAACTAAAGGATTTGAAGGCGAACCCGCACAAGCCGGCGACCGGCGTTGTGCTCGAAGCCCACTTGATGGAAGGCCGGGGACCCGTCGCCACGGTGCTTGTCCGCGAGGGCACGCTGAGGGTTGGCGACATCGTGCTCTGTGGGGCGGCGTTCGGCCGCGTCCGGTCGATGCATAACGACCTCGGCAAGTCCGTCGATTCCGCGGGGCCATCCGTTCCCGTTCAGATTGCTGGGTTGAGCGGCGTGCCGGAGGCAGGCGACCAGATGCTTGTGGTGGAAAGTCTTCAGAAAGCGCGCGAGGTCGCCGAGATCCGCAGCCAGCGCGCCCGCGTGGCCAGTCTCATCGAGCGCACGCACGTTACGCTCGAAAACCTCTTCGGCAAGATTGCCGAAGGCCGGGTCGCCGAAGTCCGCGTCATCCTCAAGGCCGATGTGATGGGATCACTGGAGCCACTCAAGGAAAAGCTCAATGCACTCTCGACGGCCGAGGTCAAGATCCGCCTGCTGCATGCTGGCGTCGGCGCCGTCAACGAGTCCGACGTCCTCCTTGCCGATGCGTCCGATGCAATCATCATCGCGTATCGCGTCGTCGCCGATTCACGCGCACGGGCGCTCGCGGAAGAGAAAAAAGTCGATCTTCGCTTCTACCAGATCGTCTTCCAGCCCATCGACGACATGCGTTCGGCGTTGAGCGGGCTTCTGAAGCCAGAACGCCGCGAGACCATTATCGGGCACGCGACGGTGCTCAAGGTCTTCAAGCACTCGAAGTTCGGCAGCATCGCCGGT
>CAZBRH010000031.1:22525-23498 GCA_964494245.1 uncultured Planctomycetota bacterium | reverse complement strand
ACCGATGGCGTCGTTGCGAACGACGCCCGGCTCCGCATTGCGCGGGACGGCATCGTGATTCTTGATGACGCCAAGATCGCCTCGCTGCGGCGCGTCAAGGACGATGTCCGCGAGGTCAACGCCGGAACGGAGTGCGGGATTCGTATTGTCGACTTCAACGACATCAAGGAAGGCGACGTATTCGAGGCGTATCGCGTCGAGGAGATCGCTCGAACGCTCTGATCCTTCTGCTGCCCGCACGCCTGCTTGCCCGCTTGCCCTGTTTTTTTGCGTCGGCTGCTCCGGCGCCGCGGCCTCGGAACGGCGAGGCGCCGCAGAAGAACCACAAGGGGGATGGCAGATGAACGATGGGAAAAAAATGGTCGTCGGCACGCTCCACCTCCGGCTGGTTATCCGCGGCTCGCAGTCGCTCAAGGACAAGCGTCGGGTCGTCAGGAGCTTCAAGGACCGCGTCCGCAGTCGGTTCAACGCCTCGGTCGCCGAGGTCGGCTCGCTGGAGAACTGCCAGTCCGCCACGCTCGGCGTTGCCGTTGTCGCCAACGAGCATGCTCATGTCCAATCGGTGCTAGCGAACATCGCGCAATTGGCGGGCGGCCTACGGGACGCCGAGCTCGTCGCGTGTGAAACGGAAATTCTCTGACGCATGGACTCCATCCGAATACAGCGTGTCGCCAGCCAGATGAAGCAGATCATCGGCCGTGTCGTGGCCGAGGAGATCAAGGACCCGCGAGCGGGCTTCATCACCATCGTCGAGGTGAAAGTCGCCGCTGACCTGAAGACGGCCAAGGTGCACTTTTCGGTGCTGGGAACGGACGTGCAGAAAAAGCTGGCAGGGCGTGCGCTCGAAAGCGCCCGCGGCTATATCCAAGCCCGTGTTGCCCAAGAAACCGGACTCAAATATACCCCCATCCTTGCGTTCGTTCTCGACGAGTCCGCAGAACGCGACATCGCGCTCCTGCAAAAAATCGCAGAG
>CAZBRH010000031.1:16459-22501 GCA_964494245.1 uncultured Planctomycetota bacterium | reverse complement strand
GTTGCGCGAACCATTCGCGCCCGCGTGGCCGCCGGCTCTATCCCAAACGAAATCGTCGCGGCCGCATTGGAGACCGCTCGTTCTGAATCCTTTGTCGAGACAACCGCCGCGTTTCTCTCCTCGATTCTCGCCATCGACACGACCCCCCAGCCCGACGCTGCTCGCGCGGGCGCCGCCGAGCAAGCGTGTCTTCAGCTCATCGCCGACGAACTTCACCGGTCGTGCGGTCCGAACCTGACCGCCGAATTCGTTCCCATTGATCCCGAAATTGAAATCGATGCGGCCTACACATTGCCGCGTGCCCCAGTGAGGCCCGCGGCCGAAGTCTACGCCGGGCGGGCCAACCTTGTCGCCGTCCTCCGCTCTGATGCCGCCAGCACGGAGCCACCTCCCGAAGACAAGCTGCGGCCGCTCCGTCTTGCGCTCAATACGCACATCGACACAATCCCGCCGCACATCGTCCCGTCGCGTGATGGGGACACCGTGCGCGGGCGTGGCGCTTGCGATGCGAAAGGCCAGGCCGCGATGATTGTCGCTGCGTTCCGCCTTGTCCGCCAACTTTGCGACCGCTTTGGACTTCGCCTTCGGAGTGACGTTTGCGCCCAGTTCGTCATCGATGAAGAAGTGGGGGGGAACGGCTCGCTTTCGCTGGCGCTTCAAGACCCGTTCCGCTTCGACGGCATTGTCGTCTGTGAACCGACCAGCCTACAAGTTCACGTTGCGAACCGCGGGGCGCTCTGGTATCGCACCGACCTGATCGCGCCCCGATCCCGGCTTGCCGAGCTTGCCGCCTGTGTCATTCTTGCCCTCGAAGCCGAAGGCCAAGCAATCAAGATCGAAAGCACCCATCCCCTCTTTCCGGATCGGCTGGTGCAGTCGAACTACGGTATTCTCGGCCCATTTGGAACCGCACCGTCCAGCGTCTGTGACCTTGTGGAGATTGAGTTGGCCGCCGTCGGACTGCGCGAAGCCGACGTAAAGCAAGCGGTTGTCCGCGGGGTCGAGCAATATGCCTCGCTGCACGGCGCCAAGCTCTCCGAACCCGTTGCCATTGCACCAAAGGGGAAAGGGGACTTTCTTCTTCGTGTGCACGGGATCGGCGGGCACATGGGGGCGCTTGGCGAACGAGACAGTGCGATCACAAAAGCGGCCTTCGTCGTGCGCGAGCTGGCCGTCCTGCGCTCGACCCATCCGGATCTTGCCATCGCGTTTGCAGGCCAGGAAGGCGACGCCTTGGTCCTCGAAGGCGCTCAGGGCTTCTTGCCAACACACACGATGACGCAGGTTTCGAAGCGGCTGCGCGCCGCCGCCTCACGCGGACTTGCCGAGTTCCGCTCGGCGGCCGGGGCGGCCGGACGCGTTGCTAGTGTCAAGGTATCCTTCGATCGCCTGCACAACGAGGCGTTCGCGCGGCCGGAGGATTCCGCCCTCGCCGTTTATGCCGTCGAAAGCTGCCGCCGCGCAGGCATCGACGTCTCTGCCCGGCCTGCCGGTTGGAACGCCAGTTGCGACGCACGGCTCTTCGCGCGGCTCTTTCCTGACCGCGATCTCATCGTCTTCGGGCCCGGCCGCCTCGCAGACGCCCACGGCCCGGACGAAAGCATATCCCTCCGCGAGATCGCCCAGGGAGCCACCATGCTCGCACTGCTGATTCTGGAATGCGGGCAGTAATAAAATGCCACGCCTGAGGGTCAGAAGAGCGTTTCGGCCAGCCGCCGCTCGGCTGTCGCGCAGTATTCCTCCGAGACATCAATTCCGATGAACGTGCGCCCAAGACGCCGAGCCACGGCGGTCGTCGTGCCCACGCCGTTGAAAGGGTCGAGCACGACGTCGTTGCGGAAGCTGAAAAGCCGGATGACCCTGTAGGCGAGCTCCTCGGGAAACATCGCCGGGTGGCCGTACTTCGTCATGTCCCGTTCGGGGGCGATGGACCACTTGGCGACGACCCACTGCTTGAACTCGTCGGCGGTGATGTCGGCGTCCTTGCTTTCTCCCGTCTTCTTGAGGTCGCCCTTGCAAAAGATTTCGAGAAACTCCCACGTGTATTTCAGGTATGGGTTGCTTGGGCTTTTCCAGCTTCCCCAGGCGGTGTATTTGCAGTTGTAGTTGTTCTTCTCCCAGAGGATTTCGCCCTTCCAGATCAGCCGCCGCCCATGAAGAAATTGCTGACGAAGTGATGGCTTGGGATGTAGCTGGAAAAAAGCGGCTGGATATTGACGACGATCCGCCCGCCGAACTTGAGCACGCGGATGCATTCATCGAAAACCCGGAAGAGCTTCTCGAAATACCCCTTCCAATCGGTTCCGTCTTCCGAGCTCTTTTAGTCTAGACCAAAGTTGTATGGCGGCGACGTGAAGACGAGGTCCACGCAGTTGTCGGGAAACTCGGCGAGCACGGCCTCGGCGTCCCCGCAGAATATCCGGTTCATCTTGTCTTCGGGCAGGGATTGGTTCTGTGTCGAGAAGGGCGCCCCGTTGGCGTAGTAATGTTTGCCCACTGTCGCTTCTATGGAGCGGCGGTTCTTCACCTTTCGTTCCGCGTTGTAGCCGACGTAGAGCCGCTTCCTTCCTTGGATGCCGTAGCTGTGAATCGCCTCGATGGTCTCCACGAGACGCGTGGCCGCCGCACCGTGAAGCTGCTCTGCTGCCAGGGAAGCCCGGAGTTCCGCGAGGCCTACCGCCCGCAGCTGGAGGACAATCCGTCGCGGGCCGAGCTCCGCGAAGCGGAAGTCTTCCGGAGAGAAGCGGCGGCCAACCGCTTCCAGCCGCCGCCGCTCGCCGGCGCTCAGTTCACCGGGCAATGCGACGACGACCCCGCGGTAGTCCGCTTCACCACGCGACCTGTTTTGCCTGACGTGCACGCTGTTCGTCCCAGACGGGTCATTCAAACGTTATTATCTTCCCTGCGGCCCGGCTTGCAAGCGCGAAGCAATTGTTGCATCCGCTGCGTCGGCGTCTATAATCTCGTGGCACTGGCGCCGGCGTCGGCGTCCCGCTTCGTCAGGGCAAGGCCCTGCCTCGCGCGTTTTCTGGTCCTCGAGACGGCGGGGTTTGTTGCTTGAGAAAATTCGCCTTTTCCGCGAACGCCTACCGCAGATTCAAGCTCTCGCAGGCGATCCGCCACGTCGCCCTGGCGGGCTACTCGGGCATCGAGATCACGGCCGATGCGCCGCACGGCTACCCGCCATCTCTGACAGAAGCCGACCGCAGGGCTATCCGCCACGCGCTGGCGCAAGAGCGCCTCGCCATTTCCAACATCAACGCCGCGCCCATGATCGCTCTTCGCGACGAGTTCCGGCCCTCGTGGATCGAATCGGATTCGGTGCTCCGCGAGGAGCGCATACGTCACACGCTCGAAGCCGGCCAGCTCGCAAAGGACATCGGCGGCCCGACCATCTCCACCCTCGGCGGCGGCATAATCGAGGAAGGAATGTCGCGGGAACGCGCCATAGGCCACTTCGTCGCAGGGCTTCGCCACGTGGCTGGAATGATCGACAAGGGCAAGTGCCCTCCCGTCCTGATTACGCCACAGAAGCGGCTGCTTGTCGAGACGGCCGCGCAGGCACTCGAAATCCTGGAACAGGTGCGCTCGCCCAAGATTGGCGTCGCTTTCGATACCGGGCACTTCCAGCGGGCTGGCGCCGACCTCGCCGAATCGATTCGCACGCTTGGCGCCGCTATCCGGCATGTCCGCATCGAGGATGTCTCGGCGGACGAGTCTCGGTTGACGGTCGTCCCAGGCGCGGGGACGGTGGATTTTGCCGCCGTGTTCGCCGCGCTGGACTCTATCGGCTACAACGCCTGGTTTACGGTGGACCTGAGTGCCGCCGACGTGCACCCCGATGAGGCGGCCCGGCAGGCCCTCGCGTTTCTCAAGCAGTTCGATAAGTGAATCCTTCCTCCATCGCACCAAGCCCCACCGCGACGCGCGTTTGCTTCGTTACATTCGGCTGCCAGATGAACAAGCTCGATTCGGAGCTGGCCGCAAGCGAATTCATCCGCCGCGGCGCCGTGGCAACGGCGAATCCCGTTGAAGCCGACGTGGTCGTCCTCAACACGTGCAGCGTCCGCCGCCACGCCGAAGAGCGCGCCCTTTCGCACCTCGGCCGGCTCAGACGGGTCAAGGAGCAGCGCCCCGGCCTTGTCATCGTCCTCATGGGCTGCATGGCTCAGAAAGAGGGCGAACGCCTGCTCGACGCGCACCCCTGGCTGGATGTCGTGTGTGGCACGGGGCAGTTTTCGCGTCTGCCCGAACTCGTCGAGTTGGCGCGGACGGGCGAGCGAATCGCGGCGACGGACGACGCGCAGGTCGTCTTCGAGCGGCTAGCCGAAGCTCGTCCCGAACGGCACCGGGCGTTTCTCGCGGTCATGCGCGGCTGCAACTCGTTCTGCTCCTATTGCGTTGTGCCTTACGTGCGCGGGCGCGAGGTCTGCCGTCCTCCCGAAGAGATCGAAGAGGAGGCCCGCCGGCTCGTCGGCGATGGGTGCGTCGAGATTACGCTCCTCGGGCAGAACATCGACGCCTACCGCAACGGGGACACTGATTTGGCCGCGCTGCTCGAACGACTTGACCGTATCGAAGGGCTGCGCCGGCTTCGCTTCATCACCTCGCATCCCCGCGACATATCGCCCCGGCTGCTCCATACGATCGCCGATCTACCGACCGTCTGCGAACACCTCCACATGCCGGGCCAGTCGGGGTCCAATCGGATTCTGGCGGCAATGAATCGCGGCTACACGGCCGAGCGATACCTTGAAATCGTCGCCGCCGCGCGAGAGATTGTGCCCGGCATCGAAATCGCGAGCGACTTCATTGTCGGTTTCCCCGGTGAAACCGACGAGGACTTCGAAGCGACCGCTTCGCTCGTTCGCGCGTGCCGCTTCAATCAGGCATTTATCTTCAAGTACTCCCAGCGCGACGGCACGCGGGCGGCGCGCATGACCGACGACGTGCCGCTCGCCGTCAAGGAGGAACGGAACCAGCGCTTGCTCGCCATTCAGGAAGCGGTAAGCCGCGAAGCGAACGCTGCCAAGGTCGGCCGTGTGTTCGAGGTGATGGTCGAGGGACCAAGCAAACGCGATCCCTCCCGCCTCACCGGCCGGACCCGGGGGAACGACATCGTGGTCTTCACCCATCCTGGAACGCCGATGCCCGGCGAGCTAGTTCGAGTTCGCATCACTGGTTCGACCCCGCTTACCCTGTTCGGGGAGATAGAGTTCGCTTCGTAGACGGGTCAGGAGCAGCTGGTGCGGGGATCGGATGCGGCGCCTTCCCGCGGCCGGAAGACGACGGGGGCGATGGCCGAGAGCGGCTGAAGCCGATCGCCCAACTCGGCGGGCACGATTCGCGTCCCCCGCGAGTTCCGTTCCAGCGCCTCCTTCCGGAATTCTGAGCGAACCTCGGACAACCAGAAATCGGGCAGGTAGCGCGCCAGCGAACCGAGCACAATCACCTGCGGGCTAAAGAGGTCAGCGAGCAGCGCGCACGCCTGTCCCGTGCGGCGACCCGATTCGGTCAGCACGGCGCGAGCATGTTCGGAGCCGCTTGCCGCAAGCTCGACCAAGCGCCTCGGCTCCACCGGCTCCGCAAAGATTCCGGGGAAAAGAAACGGCGCGAGCTTGCCGATGCCCTCGCCGGAACAAAACGACTCGGCGCAGCCGCGCTTGCCAAACACCTCGGGACCATCGGGCGCGAGGCGGACGTGGCCGAACTCCGGCGTCTCGCCATTCGGACCGCGCAGGATGCGGCCGCCGACAAGAATGCCGGCGCCGAACCCGGTGCCGCACGTAAGGTAAACGGCGTGCGTCGTCTCCCTCGCAGCGCCCCAAAGCCACTCGGCTTCGAGGCAGGCCGCGGCGTCGTGCTCCACCACGATGCGCAAACCAAGCTGCCCGTGCAGCAGGTCTGTCAGGGGGACAGTGTCCCAGCCCAGCAGGTGGGGCGGCGAATAGATGACGCCCGTGAGCGGATTCAGCGGTCCGCCAATGCTTACGCCACATGACCCGACGCCGCTGCATTCTGCGAGCAACTGCGTGGCGTGCT
>CAZBRH010000031.1:2583-16449 GCA_964494245.1 uncultured Planctomycetota bacterium | reverse complement strand
CAACAAAGTCAGCAATCATCGCATCCGGGCCGCGCTCGGCGCGCGACGGCCACCTGCGGTTCTCGACAATCTTGCCGTCGGCTGTGCCGAGCACGACGCCCGACTTCGTGCCACCGACATCCCAGCCGAGAATCAATTCTCTGCCAACTGTATCAGGCATTCATCGGTCCTTCCCGCGTTGGGGCCACACCTTTATCTCGTATGCCTTGACCGCTTCGCAGACGGCCCGGATGGTCTCCGGCGTGCAGAGGGGCGGCATGACGCCCGCCGAGGTCACGACGATGCCGCGGTGGTGCGGCAGCGCGTCGAGGTCGCGTTGAATCGTGTCGATAATCTCGGCGGCGCGCCGCGTCCAGAGCGTGGCGTTCGTTCCGCCGATGAGGCACTTGTCGGGGCAAGCCGTTCGGCCATCGAGCAGGGTCGTGTTGCCGAGCGGAGGCGACGTGAACGCCTCGAACGCAGCCGCAGGAATTGTGTTCAGGTCGGTCAGCAGCGCCTTCAGGTGCCCGCACATGTGAAGGACAAAAGGCCGCCCTGCGCCGCTGATGATCCGCGCGTATTCCATTATGTGCGGATAGCAATATGTGCGGTACTGCTCTGGCGAGATGAGCGTTGTGGACGTGTTCTCAATCGCGTAGATCGTGTCTGCGGGGCTTTTGTCCGCAACGATTTTTGCGGTGCGGATTAGGATGCGGTGCTTGGCCTCAAAGAGCGCCGCGACCTCCGTCGGCCGGTCGGCCAAGAAAAGGTGCGCGTTTTCGATCCCTGCGAGGTGCTCCACCCATTCCATGAGCGCGGAGGTTCCGATGCTGGTCATGGTCGCAGCGTCATCGCCAATCTGCTTCGCCTGTTCGCGGCTGCGTTCCAGCGCGGCGGTGTCAACCTCGACGCGGCAATCGGCGAACCACTCGGCCATCAGAACAATGTCGTCCGGTTTCTTGACGGGGAATTCGACAGGGTGCCAGGATTGGGAATCTTTGTCGAACCGTTCGACGCGGACGAGCGAACCGTGCGGAGTGTGGAACGTCTCGACACGGCTGTGCTCGCTGGTCGCCACGGAGCTTGACGTATTTCGCCGCACGTGTCGGGTGCAGCCGCCGATGCCGACATGCCGGTCGCTTCCAATCCAGTCGTGGATGGCGTCAACGGTCATGTGCTGGAACGGAGCGGTTTGGGCGCGCGGGTAGGCCGGGGTGAGCTTCGGCCAGAAGGGCAGACGGTCCACCGGTTCGAGGCGCAACGCCGCGAGCCAACGTTCCCTCGGCGTCATCGTGTCCACGAGCGTCCTCGCAGCTTGCCGCCTCGAATCCTATGCGGGGCGAATCTCGGAGTCAAGCTTCGCGTCGAGGGCGCTATGGGGAACAGCCAAAGGTTGCTCCGCCCACGTGAAGGGGATAGGAAGGTCTATCCGGCGCGAAACCGCCGGGGATCGATGTTGTGTTTTCGGATGCGGAGGCCCATCACGCGTTCGGTGAGGCCGAGCGCGGCGGCGGCCTTCGCCTGGTTCCCGCGCGAGGTCTTGAGGGCGTCGATGATGAGGTCGCGCTCGATGTTGTCGAGCGTCGCCTGAAGGGTGTTGGCGTGGACGGTTCCGCTCGCCTCGGCGGTCTGGAGCGTCGGCGGGAGGTGGTGGCCGTGGATGACTCCTTCGGTGGAGAGGAGCACGGCCCGCTCAATGCAGTTTTCGAGTTCGCGGACGTTGCCCGGCCAGTGGTATCGCGTCATCATGTCGATGGCCTGGGTGGAGATGCGGCGGACGGATTTGTTGTTGGCTCGGCTGTATTTTTCGACGAAGTGGTCGGCGAGTAGGAGGATGTCGGTCCGTCGCTCGCGGAGCGGGGGGATGTGGATGGGGAAGACGTTGAGCCGGTAGTAGAGGTCTTGGCGGAAGGAGCCGGATTCGACCATGCGTTCGAGGTTGCGGTTGGTTGCGGCGATGACGCGGACATCGACCTTGATGGGCTGCGAGCCGCCGACGCGCTCGAATTCGCGTTCCTGAAGCACGCGGAGCAGGCGGATTTGCGTTGCGTGCGAGAGGTCTCCGATTTCGTCGAGGAAGATGGTCCCGCCGTGCGCGAGTTCGAATCGTCCCTTCCTTTGGGCGATGGCGCCGGTGAATGCGCCGCGCTCGTGGCCGAAAAGCTCGCTTTCGAGAACCGTTTCGGGAAGTGCCGCACAGTTCACCTTGATGAAGGGCTTCTTCGCCCGGCGGCTGTTGTAATGGATCGCGTGGGCGACCAGTTCCTTCCCGACGCCGCTCTCGCCGCGAATGAGCACGGTCGTGTCGCTGTTAGAGACCTGCGCGATAAGGCCATACACCACCTGCATCGGACGGGAGTTGCCGATGATGTTCGCTGGACGGAAGCGGTTTTCCAGTTCTTCGTGCAGGCGGACGTTTTCGTCGAGCAGACGCTGCCGTTCCTCTTGGATGCTTTGCCGCAGGCGGACGGCCTCGGCGATCATCAGGGCGATGACGGAGAGCAGCCGAGCGTCGTCGTCGAGTGGCGGCGTCTCGCTGAACGCGCGGTCTGCGCTGAGCGCGCCGATGACTTCCTTCCCCAGCTTGATGGGGACGCAGATGAACGAAAGGTCTACGCCGCCGAGCTTCCGCCGAGCACCGGTCCGGTCGAGGAACGCCGGATCCTCCGCGATGTGCGGCACGATGGCAGGCCGGCCGGTTTCGATGACGCGGCCGGTGATGCCTTCGCCGAGCCGGTAGCGCCCCCGTTCCTGCTCGCTCTTCGAGAGGCCGTAGGCCGCCTCGATTACGATCTCGCCGGTCCCGCGGTTGAGCAGGGCGACGGTTCCGTGGAGCATGCCCCGGTGCTTCGCCATGGCTTGGAGCACGGGACCGAGCACATCGCGCAGGTCCAAGCTCTGGTCGAGAATCCGCCCAATCTCGAAGAGGAGCGAGAGCTCTTGAACTTCACGCTTGATTTGCAGTTGTTCGGATGTTTTGGGCATCGGTGGCATGGTATCCGCCAGCGGCGCCTTGTCAACAGAAAAGATACAAAAATGTAGGAATGCTTGCCTACTCCTACGTTGATGTAGGCGCTGAAAACCGAGGAGCATGGATGTGTTCGACTGCGTGTCGTGCATAACATGCAGTGCTCCAGTATGTTATGCAAATAACGATTCTGTGGCGACCCTTCGGGAACGCGATTTGCGGTAAATGCTCCTGAACGTTCGCCGGTGTCCGGCGAAGACTACGGGCCACATTTGGAACGGAGGCACACATGGCGATGATGGATAAGAAAGCCGTGCTCGAGGTGGTGAAAAGCGAAAAGGTGAAGTTCATCCGCCTATGGTTTACGGATGTGCTTGGCTTTCTCAAGAGCTTCGCGATTACGGTCGGGGAGCTGGAAACGGCCCTCGACGAGGGCATGGGCTTCGACGGCTCGTCAATCGAGGGCTTCGCCCGCATCGAAGAGAGCGACATGATCGCCAAGCCCGACCCCAACACGTTCGTCATCCTCCCGTGGCGGTCCGAGGACGATGCCGGGGTGGCGCGGATGATCTGCGACGTGTATCAGCCGGACGGGACGCCCTATGAGGGCTGCCCGCGCGTCGCGCTACGCCGCGCGCTCAAGAAGGCCTCCGACCTCGGCTACACCTTCTATGTCGGGCCGGAGCTTGAGTATTTCTACTTCAAGAACGACAAGGGGACCGAGCCGCTCGACGCCGGCGGGTATTTCGACCTGACCCCGCTCGATGTCGCGAGCGACCTGCGGCGCGACACGATTACCATCCTCGAAAAACTTGGCATCCCCGTCGAATACAGCCACCACGAAGTCGCCCCCAGCCAGCACGAAATCGACCTGCGCTACGCGGATGCCCTGACGATGGCCGACGCCGCCATGACCTACCGTCTCGTTGTCAAGGAAGTGGCGATGAAGCACGGCGTCTATGCCACGTTCATGCCCAAGCCGATGTTTGGCGAGAACGGCAGCGGCATGCATACCCACCAATCGCTCTTCAAGGGAGGCAGGAACGCCTTCTTCGACGCGAACGACAAGTATCACCTCTCGGACGTCGCCAAGGCCTATATCGCAGGGCTTCTTTTCCACGCCCGCGAGATATGCTCGGTCGTTGCGCCCTGGGTCAATTCCTACAAGCGGCTCGTGCCCGGCTACGAAGCCCCCGTCTACGTTTCGTGGGCGCGGCGCAACCGCTCGACGCTCGTCCGCGTCCCCATGTATAAACCCGGCAAGGAGAAGGCGACCCGCGCCGAGTTCCGCTGCCCCGACCCCGCGTGCAACCCGTATCTCGCCTTTGCGGTGATGCTCGCCGCCGGTCTGCGCGGCATCGAGAGGGGATACGAACTGCCCCCGCCCGTCGAGGAAGACATCTTCGAGATGTCCGAGGAAGAACGCGCGAAGCGCGGGATCGCGTCGCTCCCCGGCAGTCTCGCCGAAGCCATCGCCGAAACCGAAAAGAGCGAACTCGTCCGCGAGACCCTCGGCGACCACATCTTCGAAAAGTTCATCGCGAACAAGAAGATTGAGTGGGACGGTTACCGCACCCACATCAGCCGGTATGAGATCGAGAAATACCTGCCCGTGTTGTGACAGATTGAGGTGCACCGATGCGCGCGGGAACTGCTTGTTGGAATCGATACACGCTCCGTCGGTTCGCGTCGTTGTGTGGCGGCAGGGCTTCCCTGATGGCGGCGCCCTCGCGGCGTTCACTCCCGCTGGCGCACAAGGCGCCTCGCAAGGCGCCTACGGGCGCACACTAGCCCTGCCGGGAGCCGCTCCATGAACGATGACCCGGCTCATTGGGGCCGGACGCATTCGCAGCCGCCTCGTGGGCTTTGCGACCCGGCCTTCGAACACGATGGCTGTGGCGTCGGCTTTGTGGCCCGGCTAGACGCAGAGCCGCACCATGCCGTGGTCGAAGGCGCCATCCGGATCCTTGCCCGCCTCGAACACCGCGGCGCTGTGGGCGGCGACAAGGCGACGGGCGACGGCGCCGGCCTCCTCGTCCAAGTCCCTGATGCGTTCCTACGGCAGCAGTGCGCGGCAACCGGCATCGAACTTCCCGCACCCGGCGACTACGCCGTCGGAATGCTCTTCCTTCCGACCGATGCGGCGTTGGCCGAGCGCTGCGCTCGCATCGTCCAGACGACATCCCTGGGCGAGGGGTGCGTGTTTCTCGGTTGGCGGCACGTCCCCGTCGTCTCCGATGTCCTCGGCGACTTTGCGCGGGCGACCTGCCCCGATGTCCGCCAGGTCTTCCTCGGCCGCGGCTCCGTCCCTGCCGCGGTGTTCGAGCGCAAGCTCTACGTCATCCGCCGCCTCGTCGAGAAGGAAACCTCCCGCCTGGATGAGGCGAAGGGCTTCTATGTCGCAAGTCTTTCGAGTCGGACGATTGTCTACAAGGGCTTGCTCTCCGGCTCGCAAATCCCGATGTTCTATCCCGACCTCCGCGACGACCGCTTCGCCAGCGCCTTTGGCGTCGTCCACCAGCGGTACAGCACCAACACGTTTCCGAGTTGGAATCTCGCTCAGCCATTCCGGATGCTCGCGCACAACGGCGAGATCAACACGCTTCGCGGGAACGTCAACCGCATGCGCGCCCGTGAGCCAGAGCTGGCCTCGCCCGTTTTCGGAGCGGACATCGAGAAGCTCAAACCCATCGTCGTCGAAGGTGGCAGCGACTCGGCCGCGTTGGACAACGTGGTCGAGTTGCTCGTGATGGGCGGCCGTTCGCTGCCCCACGCGATGATGATGACCGTGCCCGAGGCGTGGGGCGCGCGATACATCATCGGTGAAGACCGCCGCGCCTTCTATGAGTACCATTCCGCGTTCATGGAGCCATGGGACGGCCCGGCGGCGCTCGTCTTCACCGACGGACGTTGCGTCGGCGCCACGCTCGACCGCAACGGCCTGCGTCCCGCACGGTACACGGTCACCCGCGACGGCCTCGTCGTTCTCGCCTCCGAAACGGGCGTGCTCGAAATCGAGGCCAGCCGTATCCTCGAACGCGGCCGGCTCCGCCCCGGCAAGATGCTCCTCGTTGACCTGGAGCAGCACCGGATCATCCCCGATGCCGAGGTGAAGAGAGCCGTGTCGCTCCAGCGGCCCTACCGCCGCTGGGTGGCGGCGAACCGCATCGAGTTGCGCGGGCTGCTGATGCCCTCCCGGATTCCCGCCGAGGACCCCGCCGTGCTCCGCCGGAAGCAGCATGCCTTTGGCTACACGAACGAGGAGTTGCGGATGGTGCTCGGCCCGATGGCCGCGCGTGGCCAGGAAGCCGTCGGGTCGATGGGCAACGACGCCGCCCTCGCGGTGCTCTCGACGCGCCCACAGCTTCTCTTTGCCTATTTCAAACAACTCTTCGCACAGGTCACAAACCCGGCCATCGACCCGCTCCGTGAAGAGCTTGTCATGTCGCTGATGAGTTTCGTTGGCCGCCAACGCAACCTGCTGGACGAAACGCCGGAACACTGTCGCCAACTCAAGCTCCCGCACCCCATCCTCACACCCGAAGACATGCTGCGGTTGCGCGGCGCCGACCATCCCGATGTGGTCGTCCGCGAAATCGACACCCTCTTTCCTGTGTCGGGTGGAGCCGCGGCGCTCGAACGGGCGCTTCAATCCGTGTGTGAGCAGGCAGAGAAACACATTGCTGAGGGAGCGACGATCCTCGTGCTCACCGACGCGCGAATGAATGCTGAGCGGGCGCCGATTCCCGCCCTGTTGGCGACCGCAGGGCTGCACCACCACCTTATCCGCAGGAACCTCCGCACCGCCTGCGGGCTGCTTGTCGAGAGCGGCGAGCCGCGCGAGGTCATGCATTTCGCCCTGCTTCTCGCATATGGGGCCAGCGCGATCTGTCCCACCGTCGCATTTTCGACCATTCGCGAGCTGGCCGAGGCCGGCCTGCTCGAACGTCCGGCTTCGCCCGAAGAAGCGATGGATTCCTATATCACGGCAATCAAGAAGGGACTCCTGAAGACGTTCAGCCGCATGGGCGTTTCCACGATTCGCAGCTTCCACGGCTCGCAGTGCTTCGAAGCCGTCGGCCTCAGCCGCAAATTGGTCGACGCGTATTTCTGTGGCACGGTCTCGCGGATCGGGGGCATCGGCCTAGAAGAGATTGCTGCGGAATCGCTCGCGAGGCACGCCTGCGCGTTTCCCTCCACGGGCGACCCACCGCGCCTGCTGGACCTCGGCGGCTTGTACCAGAACCGCATCGGAGGCGAACAACACCTCTGGGACCCCATCGCCATCTACAAGCTCCAGCAGGCCGTGCGACTCGGCGACGAGGCGGCGTACAGGGTCTACGCAGACCGCATGGATGCCCAGCCGGACGGTCCAGTTACCCTGCGGAGCTTATTCCGGTTCAGGAACGGGGTTTCTGTCCCCCTCGAAGAGGTAGAGCCCGCCGAATCGATCATCTGCCGCTTTGCGAGCGCCGCCATGTCACTCGGATCGATCAGCAAGGAGGCGCACGAGGCGATTGCGACGGCGCTGAACCGGCTCGGCGCCCGGAGCAACTGCGGGGAAGGCGGCGAAGACCCCGAACGATATGCCCCGCTGCCCGGCGGCGCGAGCCGCCGCTCCGCCACGAAGCAGGTTGCCTCTGGCCGCTTCGGCGTCACCATCGAATACCTTGTCAACGCGGACGAGCTCCAGATCAAGATTGCCCAGGGCGCGAAGCCCGGCGAGGGCGGCCAACTGCCGGCGCACAAGGTCAGCGCCGAAATCGCCCGCGTCCGCCACACCACCCCGGGTGTCACACTCATCTCGCCGCCGCCCCACCACGACATCTACTCCATCGAAGACATCGCTCAGCTGATCTACGACCTCAAGTGCGCGAACCCGGCGGCGCGGGTTTCCGTCAAGCTCGTCTCCGAGGCCGGCGTCGGCACGATTGCCGCGGGCGTCGCCAAGGCCGGTGCGGACATGATTCTCATTGCTGGGCACGACGGCGGGACCGGCGCGTCGCCGCTCACGGCAATCAAACACGTCGGCCTGCCGTGGGAGCTCGGGCTCGCTGAGACCCACCAAACGCTCATCCGCAATCGGCTCCGCGACCGCGTCCGACTCCAGGTCGATGGCCAGTTGCGCACGGGACGGGACGTGGCGATTGCGGCGCTGCTCGGCGCGGAAGAGTTCGGCTTCGGCTCGCCGCTCCTCGTCTCGCTCGGCTGCGTGATGATGCGCCAGTGCCATATGAACACCTGCCCGGTCGGCGTCGCGACGCAGGACCCCGAGTTGCGAAAGCGCTTCGCCGGCCGCCCGGAACACGTTGAGCGGTTCCTCCGCTTCGTTGCCGAGGACCTGCGCCGGCACATGGCCCGGCTCGGCTTTCGCACGGTGGACGAAATGGTGGGACACCCGGACCGGCTGGAAGCGGCGCTGCTCTCGGGGCATCCCAAGGCGCGGCTGCTCGATTTCGCCGGACTGCTCCACGCTCTCGAAGAAGGCGGCGTGCGCTGCACGAGGGCTCAGGACCACCGGCTCGATGGCGCTCTTGATTACGAACTGATCCGCCGTGCGCAGCCGGCCCTCAACGGCGGAAGCAAGGTCGCCATCGATCTGCCCGTCCGAAACGTCCATCGCGCGGTCGGGACGATGCTGAGCGGAGAGATCGCGCGGCGGCACGGCCTCCGCGGCTTGCCTGAGGACACGATCCGCGTCGCGCTGACGGGCTCGGCGGGGCAAAGCTTGGGTGCCTTCCTCGCGGCGGGCGTGACCATCCGCTTGGAAGGCGACGCGAACGATTACGTCGGGAAGGGCCTCTCCGGCGGCAAGATTATCATCGTGCCCCCGGCCGGCGCGAGGTTTGCGGCGCACGAAAACGTCATCATCGGCAACGTCGCGCTCTATGGCGCGACAGGTGGGGAACTTTACGCTTGCGGCGTCGCAGGGGAACGCTTTGCTGTCCGCAACAGCGGCGCGCGAGCCGTCGTCGAAGGCGTCGGCGACCACGGCTGCGAATACATGACCGGCGGGGTGGTTGTCGTGCTTGGCGAGACCGGCTACAACTTCGCCGCAGGCATGACGGGCGGGGCGGCATACGTCTATGACGAGTCCGGCACGTTCGATACCCGCTGCAACCTCGATGTGGTTGACCTCGAAAGCGTTGCGTGCGCAGCAGACGAAGCGACGCTCCGCGGCCTGATTGAGCGCCACCACGAGCACACGGGCAGCGAACGCGCGGCGGCGATCCTCCGCGATTGGGAAGCCGCATTGCCGCTCTTCGTCAAGGTCATGCCCATCGACTACCGCCGCGCTCTGGAACGCATGCGGCTGGGCGAGGACGTCGACCGCGAGACGGTGTCTGCGACGGAGGAGGTTTTCCGTGCCTGAAACTGCCGCCTTTCTCCGGTACAGGCGCGAGGAGCCGCCCAAGCGGCCGGTCGTCGAGCGGGTTCGCGACTTTGCCGAGGTCGAGGAACGCCTGTCCTTCCGCCGGGTCGAGGGTCAGGCCGCGCGGTGCATGAACTGCGGGGTTCCCTATTGCCACCTCTTCGGCTGCCCAATCGGAAATCTCGTGCCGGAGTGGAACGCGATGGTTCAGCGGGGCCAGTGGCGGCGGGCGCTCGACCTCTTACACGCGACGAATAACCTGCCCGAAGTGACGGGGCGCGTTTGTCCCGCCCCCTGCGAGGCCGCCTGCACCCTCGCGATCAACGACTCGCCGGTCACCATCCGGCAGCTCGAGCTTCAGATTGCGGAGCGGGGCTGGGAGAAGGGGTGGATCGAGCCCGATCCGTGCCGGGCGAAGACGGGGAAGAAGGTCGCCATCGTCGGCTCTGGTCCGACTGGACTCGTGGCCGCGCAGCAGCTTGTGCGTCGCGGGCACGAGGCCGTCGTTTTCGAGCAGGCCGACCGTATCGGCGGCATCCTTCGCTACGGCATCCCCGACTTTAAGCTCGAAAAGGCGGTGCTCGACCGCCGGGTCGAGCAGATGCGCGCCGAGGGCGTCGTGTTCGAAACCCGTGTCGAGGCCGGTGTGGACGTGTCGGCGCGCTACATTGTGCGTGCCTTCGACGCCGTTCTTATTGCGACGGGGGCGCGCGTTCCCCGAGACCTTAATATCCCCGGCCGCGAACTTGGCGGCATTCATTTCGCGATGGAATTCCTCGCGCAGCAGAACCGCATCAATGCAGGCGAGGAAATCGCCCCCGACGCCAGGATTACCGCGCGGGACAAGGATGTCGTGGTCATTGGGGGCGGGGATACGGGTGCGGACTGCGTTGGCACCGCTCGGCGCCAAGGAGCGAAAAGCATCACCCAGATCGAGCTATTGCCCGAGCCGCCGGTCGTCCGCCCACCCACCAATCCCTGGCCGGAATGGCCGGAAACCCTCCGGAGTTCCTCGTCGCACGAAGAGGGCTGCACGAGAAGGTGGAGCGTTCTCACAAAGGAATTCGTCGGCGTGAACGGCCGCGTCAGGTCGCTTCGGTGTGCGGAGCTCGAATGGAGCGTCCCTGACGCGGCCGGCCGGCGAACCTTTGCCGAGGTCCCCGGTACGGACTTCAAGGTTCCGGCCGATCTCGTTTTGCTGGCGACGGGGTTTCTTCGGGTCGAGCACGGGCCGCTCGTCCGCGACCTCGGGCTCGCGACCGACCCGCGGGGGAACATCCAGACGGACGCCGCCCTGATGGCTTCGGCGCCTGGGGTCTTCGCCGGCGGGGACGCCGTGCTTGGCGCATCGCTCGTCGTCCGCGCCATCGGCCTCGGTCGCCGAGCCGCCGCCTCCATTGACCGCTACCTATCGAAGTAGCGGAACCAACACGGAAAAACCGAACGAGCGGCACGGGAGTGCGGCTATTCCATCGCCTGCGTCCGGGGAAGTCGGTTTCTTCGGCGGGACTACTTGGATAGCATGTAGTCCGGGTTTTCGGCGAGTTTGCGGCGCGCCTCCTCGAACATCATCACGACGGCGGGATGGTCACTCGGCCAGGAGCGCTTCCGATAATCTGGGTCTGCCTTCATCTTTTCGAACTCGGGGCGGAACTCGTTGAAGTAGGAGCCGTAGATGTGGAAGGAGTCGGAGATGTCCACGTAGCGGCCGACGCGGACTTCCTGGCCGAGTTTTTCGGAGATGGTGCGGGCGATGTTGCGCTGGAGGTCGGTGAGGGCAAAGGCGTTCATGAACCACGCCTTGTATCCGTCGCGGCTGCGCCAGTGAGTGTTGAGGTTGAGCGTGCGGCGGCCTTCGTTGTCGAGGAGAATACGGAACCAAAGGCGCTGGAGGCACGGGGGGTCATCCGTTCGAGGGTCGGCGTTGGGAATCCACGTGATGGCCTGTGCGCGGCGGCTGTAATGTGTGGTGGCACACTTGTTGATGACGTATTCGATTTGGTTGACGGGCGGCAGGGATGGGGCGTTTGGGTCTTCGAAGTTGGCCGTTGCCCTGTAGCGAAAGAGGCGTTCGTGGTAGGTATAGGTCCATTTGTCTGTGTCGGTCGGGTCAACCCAATGGTCGTGAATGCCGTTGACGACTTCCTGGCGGTAGACTTCGAGTTCTTCGGGACCGCCGGGGAAGTTCTTGTGGATGCGGGGTTCGGCGAACGGGTCGCGGACCTCGATGATGGCGGTGGCGTCGCGGCTGGGAGGATCGATGAAGTTTCCCGATTTGTCCCTCCGGTCGTATTCCGTTCGGACGCTCGCCCCGCGTTCCCACACGGCGAGGATCGCCTTTTCCCACGCTTCCGGGAGGTTCGCGCCAGAGACGTGGATGACGGGGATATTGCCGTCGCTGGGGGGTATTTCGGGCATGACTTGGTCTCCTTGTTTGCGGGTGCTTGCGGGACTACGCGATGGTTCTTCTCATGGGTCTGCGGGCGCCCGCCTGCACAGTTGCGTTATCAGCGCCAATGCCGCCGCAGCCGCCGTTTCTGTCCGCAGTATATGTGGCCCAAGCCAGAGCGGCAAGCATCCGGCGGCCTCTGCGGCGGCCTCTTCCTCGCTCGTGAACCCGCCTTCGGGGCCAATGAGGCACAGCACGGTCCGAGGCGACTCAAGCACGGCTTCTGAAACCGCCCGCGCGCCCGGCCTCAGGGAAGCGATGCACCGCAGATCGTATGGGGACGCTTCGGCCAGCACGGCGGAGAACGGGCGTTCGTCCTCGATATCGGGCAGGCGACTGCGGCCGCACTGCTTGCACGCTTCGATGGCAATCCGGAGCCAGCGCGCGCGCTGGTCTGCGCCGGTCCGAACCACCGAGCGCCCGCTCCGCATTGGGATCAACCGCGCGACGCCAAGCTGCGTGCACTGGTCAACGAGTTGGTCCATTGCCCGCCGCTTGACGATTGAGACGGCCAGTGTGACGGCAGCAGTCGCTTCGCGGGGACTCTGCTCCACGCGGATAATTTCGACGACTGCCCCCGCCCGGTCAAACGCAACCACCCGCCCGAAATAGTCCGAACCGGAGCCGTCGAACAACACAACGTCGGCGCCGATGCCGAGGCGTCGGACGTCGCGGAGGTGATGGGCCTCGTCGCGTGACAGCCGGGCGGTTCCGCCTTCTGGCGCTCGCTCAAGAAAGAAACGTTCTAGCGGCATGTTCAATCAGAGACGAGTTTGTTGGCGCGCCGCAGCGCAGCCGTCGTTCCAGAATCCATCCACCATCCGGGCAGAATCTCGTAGGTGAGTTCATTGCGCCGAACGTAGGCGTTGTTCACGTCGGTGATCTCCAGTTCGCCGCGCTGCGAGGGCTTGAGCTCCCGGATGATGTCGTAAACCGTGTTGTCGTACATGTAGATGCCCGTGACGCACAGGTTGCTTTTTGGCCGGGCGGGCTTTTCCTCGATGCTGACGATCCGTCCGTCCTGGATTTCCGCAACGCCGAAACGCCGCGGGTCGTCCACCTCCTTGAGCAGGAGCATGGCTCCCTTCGGCTGCCGTTGGAACGCCTCGACATAGGGCCGGATGGATGCCTCGAAGATGTTGTCGCCAAGAATGGCCACGATTTTTTCGCCGCTGGCGAACGACTCGGCCAGTGCGAGCGCCTGCGCGATCCCGCCGGGTCGGTCCTGCGCCCGATACGTGAAGCGGCAGCCGAACTCGTTTCCCGCCCCCAGCAATCCCGCCACCGCGTCCATGTGTTCTGCGCCCGAGACGATGAGGATTTCGCCGATGCCCGCCTCGGTCAACTTGGCAATGGGGTAGCAGATCATCGGCTTGGAGCCGACGAGGAGAAGGTGCTTGTTCGTCGTCCTACTCAGCGGATAGAGTCGTGAGCCCGTCCCGCCTGCGAGGACGACCCCCTTCATCGGACGATTTCTCCGGCGTTCAGGCGGCGGTAGAACTCAACGGCGCGCCGCAGACCTTCCGTAAGTCCGACCTTTGGTGTCCATCCAAGCACTTCCCGCGCGCGGGACGCATCGAGAGCGATGTAATCCACTTCGCCGAGGCGTTTGGGGGCGTATGCAGCGCGGATGTCGCAGCCGACGGCGTCGCGCACGCCGTCGAAGATTTCCTGGTCGGTGACCTGGATGCCGCGTCCGATGTTGAGGATCGCTCCGTCCGCGCGGTCCAGAGCGAGCATGTTCGCTGCGACAACGTCTTCCACGTAAACGTAGTCCCGCGTTTTGGAGCCGTCGCCGAAGATGCGGGGCTGCTCGCCCGCGAGCAGCATCTGTGAAAAAATAGCGACCACGCCGGCTTCACCGTGGGGGTCCTGGCGCGGGCCGTAGACGTTGGCGTATCGGAGCACGGTGTAGTTCATCCCGTAAAGCTTGCGGTAAAGTTCGAGGTAGTGTTCCACGGTGTGCTTGCTGATGCCGTAGGGGCAGAGCGGCGCGACGGGCGTCTCCTCATCTGCCGGGAGGTTTTCGGGTTCGCCATAAACGGCGCCGCCGGTTGACGCGTAGATGGTCTTTCGCAGTCCGACCGCACGCCCCGC
>CAZBRH010000031.1:2291-2573 GCA_964494245.1 uncultured Planctomycetota bacterium | reverse complement strand
AGTAGGTTGATGGTGCCGCCGATGTTCACGTCGGCATCGTAGGCGGGATCGGCGACCGAGCGGCGGACGTCCATCTGTGCGGCGAGGTGAAACATCACCTCCGGGCGCTCCTTCGCAAATACCGCCGCAATGGATTTGTCGCGGATGTCGAGTTCGTAGAAGACGGCGCCCGGAGCCAGGTTCTGTCGCTTTCCCGACGAAAGGTTGTCGATGACGACGACCTTGAAGCCGCGCTCGATCAGCGCGTCGCGGATGTGTGAGCCGATGAACCCGGCGCCGCCT
>CAZBRH010000031.1:0-2259 GCA_964494245.1 uncultured Planctomycetota bacterium | reverse complement strand
TGTGACGACGGCCTTCCTTGCAGCCACTGATTCCTCCTTCCGCTAGCGAGGCGACACGACGCTCAGCGTGTCCCGCGCGATCATCAGTTCCTCGTTCGTTGGAATGACCATCACGGTGACCTCGGCGCCGTCTGGGCTGATAATCGTTTCGTTCGCCTGGTTCCGCGCCCAATCTATACGGATGCCGAGCTGTTCCAGTCCTTCGCAGGCGCCGGCGCGGATACGTGGGCAGTTTTCGCCGACGCCCGCGGTGAACACGAGCGCGTCAAGCCCCTGGAGTTCCGCCGTGTAGGCGCCGATGTATTTTTTGAGCCGATAGACGTAGACGTGGATCGCGTATTGGGCGCGCTCGTTGCCGCTGTCGGCCGCTGGCAGAATCTCCCGCAGGTCTCCCGTGCCGATTCCGGCCAGCCCGAAGAGGCCGCTTCGCTTGTTCAGCATCTCCTCGATCTGGTCTGGCGTCATGTTCTTTTCGCGGATCAAGTGGAAGATGACCGCCGGGTCGATGTCGCCGCAGCGCGTGCCCATCACCAGACCTTCGAGCGGGGTGAGGCCCATGCTCGTGTCGGCGACGCGGCCGCCGCGGATCGCAGCCATGCTGCACCCGTTGCCCAGGTGGCACGTGATGAGCTTGAACGTGGGATCGTTCTGCCGGCCGAGAATCCGTTCCGCTTCGAGCGAGACGTAGCGGTGGGACGTGCCGTGAAACCCGTAGCGGCGGATGCCGTCCTTCTCGTATAGTTCATACGGAATCGCATAGAGGAAGGCGCGCTTCCGCAGCGTGAAGTGAAACGCCGTATCGAACACGGCGACCATCGGGACGCCCGGAAGCAGTTCCTCGCAGCCCCGAATCCCCTCGTAGTTCGGCGGATTATGGAGCGGTGCGAGCGGGAAGAGGTCGCGGATCGCCTGCTTCACCTCGTCGGTGATCAGCGTTGGCTCCGAAAATCGTTCGCCGCCGTGGACGACGCGGTGACCGACGGCGAGGAGGTCGTCCGAACCTCGCACCGGCCCGCCTTCGGCCGCCAGCCGCTCAAAGACCTTCTCCAGTGCCCGGCGATGCGTCAGCGTCTCCGGCCCTTGCGTCGTCACCTTCCGCCCGTCGATAAGGCAGTCCAACTTCCATCCGGGCAGGGTGACGCGCTCGATCTGCCCGTCGATCAACTGCCGCTCGTTGTTCATGTCGAAAAGCGTGAACTTGATGGACGAGCTGCCGGCGTTGATGACCAAGACATTTTTCGATTCTACGCTCGCCATTGTGCCCTCGAACTTACGCCTTTGTGCCCCAAACCTCGATGAACTTGCGGAAGCTGCGGTCATACGTCCGCTCCGCGTCCGCAGGGAAGCAGCAGCCCGGCAACTGCTTCATTGCGAGATGGTAGCGGAGACATTCGCAGCACTTGGCATGCCTGTCGCAGTCCGTGTACGTGCAGGAGCACTGTTTGCGTTTTCTCTCTTGATTCTCACAAGACGTGGCCATTGCCCGACTCCTTATTGCGTCGAGGTATTCGCGGGGCGCATTATGTTGGGGACTTCGCGTAAAGTCAAGCATGCCTCATTGCGGCATATTTCCGCGAACAAACCGCCGGTTTTTCCGTGTATAGTATGCAGCAAATTTCAGCGCCCGTGTATCTTACAATAGGTGGGCTGAATGCCCATCAGTCCCCATCGAGGAACATCGTGGAAAAGGTGACTCCGCAACTCGGTGTGATTGCGGCAGCACTGGCGTGTGTCCTCCTCGCATCGGCGCCTTCCGCCGGGACGGCCGGGATGAATCCCAACGCAGTGCGCGAAGTGCTCCGGCTCGCGCCCGACTGGCATGGCGGGGTCGAAATGCCCGCGGGCGTGTACCGCGAACTTCTCCGGCAACGCCAACTTGGCCTCCCGGCTGACCTGCCGCCCGTCCCCTGGGTCATCCAGGACCAGACGCACGCTCTCACGCTCGACGGCGACCGGGCCACGCTCGACGTCACGATCTCCATCCGCGTCTTCGCTCCCGAAGCCGCCGGCCAGATTCCCCTGCTCCCGGCATCCGTCGCCTTCCGCGACATCACCGTAAACGGCAAGCTGGACGAACTCGCTCCGCTCGACATGGCCGCTCCGCGCACTGAGGCCCATAACGCGCCAGCCGGCCAGGCCGTCGCGCCCCGGAAGCCAGACTGGCTCGCATGGAAGCCCGCCGAAGCCGGCCTCCACGCGATTACGGCGAGGGCGTCGCTCGCGCCGCGACGCGACGGAGCGAGCCGCCTCGTCTCGCTC
>CAZBRH010000030.1:22531-25998 GCA_964494245.1 uncultured Planctomycetota bacterium | reverse complement strand
TCGTCACCAAAGACGAACTCGGCCAGCGCCCGGGCGAGGAGCGTCTTCCCGACGCCCGTGGGTCCGAGAAAGATGAACGAGCCGACCGGACGCCGAGGGTCCTTGAGTCCGCTTCGGGAGCGCCGCACGGACCGCGAAATGGCGCTGATCGCTTCGTCCTGTCCCACAATTCTCTTGTGGATTTCCGCCTCCATCCGAAGCAGGCGCTGGGCCTCCTCGGCGGCCAGCCGCTGCAACGGAACACCGGTCATCATCGAAACGACCTCGGCGACGACCTCTTCATCTACGACGCCTTCTTTTTCCTGAGTCGTTTCGCGCCATTTCTGAAGCTCGGCTTGCTTCTGCGCCTTCAGCTTCTCGGCTCGGTCGCGGAGCTGCGCCGCCCGCTCGAAGTCCTGGCTGGCGACCGCTGCTTCTTTTTCCGCAGTGATTCGCTCGACCTCGCGCTCCAAGTCCTTCAGGTCGGGCGGCTTCGTCGTTGCCGCCATGCGAACCTTGGCACCGGCCTCATCAATCACGTCAATCGCCTTGTCGGGGAGATAGCGGCCGGTGATGTAGCGTGAAGAAAGTTCGACGGCCTGACGGATTGCTTCGTCGGTAATCTGGACGCGGTGATGGGCCTCATAGCGGTCGCGGAGGCCCTTCAGAATCTCAATGGTTTCTTCTTTGCTCGGCGGGTCAACCATAATGGTCTGGAACCGGCGCTCCAGCGCTCCGTCCTTCTCGATATGCTTGC
Source organism: uncultured Planctomycetota bacterium (assembly GCA_964494245.1). Taxonomy (GTDB): domain Bacteria; phylum Planctomycetota; class PUPC01; order PUPC01; family PUPC01; genus CAZBRH01. Next base: position 25,262 of record CAZBRH010000030.1, on the reverse strand, counting down.
GATATTCGTCGAGTGTGGTCGCACCGATGCACTGGATTTCACCACGCGAGAGTGCGGGCTTGAGAACGTTGGATGCGTCGATGGCGCCCTCGGCGCCGCCAGCGCCAACGAGCGTGTGAAGTTCATCGATGAAGAGAATAACGTTCCGGCTCCGCCGGACCTCGTTCATCACGGCCTTGATGCGCTCTTCGAACTGGCCGCGATACTTCGTGCCGGCAACCATCATGGCAAGGTCAAGCACAATGATGCGGCGGTTGCGGAGCAACTCCGGCACATCCCCAGCAACGACCGCCTGCGCAAAGCCCTCGACAATTGCGGTCTTGCCGACACCCGCCTCGCCCAGAAGAACGGGGTTGTTCTTAGTCCGCCTCGAAAGCACCTGCGTCAGGCGCTGGATTTCCTTCTCGCGTCCAATCACCGGGTCGAGCATCCCCTCTCTCGCCAACTGCGAGAGGTCGCGCCCAAAGGAGTCCAGTGCGGGCGTCTCGGACTTGCGCTGTTCTCTGGCGGAGGCCTGCCCTGCACCGGGCCCCGCTCCTGCCTGCTCGCCCACGAGCAGGTCCGCAGTTCCCAGGAACGAGTGGACCTCCTCGCGGACGGTTTCCAGCTTCAGTCCAAGATTCCGGAGCACCTGAGCCGCAACGCCTTGCCCTTCGCGCAACAGGCCAAGCAGGAGGTGCTCCGTCCCCACATAACTTTGGCCAAGACTCCGAGCTTCGTCCAGCGAGAGTTCGATGACGCGCTTGGCCCGCGGCGTATATCGCGGCTCGCCGACCGGTTTTCCGGGCTTTGCGGCCGTCGGATCGGACTGGACCATCCGCTCCACCTCCGTGCGAATGCGCTTCAAGTCCACTCCGAGCGCCTTAAGCACATTGGCCGCAACCCCTGTGCCTTCCTTGACAAGGCCAAGCAGGATGTGCTCGGTGCCAAGAAAGTTCATGCCGAGCCGTTGTGCCTCTTGCTTCCCATACATGATGACTTTTCGAGCACGATCCGTGAATCTGTCTATCATCCGACCAAACTCCGATTGCAAATCCGGGCGGGAGCTTACTGCTCGCCCAGCGTTTCCCGTATGAAGTTCGCTCTCACGACATCACGCTGCTTCGCCTCCAGCACCCTTCCCTCCATCTTCTGAAGGTGCGCAGGAAGCGTCAGAATGAAAAGCTGGTTGACCGTTCCTGTATCCAGCCGATCCACGACTCCGAGGTTGACGCCGAGCCGGAGGTGCGACAAATGTTCCATCGTCTCGCTCGAACTGATAACACGCGCAGACCGAAGCAGCCCATACGACCGCCAGATCCTGTCCTCCAGCGATTCGCGGTTTTGCTTCATCAGGGCATCCCTTGCTGCGCGTTCCATCGTTACAATTGTCGGAATCGTGCTGGCCAAGTTCTCGACGATTTCTGTCTCGGACTTACCAAGCGTCATCTGGTTGGAAACCTGAAACAAGCTTCCCGATGCCTGGGTGCCTTCGCCGTAAAGCCCGCGAACCGCTAGGCCCATTTTCTGCACGGCGTGAACGACCTGCTCAATCTGGTGCGTGATGCCGAGCGCGGGCAAATGGAGCATCACACTCGCCCGCATTCCCGTGCCAACATTGGTCGGGCAGGCGGTCAGGTAACCCAGCTGTTCGGAGAAGGCGTATTCGACACGCTCCCCGATCCGGTCATCCAAGGCGTCCGCTGCCGCCCACGTCTCCTCGGGATGGAAGCCAGACCGGAAGGTTTGGATACGAAGGTGGTCTTCTTCGAGAACCATTACGCTGACGGTTTCGCGGACATCGAAAAACACGCCTCGCGCCCCGTCGGCCGCGGCATGGTCTGAGCTGATGAGGTGCCGCTCGACAAGAAACAGGCGGTCGATATCGTCGAGGTCCTCGAGTGCGAGGTATTGCGGGGCATCTCCGATGTCAACGCCCATCAGCTTGCGCCGCAGTTGCTCGGCGAGCTCGATCCTCTGATCCGCCGTGCATCGTCCGACGAATGGAAAGTCGGGCACATTCCGCGCAAGGCGGATGCGACACGAGATGACGATGTCCGAATCCGCCCCGGTGCCCCGAAGCCATTCGCCAGCGTGTCGAGCGAGTCGGTTGAGCTCCATTCTTACTCCTCTGAGAGCTCTCGCAGTTGGTCCCGTATCCGAGCGGCGACTTCGTATTGCTCGTTCTCGACAGCAGCCACCAGCTCCCTGCGAAGCCTAAGACGTTCGGCAGCCAGCCCGCCATCCTGGGTGATGTTCCGTGGCACCTTGCCACGATGCCTTGTCGCGCCGTGGATGCGTTCCAAGAAAGGGATCAATCCCTTCTGAAATACCGTGTAGTCCTTGGGACACCCCAAACGCCCCGCCTGCTTGAATTGGGAATACGTGATGCCACAACTCGGACAGACAACGCCCGCGAGCTCAGGCACGTCCTTGTCCGCGTGGGCTTCCATCAAGCTGCTCAAAATCTCGTTCAAAGACAAGCTCGGCGGCAGCGCGATTTTCTTCTCCTGAGCACAGGCCTCACAGAGGTGCACCTCGCGCTTTTGGCCGTTCAGTATCTCGACCACGTGAAACGTGGCCGGCTTCTCATTGCAGTTCTCACAAAGCATCTCGCATTCTCCGCAGCCCAAAACTCACCAACCTCGGCCTCCGGCGCTGCTCAGTCCAAGCGCCCGGAGCGCCCCGCCCCAATGTAGTTCATGCAAAACTCATCCAGCCCCAGAATCGCCTCGGAGGCAACTACCGCGGC
>CAZBRH010000030.1:20860-22521 GCA_964494245.1 uncultured Planctomycetota bacterium | reverse complement strand
TCCATCAAGGCCGAATCGAGTCCCGCAGCCAGGAGCATCGGCAGGAACGTGCGGTTTAGCACGTTCCGATTTGGCAGGCCGAACGAGATGTTGCTCAGCCCGCAGGTAATATGCGCTTCAGGGAACTCCGCACGCAGCCGCCGCACTGTTTCGAGCGCCAAACGTCCGGCGTTCCCATCCGTGGCCGCCGCGTAAATGATCGGGTCGAAATATAGGTGATCCAGCCCGACGCCGTGTTGCGCCGCCAGGCCAGCAATGAACCGCGCGGCGCTGAGCCGCTCATCCACTGTGGTCGGCATGCCCTCCGGCCCGATGGTTAGAGCGATCACTTGCGCTCCGTATTCCCTTGCCAGAGGAAGAATCTCCTCGTGCCGTCCCGCCTCTCCGCTAATCGAGTTGATCATTGGCGCGCCTTTGTGCGCACGCAACGCAGCGCGGAGCGCGTCCACGTTCGTGGTATCCAGCGCGACGGGGCGGTCGACCTCGGCTTGGATTGTTTCGACGAGCCAGCACAGGTCCTCCGACTCGCGCTGGGCGTCGATGCCAGCGTTCGCATCGATGTAGTCCGCCCCCGCCTCGACCTGCCTTCGGGCCTCTCTGCGAATCCACTCGGCGTTCCGATCCAGGATCGCCGCTCGGATACGCCTTCTCGTAGCATTGATTCGCTCACCGATGACAATCACGGTTGCCAGTCAATCCTCCAATGCACAACTGCCTACAGCTGTAGTATATCCGGCCAGTGAACTTGAATCAAGCCGAACAGAGAACACAAGGGAACGCGCAGCCAACTGCGGTTGACAGTCACGTTGCCAAACTTGTAGAATCATTTCACGACAGTTGGCCGCGGCGCGTCGCGCGGGTATTTGATGGCCGAACACTAGAGGGTCACTATGACTATCTGCCGCACCGCTGCTTGGCTGTCCATCGCCTTGGCCGTTGCAACGGGATGCGTTCCCAGCACAGCGACGCGCGAGCCCGCACCGTGGCCGGCGCTCGATACGGGTCTCGAACCCGATACAGACGTAAGGGTCCCCGCGTGGTATCAACCGCCCGAGGAGCACGATCCCTGGCCGCTCGGCCAGGAACCGGAGTTCGGAACGGAAGCGTGGCGGCAATGGTGTGCGCTTCGCTATAACAGCCGCGACATCATCCGCTGGGCAGAGACCCCGCCAGAGATCGACGGCAGATTGAACGACACCGTGTGGAAGAACGCAGCCCTGGCCAGCGCGTTCGTCAACGCAGAAATGCGCCGCGCATCGCCGAACATAGCGGTCTTCCTCGCATACGACAAAGAGATGCTCTATGTCGCGGCGCGCGCCATCGAGCCGAACTCGGACGACATTCGGTCCACCCCCAGTCAAAGAGACGCCGTTCCCCGGTCCGACGACCTTTTCGAGATCAATCTGGCACCGCGATGGAAGGACAAGCTGTTCCGCGTCTTCTGGTTTCTCGTAAACCCGGCGGGCAGCATTTCGGACGGAGTTGACGCGGAAGGCGATTGGAACGCAGATGTGAAGGCGGCCACCGCCGTGACCGAGGGCGCTTGGACACTGGAACTCGCCATTCCGCTTCGGGAGCTTGGCGTGACTGTGGACGACCTGTGGGGCGAGATATGGGCGTGTCGATTTGTGCGCCACCGCCGCGCCGGCGGCGTCCGCGAG
>CAZBRH010000030.1:19633-20819 GCA_964494245.1 uncultured Planctomycetota bacterium | reverse complement strand
GAGCAGCTGGGGCCACGTGATCTTCAAGGGGCCCAAACCGGATGCACAAGGTCTCCGGCACACGCCCGACGCAGGAACTGAAAGCGAGGCAGAAAAGAATGGACGTTGAGCACGTCGTTATTTTTGACACGACCTTGAGGGACGGCGAGCAATCCCCGGGAGCCAGCTTGAACACCAAGGAAAAGCTGGAGATCGCGCACGCACTCGAGCTGCTTCAGGTCGATGTAATCGAAGCCGGCTTCCCCATCACATCCTCGGACGATTTCGAGGCCGTCAATCAGGTCGCCAAGGAAATCGCCGGCGCCACCGTCTGCGGCTTGGCGCGCGCCGTCGAAAAGGACATCGTCCGCGCCGCAGAGGCGCTCCAACCGGCAAAGCGCCCTCGCATTCACGTCTTCATTGGCACAAGCCCGCTCCACCGTGACCACCAACTCCGCAAATCGAAAGCCGAAGTCCTAAAACTCGCCGTCGAAAGCGTAAAACTCGCCAGGTCCTTCGTCGAAGACGTCGAGTTCTCTCCGATGGATGCCTCACGAACGGAGCCGGATTTTCTCGCCGAAGTCGTGGAAGCAACCATCGATGCGGGGGCTACAACCGTCAACATCCCCGATACGGTCGGATACGCTATCCCTGAAAGTTTCGCGGATCTGATTCGATCTCTGTTCGAAAACGTGAGCAACATCCGGCGCGCCGTCATCAGTGTTCATTGTCACAACGACCTCGGGCTCGGGGTGGCAAACTCTTTGGCGGCGGTCAAGGCGGGGGCGCGGCAGGTGGAATGTTCCATCAACGGGCTCGGCGAACGCGCAGGCAACGCCGCGCTCGAGGAAGTCGTGATGGCGTTGAAAACACGACGTGATTATTTTGGCGTGACAACGCGAGTCGCAACGCCTCGGCTCGTGCCGACCAGCAAGCTCGTATCCACGTTGACCGGCATCGCCGTCCAACGCAACAAAGCCATCGTGGGCGAAAACGCCTTTGCACACGAGTCCGGCATTCATCAGGACGGCATCCTCAAGCAGCGCGCCACATATGAGATTATGAACCCGCAGGACGTCGGCGCCCAAGATACGCGGCTTGTGCTCGGAAAGCACTCCGGACGGCACGCGCTTCGGACGCGCGCCCAAGAGCTCGGCTTTGTTCTGACGGATGCCCAGGTGAATGAGCTTTTTGAGCGCTTCAAAGT
>CAZBRH010000030.1:16177-19600 GCA_964494245.1 uncultured Planctomycetota bacterium | reverse complement strand
TACATGACGAGGACCTCGCCGCAATCATAGAAGAAGAACTGGCCGAGCGACCGGACGTCTTCGAACTGGTATCCTTCCACATTTCCAGCGGCACGCAGCTCGTGCCCACCGCGACAGTCACCATCCGCAAGTGCTCGACAAACGAAGTCGAATGCGACGCCGCCACAGGGGACGGACCGGTCGACGCGATCTACAACAGCATCAACCGCATCACGGGCATCGAGACGCGGCTGCTGGACTACCGCATCCGCGCCGTGACGGTCGGGCGCGATGCCCAGGGCGAGGTCACGCTCCAGCTCGCAGCGGGCGATGCCCGAGCGAATGGGCGAGCGGTGAGCACCGACATCCTCGAAGCCAGCGCCCAAGCTTACCTCCGAGCAATCAACCGGATCGCGGCACAGCGTGAGAGCCGGGAGACATCCTCGCGATGATCTGTGCGCCCCTTTCCGAACCGACTCTTGACCGGATGCGAGCAGCCATGCTGCGAGCCGCGGCTCGCGCCGATCTTGTCGAGCTGCGGCTTGACTATCTCGATCCCTTGCCCGACGCTTCCGCATTGGCCGAACTAATCCGGAACCGACCTTGCCCTGTTATTGTTACGAATCGACCTTTGGCGCAAGGCGGCCACAGGGATACGCCCGACGAGGTGCGACTGCGCTCACTTCAAGCCGCGAGCGACCTCGGCGCCGACTACGTCGATGTCGAAATAGAAAGCACTCCACACATCCGGCGCGGCCCGCGGACGAAACTCATCGTTTCCTACCATAACTTCCTATCCACGCCGCTCGACCTTGCCTCCATCTACACCCGAATTGTTCAAGCGGGCGCAGACGTGGCGAAAATCGCCACCAAGGCCAACTCGATCATCGACAACCTGCGCGTGCTCGACGTGGTTCGACACGCGGCGATCCCCTGTATCGGCCTATGTATGGGCGAACTGGGAACAATCAGCCGCATCTTGGGCCGCAAGTTCGGTTCGCTACTCACCTACGCCCCGCTGGACCCCGCGCGGGCCACCGCGCCCGGCCAACTTTCGCTAGACGAAATGGTCGGCCTCTACAACTACCGCTCCATCAACGCCGACACCCAAATCTACGGCGTCATCGGCAATCCAATCGCCCACAGCATCAGCCCAGAAATCCACAACGCGGCGTTCCGGTCGCTGGGTGTCAATGCCGTCTACGTCCCGTTCCAGGTCGAAGGTGACGTATGCAACTTTCTTGAGGCGTTTCGCGGATTGCCGGTGCACGGATACAGTATCACCATCCCACACAAGGAAGCGGCGATGGGCGCGATGGACGAGGTGGAGCCGATCTGCCGCGATATCGGCGCGGTGAACACCGTGGTCAATCGTAAGGGACGGCTCGTCGGCTCGAACACCGACTGGAGCGCTGCGATCCAAGCGATTGAATCCGCTCTGGGCGGCGAAGGCCTGGCCGGGAGGCGCGTCGCGCTGGTTGGCGCGGGCGGGACGGCTCGGGCAATCGCATTCGGCCTTCGGGCAAAGGGGACAAACACCTGCATCTATAACCGCACGGCGGCGCGCGCGGCCCGCCTGGCCGCGGACGTCGGCTGCCGCTGGGCCACGCTCGACGCCTTGCCAAAGGCAGAGTTCGACATCCTTGTCAACTCAACCTCCGTAGGCATGCACCCGAATACAGAAGCAACGCCTGTTCCGGATGGTGTGCTGCGAGAAGGCGCGGTCGTGTTCGACGCCGTTTATAACCCCGTGTGGACGCGGCTGCTCCGTGATGCTAAGGAGGCGGGGTGCCGCATCGTGACGGGCCTTGAGATGTTTGTAAACCAGGCCGTGCAACAGTTCAAGACATGGACAGGCCTCGAGGCGCCGCGAGAGCTGATGGAGGCGGTGGCCCGCGAGCGCCTGGCCGTAGGGGCATAACGCCAAGACGGACAGGAGCTTGGATGCCAGCCGGAATGTTGGCCATCGCCATCGCCTTCTGCGGCGGTCTTTGCCTCGGCAGCTTCCTCAACGTGTGCATCTATCGGATGCCGCGTGGGCTGTCGCTCCTTCGGCCTGGCTCTCATTGCCCACACTGCAACGAGCCGATTGCGTGGTTTGACAATATCCCCGTCGTGAGTTGGGCACTGCTCGGCGGGCTGTGCCGCCGTTGCGGCGTGCTCATTCCACCTCGATATATGCTGGTCGAACTGCTGACGGGCGCTGTCTTTGTCTGGATTTGCACGGTGCACCGAGTCCACTGGGCGAGTGGCACAACAAGCGGACTCCCAATAACGGCGGCGCACCTCGCGCTGGCATCTGCCCTCATCGTCGCTTCGTTCGTTGATATCGAACGAATGGTGATTCCGGACGAGATCTCTGTCGGCGGCATGTATGTTGGGCCGCTCCTTTGCACCATCTGGCCGCAGGTCATCCGGCGAGACGAATTCCTTACGGGGTGGTTGCTTGAGGTGACAGGGGCGGCGGGGTCAGGACATCTAGCGGGCTTGGTTGCGTCGCTGCTTGGGATGGGAATCGGCGCTGGGGTGATCCTTGCAGCCGGCGCGCTGGGGCGCGCCCTCTTCCGCAAAGAGTCGATGGGGTTCGGCGACGTAAAGTTCGTGGGAATGATCGGTTCATTTCTCGGCTGGCAGGCGGCGCTGCTTGCGTTTTTTGTCGCCTGCGTCCTCGGCGCCGTGATGGGGCTTCTGCTACTTCTCCGTCGCCGCGATACGCATATCCCCTTCGGTCCATACCTTGCGGTGGGGGCAATCGGCACGATGCTGCACTTCGACTCCATCCTCCGCGTCTGCTGGGAATTCCCTGAGACCATCCGCTCCTGGTTCACTTGAGGCCCCCGTAAGTGCCCCCTGACGCAACCGAACAAGCACTCGCCATCTTCCTGACGCTCTATGTCCCGCTTGCGCTCGGCTATGCGCTTCGCAAACTTCGATTGCTCGGAACGGAATGGACTCGTCCGTGCATGGTATGGCTGATGATTCTGGTCGAACCGCCGATTACCGCATATTCGCTTTGGCGGATGGATCCTCGCACCGTCGCGGTGGGCGGGAATTTCTATGCGGGCCTGGCAAGCATCATCCTTGCCGCATCACTCATCACAACGGCGATGATTTTCGCAGGCCGCATCGCATCAGAGGCCTTCTGCCACGACGCCCCAACGCGCGGCGCGTTCATCGGCGCCTCGATGTTCTCGAATAACGGCTTCACGCTTGGCGTGTTTGTGTGCTTTCTACTCCTCGGCGTCACGGGGCAATCCCTGGGCGTTACCTACGCCACGTATTTCCTGCCCTATTTCGTGACCATCGGCTTTGTCATTGGCCGCCGCTATGGGAAGACCAAGCGGATGTCTGTGAAGCAACAATTCCTGAGCGTGTTCACGCAGCCCCTGAGCGCCCTGCCGCTGGGCGGCTTCGTCGCCGGACTGATCCTCAACCGCTTCGCTT
>CAZBRH010000030.1:6536-16166 GCA_964494245.1 uncultured Planctomycetota bacterium | reverse complement strand
ATTGGATTCTGCCTCTCAACCGCGCGTTGATTCACGCCGAAGTTGCGGTGTATGCGTTTGCAATCGGCTGCACACTATCGCTCGCGAGCGTGCGCCGATACTGGCGGGAATGCTTGGCCGTGTGCGGAATGAAGTTCCTTGTGACCCCACTGGTCGGCTTCGGCGTGGTGTTCGTCCTGCGCAACCTCGGAATTTTGAGCGCAGAGCCGATTGTCACCAAAGCCATCTTTGTCCAGAGCTGCATGCCAGCGGCGATCATGTCCGTCGTGCTGGCCAAACTATTCCGGCTGAACGAGGACCTTGCGGCCGCCTGCTGGGCGGTCTCGACATTGGCGTCAGCCGCCGTCCTTCCCTTCGTCTATCTTGCCGTCCGCTGACCCCGCGGACGCATTCTCTACATCAATTCGTGGAAGCCCTACGCAGCGCGTAGAACAGTCATAACCATTTGACCCGAAGCGACTTCCGGCGTCCGAGCTGTGTTGGGCAACACGCTCGCAGCGAATGTCGTTGGTTCCTCGGCATCGGAAATTCCTATTGCTCGGAGTCCGTCTTTCGGAAACCGCCACGAGTTCCGACATTCTATCGAAACGCCACAAGCCGCCAGCACATAAGCAAATAGGTCTTACGAAACGGCGCCGGTCCCCCACCGCCGATAAGCATGTGTGGAGCCGGCGCCGGCCTGCAAAAGATTTGGCGGCACGCGGTTTGCGACCACGCTGGCAGATACAGAACCGCGATCGGACGGCCTATGCGTCCGGGCCGCGCCCGGTAGGCCGGCGACTGTTTCTCCGGCGAGGGTTTTCTCTGTCGGCGGACAGGACAATTTTGGTGTCCTAGTATTCCCTAGTGGGCGGTAAGGGAATGGGCAAACTTCTCGAACGGTTGTTTCCGAATCTTACGTTCAGCACGAAAATCGAGCGAAGTCGGCTCCTGTCCTGCATCCAGCTGCTGATCGCACTCACCTTCCTCATCGCCGTCAGCGCCGTTGTCCTGACGATGGTGCGCTATGCACGAAGCAACGCTGCCAAGGAGCTCGTGGACCGTGGCGCCATCACCACGTCGATCGTGGCGCGGGCGGCGGCACGCGCGGCGGAGCAAGCATCCGAGAATGACGCGGAGCTGGCTCTCGACCGCGTCATCTACGACATCCGCGCCGAGCAGGGTCTCGAATTCGCCTTCATCATCGACGGCAGAGGCATCGCCATCGCCCACTCGAACACCCTGCAAAAGGGCAAGCCCATTCCCCTCGGGGCCGCTTACAGCGCCCTCGACAAACAGGGATGGTCCCAAGACGGCTTCTACTACACAGTCGTGCCCGCCGAGCTTTGTCCACAAACAATCGTGGGCGGCGACACCGTGTACCAGTTTGTTCGCCCCATCGACCTCACGTCCCAGACAAAAGAACGATACGGCGGAACTCTGGAACTGCACATGGGCTTTTCTTTGCCGGGGTTTTGGCCCTTTGCCATCCGCAGTTTGAAGCGGGGTGCTCCGGGGCTCGCCACAGCGTTTGCGCTGCTGGCGCTCGGCAATTACCTCGCCGGGGTCTTCGTTCGTCCCCTGAGCGTCCTGCGCAAGGAGACCGCGGCACGTGCTACGGCCGACAACGACTGGGAGTTGGACGTCGAGGCGAATGGGGAGATCGCGGAAATCGCGCAGAACTGGAACCGAATGGTGGAAACCTTCCGCGCGTCCTACCAGCGCGTCGTCGAAGCCCGTCGGGAGATGGAAGTCCACAGCCGCATCATGCTCTACGAAAAGAAACAAACGGAGGCAATTCTCGACGGTTTGAGCGATGGCGTCATGGTCCTCGACACGGAAGGGCGGGTGTCGTTCGTCAATCGTGAGTGCGAAAACCTACTTTCCATCGACCGCGGCACCGCCGTCGGCAGGATATCCGCGGAGGTGGTGAACGATCCTCCCCTGCGCGACTTCCTTGCCGCCGACGAAGAACGCGAAGGTGTGCCCTCTGCCCGCAACCGAAAGAGCCGCCGGCGCGCCGCCGATCTCGAGTTGACCCGCAACAATACGACACGACACATCCGAGTCACCCACGTTCCGATCGCGGATGCGCCCGGAAAGCCCTCGCTTTCCATCATCACGCTGCGCGACATCACGCAAGAGAAGCTGGAGGAGCGAGCTCGGCAGGAGTTCATCTCGAGTGTCGCCCACGAGCTCCGGGCGCCTCTGACCGCAATCAAATCCTACGTCGAAATGCTCATCGACGACGAGGCCAAGAGCCCCGAACTCCAGCGCGAATTCTTCAACACGATCAACGAGGAGGCAGACCGGCTCGCACGGCTCATCAACGACATGCTCAGCATGTCGAAAATCGAAGTCGGCAACCTTGTGCTAAATAAGTCCATCGTCCGAACAAGGAAACTCGTGGAGGACGCCGTCAACGGCCTCCGGTCCGCCGCCAAGAGCAAATCCATCGAGCTGAGCGCCAACATCCCCGAGGACCTGCCCGATATGCAGGCTGACAAGGAGCTGCTCCGCGTCGTCGTGACGAACCTGCTCGGCAACGGCATCAAATATACGCCCGACGGCGGCAAGGTATGCCTCTCTGCTGAGGTTCTCGAAACATCCGGTGAGGGCCGAAGCGGGCGCATCCTTGCGATGACGGTCGAGGACACTGGCCCAGGCATCCCGGAAGACGAGTTGGACAAGATCTTCGAGAAGTTCTATCGCGGTCGCAATACCGCAGGGCTGAAGGCGCCCGGCAACGGGCTCGGTCTCGCAATCGCCAAGGAAATCGCCACGCTGCACGGCGGCGACATCCGGGTAACTAGCACGGTCGGTCAGGGCAGCCGGTTCACGTTCCTGCTTCCGGTCGTCGAGCCAGATCGGAAGGTCTCGTAGTCGCGGGAAGGAGGCCGCAACCAATGCACATCAACGCTGAAGGCGGAAGCTCCCGCACAAAACCCCTGATACTATCCGTTGACGACGAGCCCTGCATTGGCCGCGTGGTTCAAATGAAACTCGAAAGTGCCGGATACGATGTGGTGCGCGCTGCCTCGGGAACCGAAGGGATTGAGAAGTTTGTTGGGCTTCGGCCCGATGTCCTCATTACCGACGTCAGAATGCCGGGCATGTCTGGGATTGAACTGTGCCGACGGTGCGAGGAGTATCGCGGAGCGTGGCCCTTCCTCATCATCGTTCTTACGTCCCAGCTCGACCGTGAGACACGCGAGTGGCTCGAAGCCGGCACGGGCAGGAAATACCTGCCCAAACCGTTCAGCCCGCGGGAAGTGCTCCGAACGGTCCAAGAGTATCTGGCGTCGCGCGAGGTGCCAGCAGCCGAACTTGCGGAGGTCAAGCCGTGACGACTGTTCCTGGACAACTCCGCCTTGACGATAAGCAGCACGTCCGCGCCCTGGCCGAGCACCTTCGCCGGCGCGAGGGCATCGTCGTCCGTGTCCTGAACGCAGACGGAGAGATCGTGTTTGACGGCGGCGAAGTCGCCGACTCCTGCCCTCCCAACGACAGGAGCTGTCGAGAGTTTCTCCGCGAGAGTTGCGCCGCATGCGCTCAAAAAGAATCCTCGGCCTGTCTCACGTGTCCGAAGGGACGGCAGGTTCAGGTGCTCCCCATCACGCGGTCATCCATTTTCTTCGGGAGCATCGTTGCCTGCACGCCGGCCGGCCACGCAGACGCGGGGCATCGCTCCACCGGAGCTGTTCTCGACGCGATGCTGAACGTCCTCGCGGAGGAGTCATCGAAGGCGCAGGAAATCGAGAGTTTGGCCGTGGAACTTGCCCTGCGATATGAGGAACTCGACCTGCTCTACGAGATTGACGAAAAGATTCCGCTTCGGTCCTACACGAGCCACGTGGTCGAATACGTGGCGGAAAAGGTCTTCAACGTAATCCGCTGCTCCTGTCTCGCATGGGTCCCGTTCGGAGCTGCCACTGGACCGGGCGCACAATGCCGTCTTTTCTGGCCTCGTGCGGTCGGGGGCGGGTCGGACGCGCCGACGTCGGAGGAGCCCTCGATGATGCTTCGGCTCGAAGCGGAACAACTCGCAAGGGCGCTCGCGGAACGCTCCTCGCGCAGCGGTCAGCCCATCGTCATAACCAACCTTGACGAAGACCACGAACTGAGCGCCTTTGCCTCTGAGCTCCACTCCGTGCTCTGCCTGCCGCTCTGCGTCGAGGGCGACCTTTATGGCTGCCTTGTCGCGTTCCGACCCCGCGGCGACCAGTTCACGAGCTACGAGCTCAAGCTCATGTCCGCGCTCGCGCGGAAGAGCGCCTTCGTCATGCGCGATAGCCGCCTCTACGAAGACCTTGATTCCCTTTTCTTCAACCTCATCAAGCTGCTCGTCAACACGATTGAGAATAAGGATGAATACACCAAAGGTCATTCGCAGCGGGTGCGGACCTTCACGGTCCGCCTCGCCACGCTCATGCAGCTTCCAGCCAAGGAGATCGAAACGCTCAACCTTTCGGGACTGCTCCACGATGTCGGCAAACAGGGCATTCCTGACGCCGTGCTCAAAAAGGAGGGAAAGCTTACCGATGAAGAACGCGCCCTTATCAACACCCATCCCATCCGCGGGGTCAACCTCATCAGACACATCAAGCAATTCGAGCGCTGCCTGCCGCACATCCGACACCACCACGAGCGGATCGATGGCAAGGGATACCCCGACGGCCTCAAGGGAGATGAAATCCCGCTCGGAGCGCGGATCATCGCCGTGGCCGATACCTACGACGCGCTGACAAGCGACCGTTGCTATCGGCCACGGTTCGACCCAGACAAGGCATTTGAAATCATCCGCGAGGTGTCCGGAACACAGTTGGATGCAAAGATTGCCGGGCTGCTCTTGTCCAACCGAGCTGAGTTCGCTCGCCAGAGTCAAAGCGGCGCGGCTGACCATCTTGTCATAAACACGAATCTGAATGGGAGTCCCAAGTGATCGCAAACAAGCACACCATCAGTGTTGGGAGCAACGACGAAGTTCGGACCCTGGCATACGGCCTCGGCTCGGCGCACCATCTGCGCAGCTCGACCGTCGGCGCGTTGCTCATCCTCACCATTCTCCTGGGCAAAGCAATTGTCTGTTTCAGGGAACCGTCTCGGGCAGTCTTCTTCGACGTGCTGCTTCTGATCCCAATCAGTTTGCTGGCCTACCACCAGGGCTTGGTGACCGGGCTGGTTGCTGGGGTCGTCGCGTCGGCCGCCGACGTTGTGATAGGAGCCCGGAACCACGGGATGCTCATTCCTGACTACCTCAGTGTAGGCGCGATCCGCAGCATTCTGGTCACGCGGCTTTTCACACAGGAGGTTGTGGCGGCGATTGTTGCAGGCCTTTCGATGCGTGCACGGCGCGAAGCGCTTGAAGCACAGCAAAAGGCCGACGAATACTTCCAAAAGATACGTCTTCTAAAGAAACAAAACGCAGCGATAGAGCTTGACACGCGACACAAGGAAGCCGAGTTCGAAAAAAAACTTCTCAAGTATTCCTCGCTCCCCTATCTGCTTGAAGAATCCGCCCAGAAGATATACTCCAACCTCGACGTAGACCACCTGTTCCAGTCCTTCTTCCGCGTCCTTCAGGAGTGCTTCGGATCCACGTGCGCCTCGGTTTATCTTCGCAACGGACGAAAGGACGTGTTCCTCCTCGCGCGGACCTTTGGCGCGGACGAGCCACTGAAGGGTGAAGGCGGCAGCCATTCCGCTCACATTCCCATGATGCTCCGCGCGGATGACCTTGTCCCCGCGACGCTCCAGCGGACACGCGGAGCCGTCTGTTGGGCCAACGAGACTTATGCCGGGCAACTCAAGGCCGCTGGCCAACCCGTTCCCGCCGTCCTCTCCGGAGCGCTCCTCGACAAGGGGGAGGTCATCGGCATCGTCAATATCCACGCAACCAACCAACGCCCGCAGCCGGATGTGATGCTGATGGGCATGGTCTGCAACATCGCGAGCATCGCCCTCGCCAACGCGCGGCTCTTTGGCGAAGTGCAATGGCTGGCCGAACGGGACCCACTGACGAAGCTCTACAACCGCCGCACCTTCCACGCACAACTCGATGCACAGGTCGCCGCCCGCTCCGCCAGCGGAGAATCGTTCGCGCTGCTCATGCTCGATATCGACCATTTCAAGGCGCTCAATGACACCTACGGCCACCATGCGGGCGACGCCGCGCTTGAATGGTTCGCGGCCCGATGCGCAGAGATTGCCGGAGAACACAGCCCGGTGTTCCGATACGGCGGAGAAGAGTTCGCCGTCCTGGTGCCTCAAGCCAATGTGGCGCAAGGAGCCGTTCTTGCCGAAAGAATTCGGAAGCACATTGCGGACTCCGCATATGTGTATGATGGCACGGAACTCAAGGTGCTGGTAAGCTGTGGCGTTGCGGCTTATCCCGAAAACGCATCCACTGTCGACGAGCTCGTGCACAAGGCCGACCGGGCCCTCTATCGGGCTAAGGAGGCGGGGCGGAACACCGTCGCCGTCTGTGATGCCCCTCCCGGCCACGACAGCACCATAGTGCCCTACGTCGTGCAGGTGGCGGCTGAAGACCATTCGTAAGGCGACACATGATATGGCCGAGCGCAGGAAAGAGACAAGGAGGCCGCGTTGAAGATAGAGCGCATCCAGCATGGGACCGTCCTCGTCCTCGTCCCAAGCGGGGCACTCATCGAGGAAGAAATCGAGGACTTTGCGCGACAGGTCCGCTCCTGCTTCCAAGCGGGCAACGTCAAGGTCGTGCTCCAGATGAACAACGTCCCGTTTATGGACAGCGCGGCCCTCGAGACGCTCTTGGCGCTCTACGGCGAGGCGATGGCCTTGGGCGGAGAGCTCAAGATCAGCGCCCCGACAGAGATCGGGCGGGACATTCTCAAGGCCACACGGCTCTCGAACGTCATCGACGTATACGACTCGACGCCTGATGCAAGAAGGAGTTTCGTGTGATCGAGGCCGGCGCGGGCGGGCGACTCGGCGAACTGCTTGTCCGGATGGGCAAGCTGACGCCGGAACAGCTTCAGGAGGCGCTTGAGCGACACAAGGCCGCCTCGACCTCGGCGGACGGCCGCCCGATGGAGCGCAAACGCCTCGGCCAGGTCCTCGTCGAGATGGAATACATCACCGAGAAGGACCTCGTCGAATGCCTTGCGGCGCAGCTCGGCCTGCCCCACGTCTGGCTTCGCAAAGGGCTGATTGACCCCAAGGTCGTCCCGCTCATCCCCAAAGAAAAGGCGGAACTTTACCAGGTCATCGCGATGTTCCGGGTTGGCGACGACCTGACGGTCGCCATGTCGGACCCGCAATCGCTATTCGTCATCGACCAACTCACAGCCATCACCGGCTGCCGCATCCAGCCCGTCGTCTGCCGCCAAGAGGAAATCCAGCAGTTCATCAATGAATATTATGCGAAGACCATCGGGATGGACCAGTTCCTCTCTTCTCTGGACGAGGCGCACGTGGAAGTCGTCACAGAGAAGATGGAAACGAACCTCTCCGAGTTGGAGGACCTGGCGCAAGGCAGCCCGATCATCAACCTCGCCAACGTGATGATCCTCAACGCGATTCGGGATGGAGCGAGCGACATCCACGTCGAGCCGGACACGAAGCTCCTTCGCATACGATACCGCGTGGATGGCGTCCTGCACGAAGTGATGACGCATCGGAGGGACGTGCATGCGGCCCTGGTCTCACGCATCAAGGTGATGGCTGGGCTCGACATTGGCGACAAGCGCCTGCCGCAGGAAGGCCGGGTCCACGCCGTCGCCGAGGGCAAGAACATCGACCTGCGCATCTCGACCATGCCCACCATCCTCGGCGAAAAGATTGTGCTCCGCATCCTCGACCAATCCCGGTCCATCGTGCCGCTCGAAAAACTCGGGTTCAAGGATAAGGCCCTGGCGACCTTCCGCCAAATGCTCCGCCAGCCCTATGGGATGATCCTTGTCACTGGCCCCACCGGAAGCGGAAAAACGACAACCCTTTACTCGGCGCTCTCCGAAATCTCCAGCATCACCACGAACATCATCACCATCGAAGACCCGGTCGAATATCAGCTCCCTCTCATCAACCAGGTTCAGGTGAACGAAAAGACCGACTTGAGCTTCGCCAATATCCTTCGCCACGTTCTGCGGCAGGACCCGAACATCATCATGGTTGGCGAAATCCGCGACCGCGAAACGGCAGAAATCGCGATTCAGGCCGCGCTGACCGGCCATCTGGTCATCTCCACGCTCCACACCAACGACAGCGCCGGGGCGATCACGCGGCTCGTGGACATGAGGATCGAGCCATTCTTGATTTCGAGCGCCCTGACGGGGGTCATCGCCCAACGCCTCGCCCGCCGTATCTGCCCTGACTGCGCGACCACGTATATACCGCCCGCGGAACTGCTGGACCGGATTGGCTGGCCGGGGCGAAGAAATGTCACGCTCCGCCGCGGAGCCGGGTGCAAGAATTGCTACGACTCCGGCTACAAAGGCCGCGTCGGCATCTACGAGATGCTGCTGGCCGACGCTGCGATGAAGAAGGCCATACTTGCAAACGCCGCTCTGGACGAGCTCCGGCAGGTCAGGGACCGCTCGGGGCTGCCTTCGCTGAAAAGCGCAGGATTTGAACTGGTGCGCGAAGGCCTGACAACCATCGAAGAAGTCATGCGGGTCGTCTGCGTCGAGGACGCGAGCGACCTCCGCACCGATAGCGAACCGGCTTCCGGCGACAGCGCAGCCAGGAAGGACAACAAGGGCTCTGTCGCGGATTCACCCGCCAAAACCGAAGCGGCTCCGACACTTGTTCTGAGCGATACAGGTAAATGAAAGACTACAACTTTCGAGGAAACACGAACGCGGAATGTTGAACTCGACGTAACACACTGAAAGACAATATGTTAGGCAGTTCACCATGCCAGAAACCGCAAGGCGTCCTTCTTGTCGCGTTGCGCCCGCCAAAAAGCGATGCCCAACTACGAATGCATAACTCTTTGTGGAACTGTGAATTAGGTCCGAGCTTTCATCGGTCATATCGGGCGGCACGCCTGTTGCTCCCCCACCAGCATAGGGCTTTAGCAGAAACGGGGCGGATGCTATGAATCTTGGCGGCCTCTCCCTCGGGACGGGCATCTCTTCGAAAGAGGTGATGTTTTTCACCTCCCAGTTATCCATTATGCTCGAGACCGGCACAAACCTCACCACTGCCCTCGATGCCATCTCCCAGCAGTGCACGAACCCCCGCATGAAGGCGGTTATCCAGGACGTGCTCTCCGACGTCCTCGCTGGCAAGACGTTCTCGTCGGCTCTTGCCAAGCACGAGAGGGTGTTCTCGAAGGTCTTCATCTCGATGGTTCGCGCAGGCGAACTTGGTGGATTTTTGACAGAAATGCTAAACCGCCTGCACGAATTTCAGAAACTAAAGCAGGAGCTCCGCTCCAAGATTGTAACGGCGCTCGCCTACCCTGTGGTGTTGGCAGCGATGTCCGTTGGAGTCGTCATCTTTATGGTCACATACGTGCTGCCCCGCATGACGTCCGTCTTCGAAGGCAAGGAAGAAATTTTGCCGACGATTACGAAAGTCGTGCTGGGCGCGAGCCAGGCGTTCGTGCAGTGGTGGCCGCTCATCCTCGTGGGCGCCGCGGTCGGCGTCGGCTCGTTCCTTTACTGGATT
>CAZBRH010000030.1:0-6513 GCA_964494245.1 uncultured Planctomycetota bacterium | reverse complement strand
CGGCCGCAAGGTCTTCGACAACCTCAAGGTTTCGCTCCCGCTGGTTGGGCCGCTGGCTCGACTGCTTTATTCTTCCCGGCTGCTTCGGACCATGGGCGTGATGCTGGAAAGCGGCATCCCTCTGCTCGATGGCGTCGAGGTCACCCGCGGCACCATCGGCAACGCCGCCTACTCGGCCTTCCTCGACGAGGTGGAAGAGAAGGTGCGGGACGGCAAGACGCTGTCCGAACCCTTCTCGCGCAGCGTCCTCTTCACCCCGATCATCAAGCAAATGGTTTCGACTGCCGAGGCGACCGGCTCGACGGGCACGGTGATGCTCAAGATGGCCGACCATTACGAAGAAGAAATGACGGTGCGGCTCAAGGGGCTGACCGCCCTGCTCGAACCGGCGATCGTAGTCGCCATGGGGGCGGTCGTCGGGATCATCGCAATGGCGTTGTTCCTGCCCCTGTTCAAGATGTCCAGCGCCGTTGGCTGACGCACAAGGAGATCGTCGCAATGAATCATTTTTCTGGTGCTCCCGCGAAAGGAGGTGAGTCGGTGCGAATGCGTGGAGCGCAGCAAGGTGGCAGGCCCTCGTGGGCTGCCGGGCGGAGGGAAACAAGCGTTTTGGGAACGCCGCCCCTCAAGGCGGCCTCGTTTAGCGGAAAAGGAGACTAGCAATGAACGCCAGACGAAAGGCCTTCACGCTGGTCGAACTGCTCGTGGTGATCATCATCATCGGCATCTTGGCCGCCGTTGCGATCCCGCAGTTCGGCTCTTCGTCGGAAGATGCGAAGGTCGCCGCCCTCAAGGAAAACCTGAGAACCATGCGGTCGGCGATCGAGAAGTATTACATCGAGCATAACAACGTCTATCCCGGTATCGTGAAGACGCACCGCGCAACGGGAGCCGGAAGCGCCGCGGCTCACACGAGCACAGAGGACGCTTTCGTCAAGCAGCTCACAATGTATTCGGACGCGAACGGCAACACCTGCGCCGAAATGCATTCGAGCTTCCCGTTCAAGCCCTATCTCAAGAGCGGCGTTCCGGCGAACCCGCTTCCGGCCGCCGGCGCCGTCGCCGATCCGGCCGGGGTGAACGTGGTCACCGATACGACCCCGCTCACAGCCGACGGCTCGGCCACGAAGGGCTGGAAGTTCAGCAGCGCGAGAGGCGACATCATCGCGAACAACTCGACCTACCAGTCCTTTTGATGTGCGAACGGATGACCTTCGCGCTGTTCCGGGCGGCGTTTCCGCGGAGCCGGTGGGGCTGAGTCCCTGACCGGCTCCGCAGTGGGGCCAGCGGGGCTGCTTTCCCGTCTCGCCCCAATCACATGCGGTCAGCCACATCTTCGGCTGACGGGACGAAGACCATGCAAACCAGACACGGCAAGCCGCCCTCGCAAGCCAACTGTGCGAGGGCGGCTTTGCGCCCAATGCCGTCCCTCCCCCTCACCCGGCGCCCGCGCGCTGGATTCACACTTGTGGAGCTTCTCATCGTCGTGATGATCATCGGTATCCTCGCCGCCGTTGCGATACCCCAGTTCGGCGATACCTCGACGGACGCCAAGATTGCGGCGCTTGACCAGAACTTGGCCTGCGTCCGCAGCGCCATTGAACTCTACTATTTCCAGCACAACGACACGTATCCCGGAACCATCGCGTCCCACAAGGAAACACAATTGGCCCCCGGCTCAGCGCACACCAGCGCAAGCGACGCCTTCGTCAAGCAGCTCACGCTTTATTCGGACGCTAGCGGGAACACCTCCAGTGAAAAAGGCGCCGAGTTCCCGTTCGGACCGTATCTCCGTCAGGGCATACCCGCCAACCCCCTACCGGCGGCAACGG
Source organism: uncultured Planctomycetota bacterium (assembly GCA_964494245.1). GTDB lineage: Bacteria > Planctomycetota > PUPC01 > PUPC01 > PUPC01 > CAZBRH01. The sequence continues at coordinate 4,681 of CAZBRH010000030.1, read as the reverse complement.
CGGCACGCGCGCCCGCGGCAGTCAGCGTTGTCTCGCAGACCACGCCACTGGCGGCCGACGACGCTCCGACAACGGGCTGGAAGGCCAGCTCCATAACAGGCGAGTTTATCGCAAACAATGCGACCTACGCATCGAGGTGATCGCCAGTGCAGAAAACAGGGACAGATAATTTTCTTCGCCCTGCGAAAGAAAGTCATCTGTCTCTGCTTTCGTCTTCAAGGTCTTCGCATTCCGGCGCCTTTACCCTGGTCGAAATCCTGATTGTCGTCGTCGTTGTCGGCACCGTAGCCGCCGCAGCCGCACCGACGCTTTCCGAAACACTGCGGCATATGAAGGCAACTGCTCTCGCGCGTGAAATCGCGATGGACATGCGCTACGCCCAGATGCTCGCCGTCAGGACGGGGATACGCCACCGCGTGGCCTTTTCGACATCGAGCAAGTACTACACGGTGGGACGTTGGACGGGCAGCGGCTGGGCGCGCTGCCAACATCCAGTCACCAAGAAAGAATGGCGAGCAGACCTGACCCAATACAGCCGTTATTCCGGGCTGACCATCACCAGCGCTGCCTTTGGCTCGAGCCCGCACGTGTATTGGAACCCTTCCGGCGCCCCTGATGCAGGCGGGGCCGTTTCCTTCACGCTAGGCGGGGTGACGCGAACAATCCGAGTAGCTCCGCTTTCGGGCAGGATTACCGTGGAGTAATTCGGTATGTTCCCACGCTCCCGCGCCGCCTTCTCACTCATCGAGCTTCTGGTCGTGCTCGCGGTGTCCGGCATCCTCTTCGTTTCATTGGCGAGATTCAGCCGGATGGGCCTCAACACCACGGCCCTCATTCAGAACCGCAGCGCCGCCGAGCAGACGGCGCGTGTTGCGCTCGACCGGATACTCCGCGAGGCCGCGCTGGCCAAGAGCATCTCCTCGGCCGAAGCGACACGCTTTGCCTTCACCTGCACGGACATCACAGGCGACGGCGCCGACGACACGGTCGAGTACCGATGGAACGAGAACACACACATACTTTCACGAACACTGAACGGGGTAAGCGAGACCTTCGCGGACAACGTCTTGCAATTCTCGCTCGGTTACGAATACGAGACCGAAAACCAGAGAGTCGTAGCATCGCCCGGCACGACGCTGCCGATGTCCCTGGCTGGCTTCAACGGCGTCGACGGGATGGCACAGGACAAAGAGATTCAACTCGCGGCCGGCGCTAGCGTCCGTCAGGACTTCCGAAACCTCATCGAGGCGCCGCGGGCGGCGTCGGTCACACTCCGTGTGAAGGCGACCGGGCTCCCACTCGGGGCGAACACCTACGTTTACTTGAAGAACGTAGCCACCGGCGAACTCCTCGGCTACGGCCCGGTTGACCTGTCGCAAATCACCACCGAGTTCCGCGACCTGACCGTGCCGATCACTTGGTGGAACGGCACGGCCAAGATGCAGCCCGACGGGATGTACGCCCTCTGGGTTTGGAGGGACAACTACTGGCTTGTCTGGCACCGCCTCGTCCTCTGTTACCAGAGGATCACGGACGACAGGACTCTCGGCAACGGGCTTTACCTCTACTACGGTTCCCCGCAGCTGGGGAACAAGGCGTCGCTGTATTTCTCTGTGCGCGGCAACGTGCCAGCTACCACGCCAACACAAGTGACCGTGCCGGTCTCGCTGCTCAAGCGCGTAACCGCGAGCATCACCGTCAGCGACGGAGCGCAAACGTGCAGCATGACCGGAACCTGCAAGGTGCTGAACCAATGAAGAGAGCATCGGAGCACGGGAGCACGGGAGCGCGAGGGAAAGAGAGCGCCTGTGTCATGCGGGAGTTGCGGCGCGGTGAACGGGGAATGATCTTTATCGCGGCGCTCGTCTTGCTCGCAAGCATGATGGTCGTTCTGGTCGCGCTCGCAAACGAAGTCGCCCTTGATCTCAAGATGTCCGCCAACGTCACAGACGCCGATCAAGCGCTTGAGATCGCGAAGGTAGGAATCGACAACATCCGTTACATTGCCAACGAGGACCCAGCATGGCGAACAAACTACACGAGCGGCGTATGGATTAGCAACAAGGCCGTCGGCGGCGGAACGTTCACCGCCTGGGGAATCGACCCCGACGGCAACCTTGCGAACTCCCCCATCGACACAGTCACCGCGCGGGCGACCGCCACATACAAGGGGACGATCCGCACACTGTCGGCGACGCTGACGCCTCCCGTGCACGACGCAATGGGGTTCCTCGCATATGTGTCCGGCGGCGCCGGGAAGATCGAGATTTACAACGGCCCCCGCATCTACGGCGACCTGTGCTCCGCAGACAAGGTGGAACTGAAAGACACCAGCACGCCTGACCACAGAGGCGGCATATATGTGACGAACAGAAGCAACGTGAGTTCCGCGCTCGTAGATGGCGATACGAATGTCGTCCAACTGTCGTCCGCCCCGGCCGTATTCGACCTGGCCCGCGCAAACCTCGCGTGGTTCATCGCCAGGGGGGCGCGAATCTACCCTCCCGTGGAGGGCGACAAATACGTAATCCAAGACAAGGTGATTTCGCCTACGACAAACCCGTATGGGTCGCCGAACGCCAACGGCATCTACTACGTGCAGGGAGATAAGGACCTACGAATCGTCCGCTCTCATATCACGGCGACCATCGTGGTGAACACCGGCAGGAAAGTCACTTTCGAGAAGGCCGCCGTGCATGTTCCGGCGTTCTCCTACTATCCCGCTGTCCTCTCCGACAGGGAGGTCTACTATCAGTTCAACCAAAACCTGTCCGAGGCGGAGAGCAACGTCGACTTCAACGGCGATGGAGATTTGGCCGACGTATTCACGCCATCGGTCAATGGCGTCGTGTACGCAAAGACCCGGATCGAAGGTCTTCAGGCCTCTGGTGGCACGAACATCGTCCGGTTCAAGGGCGCCCTTGTCAGCGAGAGAGTTGTTCTGATCGGCTCCGGCTGCATCTTCGAGCAGGACCCAGCCCTTGCGACCAATCTCGTGAACCAGTTCCAAGGCGATGGGCTGCGCCTCGTGCCCGGAACGATGAAGCTAGAGTAGGCGGAGAACAGCAGCATGCGGGCATGGGGGCATCGTAGCGCAGGAGCAGGTCGAATGCGAGGGCGGCGCTCTCCCATGCTCCCACGCCCCCGTGGTTCCCGCGCTCCCACGTTCGCGTGCTCCCACGCCCCTGCGAGTGCCTTCACTCTGGCGGAAGTGGTCTTGACTGTCCTGATCATCGGCATCGGACTGACCGCATCGCTCCGGGCGCTCACCGTCATTCTTGCGTCGTCCGAGACGTCCGAAAGAGCGCTTCTTGCCCACCGCCTTTCCGCCGACCTGCTTGCCGAGATCTCCCTGCTCCCGTTTGAGGACCCCGACGGCAGCCCGGTCTTCGGGCGGGAGCCGGACGAGGCAACGGCTACAAGCCGCGCGTCGTTCGACGATATCGACGACTACAACGGCTGGTCCGAATCGCCCCCACAAGACAAGGACGGCACGATTGTGCCGGGAACCGCCGGCTACACCCGGTCCGTCGCTGTGGCCTCAGTGGATCCTGCGGATTTTGCCGCAGTCGTCGCGCCCGGATCATCGAACGCAAAACGGATTACGGTCACCACCTCGGGGCCCGCAACGCGACCAGTCAGCTTGGTCACAGTGCGGCTCAAGGGAGCAAACAGGGAAGACCTACCCTGATTCACGCGACCCGCAGCCAAACATATCAATAAACCGTCCCCCTATCCTGCCGAACCTATATCTGGCAAGGAGGGCGCGTCCCAACCACAGTCCGCCGTCGGCGGCGTCGGGTCGCGCCCCACGAACCATCTTCATCTCGGATGGAACGCCAATGCTATTTCGAGGCAAACAGACACCCATCGGCATCGACATGGGCGAAACCGGCCTCAAGCTCGTTCAGTTCCGCAAGACGGCGAACGGGCTGGACTTGCAGGCCGCAGGGTCGCTGGAAGCGCACTGCCTTGCGACCGAGGATACCGACGGAGGCGCCGCCTTCGTGCGAGACCTGCGCAAAATCCTGACGAAACGCAGGTTCGGCTGCCGCCGGGCCGTCATCACCCTTCCCCCATCCGAAGTCAGCATTCGCCCATTGACCCTCCCGGCCGACGCCCACGATGTCGCCAAGAAGGTCCGATGGGAAGCGGAATCATACCTTGAATACGATATTGAGAACGCCATCATCGACCACGTCGTTCTGGGCGAGACAAAGGGGACGCGGGACACCCGGCTCGAGGTGCTCGCGGCAGCCGTCAACAAGGACCGCGTGCTCCACTGGTTGAACCTCTTGGGGCGTGCAGGACTCGAAACGGAGGCGGTGGACGTTGCTCCGCTCGCGCTTTGCCGACTGCTGCTGCGTCTGGGAGCAGCTTCCGACGGGGCCGCGGCCGCCGTGGACATTGGAGCGAGCTCCACGCACACGGTCATCGCCGATGGCGGCGAGCTGCGCATGAGCCGAACAATCGCCATTGGCGGCGACACCTTTACCAAGGTCATCGCAACGACGCTGGAGGTGAGCGAGGAGGAAGCCGAAGCTCTGAAGCGCCAACACGGCATCGGCAGTGCCGCCCAAAATGGCGCAGATTCGGAAGTCGTTGGCGTCCCAACCGAAGAACGCGCGAGGATCGCCCGCACCATCCAAAATATTATGAGGGAGAAGATTGAGCTTCTGGT
>CAZBRH010000029.1:22572-26052 GCA_964494245.1 uncultured Planctomycetota bacterium | reverse complement strand
CAGGCGGCGCCGATGAGCTTCGAGCAGGCGTGCGGCCCGTCGGCCACGTGCAGGCCGGGGCTCACGCGGGTGTGCGGCACGCCGAGCGCGTCGAGCACCTGGTCGGCGGGCTCGCGCACGGTGACCTTGTTCATCAGGTAACCGCCGATCCAGAACCCGCCGCCGAGGTAGTTGTTGCGTTCGACGATGAGGGTCTTGACGCCCTGCCCCGCAAGCGCACGGCCGGCCATGAGACCGGCGGGGCCGCCGCCGACGATGACGCAGTCGCTTTCGACGTACTCGTCGAACTGGCGCAGGAACTCCGAGACAATGGCCCGGGTAACTTCCTTCTCGCCGACGGAACCGAACAGCTTCTCTGTCATGGCACTGCTCCTTATATCTGGTAGTCCACCTTGAGCGGCCGGGTATGGATGCCGCATTCGCCGCCGCACTTGCTCGTTCCGATCCAGCGCCCCGCCCGTTCGTCCGAACCGGTTGCGATACGGGTGCACGTCGCGCAGCCGAGCGAGCGGTAGCCGAGCTTGTAGAGCGGGTTGACCGGAACCTGGTAGAGGGCGAGGTATTGCCAGACCTCGCGCTCGTGCCAGATGAGGATCGGGTTGAGCTTGATGAGGTCCTTGTCGCGCTCCTCGATTTCCCGGAAGTCGGTCCGTGTCCGGCCTTCGGTGCAGCGGAGTCCGGTGACCCAGCAGGCGACGTTCATTTCGCGTATGGCGCGGCGCGTCGGCTCGACCTTCAAGAGTTCGCAGCACCGGTCAGGGTCCGTCTCATAGAGGCGGTCGGGAATCTCCGCGTCATTTTGGAAGACGCGGAGCTCGGGGTAGCGGGCGACCTCGCTCCTCATGAACTTTTTCGTCTCCGCCGGCTTGAAGCGGGTGGTGACGATAAAGCCCCGGATGTTGGGGCTGACTTGCTTGGCGAGATGCCAGACGACGCACGAATCCTTGCCGAGACTGTTGGCGACGACGAGGCGGTCGCCGAACTCCGCATAGGCCTCGCGTATGAGGTGGAGCGACCGCTCCACCTTCTCGGCGAAGTTTAGGCCGTCCACCAAGCTCTTGATATCCTGCTCTGCAATCACAATCGACATCGGCACAACCTCCCAAACAAGTTTCAAGAGCAATCCGACCTTTTTGATAGGAAATACGCCAGTAAAAAAAGACCGAAAATCGCTACTCATATTGCATATGACGGCACATAGTTTTGGTCCCTCCTTTTCTCTTCCTCAACCAGGTTGGCGAACGTCGTGTGGTCATAGACCGCAGAGATCGCCTCTTCAACTTTCTGCCACATCGGCCGGAAGACGCTCTCGCCATTCGTCGCCGATGCGCCGTGAGCGTCTGCCGCTCCGCTCAGAGCGCCTACGGGCCCGCGCATGTGCCGCAATACGTCACCAACAGACAACGTTTCGGGCGAGCGGGCTAAAAGAAACCCGCCATTCCGGCCACGCTGTGCCGCGACGAAGCCCGCTTGCTTCAATTCATTCAGGATGATTTCAAGAAAGCGGGCCGGAATGCCCTGTGCCGCGGCGATTTCACCGACCTTCGCTGGGCCGGAGCCGAACCGCTTCGCCAGCTCAAATACCGCCTGAAGCGCGTAACGATCTTTTTGCGACACGAGCATCCGCATGCCTGTTATCAAGTAAGTCTATCGGTATACTAATGTATATTCCCGAGCATGTCAAGATTTTTCTGTCAACGTAATCGTTCCAAAGATTTGGTGGCTTCTTTTAGAATGCAACGTATTGGGCGACCGCCATCGCAACAACGCAATATATTGTAGCCCAGATTCGATCACACAGATTTTGGAACGATTACAATTGCCGGTAAGCGCTCCGAATATTATGGGGAGCTGGGACAAGAGGCGGAGTCCCCCTTTCCCCCAACTCAGCAGACGGCCTTGAGATTGCAGTCCGCTCGGTTCTCCCAAAGATAAGCGGCAAGATGCACAAAGCGAAGGATGTTCTCGGGAACCACAAACCCCCGCATCGTCTTCGACCGAATCTTCAACAACAACCCTATCATCCGCTCCGCCGTGTTGTTCGTGGTCTGGGAACCTGCCCCAACTTGATCCCAAGTGTCCAAAAGGTGCAGCGTCAGCATCCGCATGTGGTATCCCAAAGACCACGAGCAACCCACGGGAGGAGCCGGATAGTCCATGTATCGACGGTGCATCCTGTGGAGCCGTTCCCGGGCGTCCTCGGGGCCGTCGCGGATGAGCCGGCACAGTTCGTTGAGGTCCCGAACACAGCAGCGGTCGTCCTGCTCCTTCGCTTGCTCTCGCAGGCCCCCGACACGAACCTGCTTCGACCTCTTCCAGTGGGCACCACACAACCGATGTTCCACAAGAACACCGCAACTCTGCATCGCTCTCTTGTAGGAATCGTGTTCATCCGTGATTACAAACTGCACCCCATACTTCTGGCACAGGGAACTCACAAAGCGTCGAACATCCCGCTCGTCCTCCTCTTCCACAAGTTCCACCCCCACAAGCACTCCCTGCTCTGCGTCCACAGCAAACGCCACGCCCACGCTCCCGCCCCTCATCCTTTGCCCCGTCCCGTCTACCCCCAAAATCCGCACCGACTTCCCCTGCCGTCCCTTACGTATCTTCCTTGCCTTCTCCCCAGCCGCACGGACATCCCGGTAAATCGTCGTTGGACTCCCCTGACCTAGCGTCGTTGCCCGGCGTCGGAAGTCGAAACCGGATTTGCATCGGGGGTCTCCTGTCGCATTCCTTTCGTCGAATACCGTATCGACATGGAGGGTGCCCCGACTTTAGCCCTTTTTCCCAAAATCACACAGATTTTGGAACGATTACAGGCAATTCGGGTGCTTGACGCACGCAGAACAGCGAAATAGGATAGCGTCGTCGGATGAGAAGTCGCACACGGTCGGACGCCGACTGCACGCCGTTCGGAACATGCGGCCTTGCGTGATACCGTGCACCCGGCATCGTCGGTGTGTCGCCTGTTCCGTGTCGCGGCCGGGTATTGGTAGCACTGGCTTTTGTCTCGCAGCGCGGCGCCGTTGGTAGGAAGTTTCGTCCTGCTCTGCTGCGTCGTCGGAGGGGTCTAAACTCGTGCTGAATCCGATGACGTTTCTTGTGACAGCGCCGGTGTTTCTCTTTTCGCTGTCGCTGCACGAGTTCCTGCACGCGTGGATGGCTGACCGGCTGGGGGACCCAACGCCGCGCTATTCGGGACGGCTGACGGTAAATCCTATTGCGCACTATGACCTGATCGGGACGACGTTCGGGCTTTTCTTCCGGGTGTTCGGATGGGCGAAGCCGGTGCCGGTGAATGCTGCGGTGTTCCGGTGGCCCAAGCGGGACATGATGCTGACGGCTCTCGGCGGGCCGGCGGTAAACGTGGCTCTGGCGTTGGCCTGCGGGGTGGTTTTCAAGATGCTCCAGCTGCCGGCGCTCCAGCCGGGCAACCTCGGTTCGGCGGGGCCCACGGTGGAACTCCTTGAAAAGATG
>CAZBRH010000029.1:22313-22554 GCA_964494245.1 uncultured Planctomycetota bacterium | reverse complement strand
AATCTTGCACTCGCTCTCTTCAACTTGATCCCGCTCTATCCACTCGACGGGCATCACATTCTGCGCGGTCTTCTGAGCTACCAAGCGGCGATCGCCTATGACCGGACGAAGCACATGGGCGGATATGTGCTTATGGGCCTCATTCTTCTGAGCTACTCCACCGGGTTTTCTGTTATCGGGAAGCCGATGTTCTTCATTATGCAGGCGGCGTTCTCGCAGGACGAGTTTTTCCGGTTGGACG
>CAZBRH010000029.1:10354-22280 GCA_964494245.1 uncultured Planctomycetota bacterium | reverse complement strand
CGTTTGAGCGAGGTGCCGGAGGGAACACTTGGACGAACAGACCCCCCCGAGCGCCAGCGCAGAGGCGGTTCCCGCCGAACCGCGCGTCACTGGGGCGACGGAGGGCGCGGGCTATCGCATCGCGCTCGACATTTACAGCGGCCCGTTGGACTTGCTCCTCTACCTCATCCGCAAGGAAGAGGTGGATATCTACGACATCCCGATCGCGCGAATCGCCGAGCAGTATCAGCGTCACATTGAGCTGATGGCGGAGATCAACGTGAACGTCGCTGGGGAGTTCCTCGTGATGGCAGCAACGTTGATGGAGATCAAGTTGCGTATGCTGCTTCCGACCGAGCAGGGAACTGACGACGATGAGGAAGAGGACCCGCGCGCGGAGTTGGTTCGGCAGCTTCTCGAATACAAGCGATACAAGGACCTTGCGCGCGAACTGGCGGCGCGAGCGACGGAGCAGGCGCGGAGGTTTCCCCGCCCCGGCAAGGCGCTGCCGACCGAGCCGGAAGGCGGCTCTCGGGACGAGGTTGGGGACTTCCTCGGCGGGATCGGGCTTTGGGACTTGCTCAATGCCTTCTCGAAGGTCTTGAGTGAGACGCGGCTCGGGCCGCCGCAAGAGCGGGTTCTGGAGCACCAGCGCCCAATTCACGTGTTCCAACAAGAACTGCTGCGACTCCTCGAGGCCGAGGGGCGGGTTGTCTTCTCGCGGGTCTTCGCGGCCTGCACGAGCCGCGACGAGGCGATCGGGATGTTCATTGCTCTCTTGGAGCTGACGCGCCTCCACCGTGTCGTGTTGCAACAGGCGGCACCCTTCGCCGAAATCTACGTCTGCCCGGCGGAGCAAGCGGGGACGCTCGAGCCGGTTGCGCCGCCAGTCGCCGAACCCTCACCGCCGCCGGAGCCGTCGCGCGGAACGGCCCGCCCGCTCGAGATCAAGACATTAGACGTCATGAGCCAGATCGAGGAAAGCGAAGAGGAGGCCGAATCGCTCGGCCGCGCTCGGGAACGGATTGACATCGCGCTGGAGCGGGTGGAGGCGTTCCTCAAACAGCACCACCAACAGGTCTTGGAGCGGCAGGGAGGAGACACCGGGGATGAGGAAGCCGGCGAAACAACGGCAGAGAACGGGGAGGCCGTAATCCCCGCCGTTGACGGGGGCGAAGGAAAACCCGCAGAGAAAGGAGACATTGGACATGCGTCCGAAGGCCCAGCGCTGGATCAGCATCAGCAACCGTGAGGAGTCCATGGCCCGAGCGCTCTCACGGGCAGGGTTCTTCGAGGGCACGGTGCTCCATGCGCACCGAGCCGCGTCGGCGGCGCTTCGCGCCATTTTTGCCGACCACGGCTGGGCGTTCACGTCCGACCGCTGCGACGATTTGTGCGTGATGCTTCGTGCGCACGATGTCACGCCTCCGCGCGACGTGGCTGGGGCCGCGAAGACGCTCGACGCTCACGAGCTCCGGCTCGACCCCGACGCGGTGGAAGACCTTGCGGCGGCGTGCACAGGCGAGGTTGCGGGGGAGTGTCTCGACGCCGTCAGTTGTGTGCGCAAATTTGTGAACACTGTGCTTACACGCTAGAGCGTCTGCGCCCGCGCAGATCCTTCCGAACTTTGCACAGCGCCGAATGAAAACATTTTTTCGTTCGTGCGGGACTTTTTTCTAAAGTTGCATGCTCCTTGTCCCGATATATAAGCAGAACGATACTGTTCTGTGTCGTCGAAAGGAGGTGAGGACTCGTGGCGAAGGCAAAGAAGACCGCAAAGAAGGCCGTAAAGAAGGCGAAGAAGAAATAGCTCGACAACGTGGTTTGCACACGGAGAGCCGTCCGATCCGCCGCTAGCGGGTCGGACGGCTCGCTTTTTGGGGAGACGCATTGGCCCGATTATTCACCAGCCGATACCGTAGAGACCGCCGAGGTCTGGGCGCGTTTCTTCCGTGCTTCGCAGTCTCATCGGAAGTGATCGATTCGGCTCAGAGGTGAATCAGCTTGACGTCGAAGATGATGGGAGACGCCTTGATGGCGCTGATCACTTCCTTGGGCACGGCGCTGTCGATGTTGATGACGGTGGTTGCGAGGCCGCCGCGGACGTCGCGTCCGACGGTCATGTTGGCGATGTTCGTTCCGTGCTGGGCCAAAATCGTGCTGACATAGCTGATGACGCCCGGTTCGTCGCGGTTCGTGCAGACCAGAATGTGGCCTCTCGGAACGACGTCCACATGGAACGCATCAATGCGAACAATGCGCGGGTCCTTGCGGCCAAAGAAGGAGCCGGAAAGCGAAAGCGATTTATCGGTATCGACGACCTCAACGGTGATGAGGTTCGCAAAGTCGAGCGATTGGGGGTTCGTAACCTCGGAGACGCGGACGCCGCGCTCGCGCGCGATGGCGGGCGCGTTCACCGTGTTCACCGGCCCAGCCATCAACACCGAAAGCATCCCCTTGAGGAGGGATGCCGTGACGAGTTCAAGCGGGTTTTCGGTCATGTCGCCGCGGTAGGTGACGCGGACTTCGCGGATGGGTTTGTCCCAAAGTTGGACGAGCGCCTTGCCGAGTTGCTCCGCGAGTTCCGCATAGGGGAGCACTTCCGCGAGCACGGCTTCTTCGATCATCGGCATGTTCACGGCGTTGCGCGCGGGCTTGCCATCAAGCACTTCGCATATCTGGCGGGCGATTTGCTCGGCGACGCTGTGCTGCGCCTCTTCCGTGAGCGCCCCGAGGTGCGGTGTGCAGACGACGTTTGGCAGCCCAATGAGCGGGTTCCCCTGCGGGGGTTCTGTCGAGTAAACGTCGAGCGCACAGCCGGCGACCTTGCCGGATTGTAGGGCTTCGTAGAGAGCCGCCTCGTCGATGATGCCGCCGCGCGCGCAGTTGATGAGCCGGACGCCGTTCTTCATTCTTGCAATTTCCCGAGCGCCAATCATGCCGCGGGTTTCTTCGTTGAGCGGGGTATGAACGCTGATGTAATCGGAGGTTCGGATAAGCGTGTCGAAGTCGGTCATTTCGACTTCTGCGGCGCTGGCTTCGCCTGCGACAAAGGGGTCATAAGCAAGCACCCGCATGCCAAATGCCGCCGCACGGCGCGCCACCGCGCGTCCGATTCGGCCGAAGCCGATGATGCCCAGGGTCTTCTTGTCGAGCTCCGTTCCCTCGAAGGACTTGCGATCCCATTGTCCGGCGACCAAGCTCGCTTGCGCCTGGGGAATCTTGCGCGAAAGAGCAAGGATCATCGCCATCGTCAGTTCGGCTGTCGAGACGGTGTTGCCTTCGGGCGTATTCATGACGACAACGCCCTGACGGGTTGCCGCGTCGACATCCACGTTATCCACGCCGACGCCTGCGCGGCCCACCGCGATGAGCTTTTTGCCCGCGGCGAGCACCTCCGCCGTCACCTTGGTTCCGCTGCGGACGATCAGCGCCTCGCAATCTGCGATTGCCTCCAGGAGCTCCCGTCCCTTGATCCCTTTGCGGTCGATGACCTCGTGCCCCGCCGCCGTCAGGATCGCCTTGCCGCCTTCCGAAAGCGAATCCGTGATCAGCACCTTCATTGCTCGGTGATCCCGTCCTCTGTTTGCCCCGTATAGAGTGGGGACGCCTTGTAGCGGGCAAAAAGCTCTTGGCAAAGCACCTTCACCACTGCTGCAATGGGAATGGCGAAGAGGATGCCGAGGAAGCCAAAGAGCGTGCCAAACACGAGAATTGACAGAATGATCATCACCGGGTGCATACCAACTCGCACCCCTAATATCTTCGGCGTAATCAGGACGTTGTCCACTGCCTTTCCGACCGCAAAAACCGCCGCAGCGGCCACAGGGTGCCAGACGTCCTGATAGAAGGCCCCGGACACAATCACCGCTGGCACCATCCCCACCGCAAGGTCGAAGTAGGGGACAAACGCTCCAATCCCGCCCGCGATGCCGATGATATACCAGAAGGGGCAGCCCACGAGCGCCAGCCCGGCTGTGTAGATGCAGCCCAACGCCGCCACGACAACGCACTGGCCGCGGAAGAACGCCTTGAGATTCGCGTCGAGCCGCTCCGCAATCCGAAGGATCTCGCTCTTGTGTCGCAACGGCAGCGCTTCCTTTACCTTCTCGGCGATCCAGTCAATGTCCAAGAGCAGATAGATCGCAACCACAAAGAAAAGCAAGAACTGGAAAACTCCGAGAACCAGGGAAAACGTGCTCAACGCAACCGCACGGATTCCCTCGCCGACCGGATGCGTGGCACCCTTCCCTGCAAGGACGTCCGTCAGAAACTCCGAAACCATCCGGCGGCGCTCTTCGGGACTCGCGTCCCGAAAGGCCATAATCGCGCCCTGCCACGCTTCGGGAAGCGCCTGAAGCACCTGCTCGATCTTCTCGTTTCCCAAAAGCTGCGTTGTTGTGTGAAGCATGTTCGGCACCGCGAGAAAGACAAATGCCGCAACCAGCACGAGGCCGAAGCCGACCAAGACACCGACAGCGAGACCCCTGGAGACCCGCGACGGCCCTTTCTCCGCCCGCCGCAGCAAAAAAGACCCGCCCTGTGTCGCCTCAATCCAGTCCACCACCGGATCGAAAACATACGCCGCAATCAACGCGAGACAGAACGGAATCAGCACCCCCCGGATGGCGTAAAGTATTTCAAGCACAAGATAGAGGACAAGAAGGATGCCAAGAAACCGCACCCATGGGTTTCCGAACACTGTTGTCGTGATTCCCCGGCGTTCCGGCTTCTTCATTGTGCTTCCGCCTTGCCCGAGATTTCCGACGGCGGATTATAGGGCGGTTTTCCCCGGAAATCAACCCGCGACGATCAGGAGTCGGAACAGCGGGGGACGTTGTTTCCCTTGCAAGGGAGTGGCCGCGCGATCGGACCGGCGTTTGCGCAGAAGCGAAAAAAGCCGGAAGCAAGACCGGTGGTAGCCGAATGGCTTGTTGGTGCGCCCTCCAGGACTCGAACCTGGAACCCCCTGATTAAGAGTCAGATGCTCTGCCGGTTGAGCTAAGGGCGCCTCTGACGCAAAAACCAAACCTCATCGGCCAAGCCGAAAGGCCTCGATGGCCTCGTCTTCCGTCTTGTGCATGTCAAACACACGGTTCAGTCGGGTGATTTCGAAGACTTCGTAGATACCGGGCGCGACGCCGCAGAGTTTGAGCTTGCCTTTCCTCTCCGCAAGCGCCTTGTGCAGGGAAACGAGTTTTCCAAGCACGGCACTCGAAAGGTAGCGGACGTTCTCCATGTTGATGAGCATCTTCATGACGCCGCCTTTCTGGACCATGTCGGTCAGCTCCGCGCCGATTTGATTGATGTTGCGTTGGTCGATGACCTTCGTCTCAGTGAACTGGACGACGGTCACACCCTGCTGGACGCGCGACACCAACCGCGAAGGTCCCGTGCCCATTTGCTATTCCTCGTTTGCTGCCGGACAGCGAACATTCTACGGTTTCTGCTGCACTTGTCAACTGCGGTTCGCACCGACTTTTCCGCGAATAATCATCCGGGGTAGAACGAGCGCATCCCAAGTTGGGGTTCTCTCGTGCGCATTCGCGCTTATTGGCGATTTGGGGGTTCGGTGGTATACTTAGCCGGACGAACATGGCGAACCACTTCCCAACTTGACCTCGCGCGAGAAGAGGACACATGTGCGGCTTAGCTGACGGCAAGCGGGTGTGCGGCCAACAGGACGTGTGTCCGGTGTTCTCGAACCCGGCTGACCGGCATTTCTGTCCGCAAAACGAACATATATGTGAACAGCGGAGCGGGCTGCCCTCGCTCTTGGCGCGATACCGGAAGGTCTCGCCTTCTGACAGCGTCGAGATGAAAATCGCGTCGAACATCCTCAAGTTGCACACGACCATCTCGCGGCTCAAGGAACCGGAACGGCAAGGGCCAAAAAAACCTTGAACGCAGAGTTTGCGGGGTCTAGCATATTCTGTGTGCCCATGGGCCGTGGCTCGGATCGGTGGTAGGATTCTGGGAGGAAGGAATATGAAGAGGGTAGGGGTTGTGCTGGCGGTGCTTGGGGTGGTCTGCGTTGTTGTGGGGCTTTTCCCTCAGTGGGTGATGGACAATCCAAAGCCCGGCTTCGGTCCCCAACAGACGATCGCTGTGGTTGTTGGCGGAGTGCTTGTGCTGGTCGGCCTCGTGCTACTGTGCGTGGGCAAGAAAAAGCCCGCGGCGGGTAGCGGAGCGAGCGCAACTTCCTCGGCGCAAGGGTAGCCCGCCCGTCGCCACGCGGAGAGCCACTTCTTCAACGCGGCGGCAATCTCCGGAACGGGATGCTCTCGACCACGCGGTTGGTCTTGATTCCGGCCCGAAGTCCGGAAGGGCCCAATCCGCGCGGCTGCCAAGATGGCAAGGGGCAGTTGTCATCTTGTCGAAATTCGACTTACTTACCTGCCTTCGTCGGACGACGCCACTGCCATAACACTTTATTTTGCCGTTAGTTAGGATGCCGCACGTTCCGTTCGCGGCGCCAGTCCCCAAAGCTGGCACGCTCTTTGCTTGTTCCGATGGGCGCCACGGCTGGCGGTTCCGCCCAGTTGGTGGAGTCTTTGGGTGAATTGCTGTGGGCGGAGAAGCAAGAAGGCGTGGTAGCAACGGCACCGGCTGCGCGAGATGGGAGCCGCGCATCCCGGACCGGAATCGCAAAGGTCCAACGCGGTTCACATCTGGTCGAGCGCATACCGGCTGACAAGAACTGGATCGATGCTTCGGGCGGAACCGCCTCGCCGATCCCTGGCACGGGTTGCTACGACGCCGTGTCGCCCGAACCCGATACGAGTGTAATCGGCGTCGGCGCGTCGCCGGCGCAGAACAATAGGCGAGAGAAGGGAAAGGAGGGATTGAACTATGGCGAGAAGGTGGAATCCGTGGCGTGAGTTCGAGGAGCTTCGCAGGGAGCTAGACCGGGTCTTCGAGGACTTTTGGCCAACGGGTTGGCCTCGCTGGGGTGCGGCGTTCCTGCCGGGCCGCGCGGCCAGGGGCTACCCGCTGCTGAACGTCTATGAAGACACCGACGCTGTTTACGTCGAGGCGTTGGCTCCCGGGCTCGACACCGATTCGCTCGAGGTGTCGGTGACCGGAAACGTGCTCCGGCTGGCGGGCGAGAAGAAGCCACTTGAGGGCGTAAAGGACGAGGACTACCACCGCTGTGAGCGCTCGACGGGCAAGTTTGTCCGCACGCTCCAGCTCGATGCGGAGGTGGACGCCAACAAGGTGAAGGCCAAATACGAGAACGGCATCGTCACGGTGACGCTGCCGAAGAGCGAAAAGGCCAAGCCGAAGCAGATTCCGGTGAGTGTTTCGTGAGAACTTCCGACAGGATAAAAGAACAGAAGAAGAGAAGAAAGGAGGGATGAGGCATGGCAGAGAAGACGGTAGAGCGTGTCAATGTTCCGGCGGAACGGGGCAGTCGTGCCCCGGCGACCCGCGAGCCGGAGCGATACCTGACTCCGGCGGTAGACATCTATGAGACGGATGATGCGCTGGTTGTCGTCGCCGATATGCCCGGCGTCGGCAAGGAGGACGTAGATGTCCGGCTCGAAGACGATGTCCTATCCATTATGGGAAAGGTGTCGCATCCGCAGCGGGCGAATCCGACGTATGAAGAGTATGGATTGCTCAACTATCATCGCGAGTTCCGTCTGGACGAAGAGGTGGATCGGGAAAACATCAAAGCGGAGCTCAAGCAAGGGGTTCTGACGCTGACACTGCCGAAGAAGGAAGCGGCGAAGCCGCGTCAGATCGAGGTGAAGGTGGTCTGAACCGCGAGGGGACAACCGTGCTGCGCGACATCCTCCCGCTCGCGCGGCGGTTGTCCTCGCGCAACGGTTAAAACCTGAGAGGAGGTGAACAATATGGCTCACGAAATTGCCGTTCGTGGCGGACTGCGTGGTTGGCTGCCCGAACTTCGAGACCGCATCAGCCGTGTCTTCGATCGGTGGCTGTCGCGGTCCGATTCGGACGCCAATCTTGCGGTGCGTGGTATCGACTTCTGGCCCTCGTTCTTCGATTTGGGGACGTTCGGCCCCGCGGTGGATGTTGTCGAGGACGATGACGAGGTTCGCGTTGTGGCCGAACTCCCCGGGCTTTCAAAGGACGACTTCACGGTGAAGGCCGAGGGGCGGAAGGTGTATCTCGAAGGCGAGCGCAAGAACGAGCGCACGGAACGAGGGCGCGGCTATACCTATGCCGAGAGAAGCTATGGAGCATTTTCGCGAGTGATTCCGCTCCCGTGCGAGGTCCTCCCCGATAAGGCCAAGGCATCATATCGGAATGGCCTGCTGGAACTGCGCCTGCCGAAGTCCGAAGCCGGGAAAGCCGGCCGGGTTCGGGTAAAGGTGCAGTAATGGCGGTCATCAGGAGGTGGATGCAGAGATGAAGCCCGTAAGATACCCAGTTCTTTCGGCGGCGGCGGTAGTCGTTATCGCCGCCGCCATTTCTATGGCGGTTCCGTGGCTGGTCGAGCGGATCAGCTATGCGGCGGAGGCCGGTCAGGCGCGCGCCGCAGCGGACCAACTCAAGTCCGCAACGGACCTCTCCGAGGCGTTCCGCAACGTAGCCAAAGCCGTCCGACCCTCCGTCGTTAACATCACGTCGGTCAAACGCATCGGAGGCACAGGGCGGCCAGAGCCGGATTGGGTTCCGTGGTTCGATGAACGCCCGTTCGGCGACTTTTTCGGCGAGAACTTCTTCGAGCGGTTCTTCCGCCCCCGATTGCGAGAACGCGGCTACTATGAGCGCCGTGGACTCGGCACGGGCGTCATCGTGCGAAGCGACGGCTACATCCTGACAAACAACCACGTGGTTCGCGAAGCCGATGAGGTCGAGGTGAAGCTCGTCTCGGGCAAGACCTCCAAGGCCAAAGTCGTCGGCACCGACCCGAAGACGGACCTCGCGGTGCTCAAGATTGACGCAGATGGGCTCGTTCCTGCGACACTTGGCGACTCCTCGAAGATCGAAGTCGGAGAGTGGGTTCTTGCCGTCGGCAATCCCTTCGGGCTGGAGCAGACGGTGACCGCAGGGATCGTCAGCGCAACGGCGCGGGCGAACGTCGGCATCGCCGAGTATGAGGATTTCATCCAGACGGACGCGGCCATCAATCCCGGCAACAGCGGCGGCCCGCTCCTCAACCTCAAGGGCGAGGTCATCGGAATCAACACGGCGATTGTCACCCGCAGCGGCGGATACCAGGGCATCGGCTTCGCTGTGCCCATCAACATGGCGAACTCCGTCATGGAGAGCTTGATTAGAACGGGCCGTGTCGAGCGCGGCTGGCTCGGCGTCGTCATTCAGGACCTTACCGAGGACATGGCCAAGTCGTTCAAGTTCGAGAGCACCGACGGCGTCCTCGTCGGGGACGTCACCAAGGACAGCCCCGCGGCGAAGGCAGGCCTCAAGTCCGGCGACATCATTGTGGAACACGACGGGAAGGCCGTGAAGGACGTCAATCAACTGCGGAACCTTGTGGCTGCGACGGCGCCGGACAAAGAGGTGACCATCAAGCTCTTCCGCGACGGCAAGAAAGAGTCCGTTGTGGCCAAGATTGGGCAGTTGGATTCGGCTCAGGCGCGAGCGGCCAAAAAGGCCGGCTCTTCGGAGCTGGGACTGAGCGTCGAAACGCTCACGGCGGATTTGGCGCAGAAGATGGGCATCGAGGAAGAACGAGGTGTCGTTGTCACCGCGGTGGAGCCGGGCAGCCCTGCCGACCGTGTGGGCATCCGGCGGAACGACGTCATCTTGTCCATCGACGGGAACGAGGTCGCCGATGCGGGGGCGTTCAATGCTGCTCTTGCGAGCGCTGACCTCAAGAAGGGCGTTCGCCTACGCGTGAAGACCGGCGGGCTTACCAGGTTTGTCTTCATCAAGGCAAAGTAGGCCCGAGCACGTTTCGCAGGATCGCAGTGCAGGCCGTTCCGAGGGGGCTTCGCAGGCGAAGCCCCCTCGGGCCTGTGTGCGGCAACCCTCCACCTAAATTCGCTTCGCCTGAGACGGTTGGCCACGTTCTCCATTTTGTGGTTCCGGCAACACCGATCCGAGAGTGTGCTGAATCGGCCGGCGTAACGAGCGGTTTTCCTTCGGCTAGTCTTCTTCGCTCGTGAAGAGCGGGCTTTTCGGCATATGCGTCCCGCCTGTGTTCAGTGGCTTGCGGCGACCTCGCGCGCCTGAGCTTTCAGCCGGGCGGAAAGTTCCTTGCGCAGTGCGGCGAGTTCCGGTTCTACGCATTCAGGGACATGGGGCATCCGCTGAAGCGCTTCTTGCCACTCACGTGCGCCGGCATCCAGGGCGCGGGCGATATCCCCGTCAAGGTAGCCTGCTGGCATGTTGTTGCCGGCGAACCAGTCCGTGTGAGCGCAAATCTCCCGAAACTTTTTCGGGTGGTCGAGGAGCGGACAGGGGGCGCGGTAGTCCGTGATCTCGGCCTGCTTCTCGCGGAATCTCACGAACACCGGATGACGATTGACCACGTCGGCCAGCGACCGATACGGGCTGCGGCCCGCGCGGATATCGAGGATGTTCGCGCAGGCCACGGGTGCAAAGACGCAGGGCGAGATGTCGCCGTTCGCGTAGATGTGAAAATAGGACGTGCCCCCGGCGATGCAACCCCCCGTGAGTATCCCGTCGTTCCAAAAATCCCCCAGGAAGATCGGCCTGCCCTCGTGGCGCCACTTGTATATCTGCTCGCGAAGGAAGGCGCGCTGCTCGGCAGTGACCAGCAGGTTCACGTCGGGATTGCGTCCTATCGGCTGAAGCAGGAAGTACCATCCGAACATGTCGCCTTCCGCAAGGCGGGTGTCGAGGAACTCGTCGGAGGCAACAATATGGGCGTTTTTCCTGGTGACCGTCGCCGAGAAACCATACATGACCTCTTGGCGCGCCAGCCGCTGGCGGACTTGGGAGGCCTGGCGCGCATATCCCGCGCCGCGCCGCGCATCGCTCTCAGGCGCACGCCCCTCAATGGAAATGCCAGGGAAGACATTCCCGACCTCGCCGAGGCGTCGCGCGACCTCGTCATCAATCATTGTGGCGTTCGTATAGACGAGAAAGCCCAGGTTGGGGAACTCGGCAGCAAGGCGGGTGATGATGCGGTCCTCGGACTCGCGCAGGAACGGCTCGCCGCCCGTAAGGGTGATCAGCGTGACGCCCATGTCCCGGACCTCGGCGACAACGTCGCGCCACACTTCGTAAGGCAGGTCTGTCCCGGTGGGGCCGCTGTTCGCATAGCAGCCCGGGCAGCGTAGATTGCACCGGCCCGTCGGCTCCAGAGCGACGGTCACAGGGGCAGCTACGCCGCTTGTCTGCGCCTTGTTCCGCCGCCGCATGTCGCGCGCCCAGACGTAGGCCAGATGAACGAGCCGCTTGGCGGCGCGAGGGCGCTCCTGGAGAAGCCGAACCAGGAACGGTTTCAACGACCGGCCAAACCAAATCCCGTGCGCAAGGAATTCCGCGTGGTCTTCGCTGTTGTAGTTGTCGCGATACGAACGGCCCAGCGCGCTGGAAACCTTCGCCAGAATCCGGTCGCGGAATACGGACGAGCGCCGCGCGCCCTCCACGAGCATACCGATTGCCGTCCGCGATATGCGATCCCTGACATGACTGGCGATGCTGTCAGATATCGTAGCCATGACTTGCCCTCCACCAGAGAGTTTATCTTTCCGCATCGGCCGACGTTCTGACGTTCTCGACCGCTACACGATACGGCTCTACGGGCAGCCGTTGCGTCTGAGGGCGCAAGGCACTCACTCGGCGCAGATACTCGCGGATCTCGCCCTCCCACTCCTTCAACTGCTGCCCCGTCACCCTGACGCTCTTCCACAAATCATGCAGCTTCTGCGCCAAGCTGCCGGGTCCGCTCAACCATTTCTTCCAGCGTCGGGGACTCCACGCCGCATGGCGGTAGAACTCTCTGTGGGCGTCGAGCAACTTCTCCTGAAAGCGCTGAACG
>CAZBRH010000029.1:7905-10238 GCA_964494245.1 uncultured Planctomycetota bacterium | reverse complement strand
CGGCGTGAGAGCGGAAATCTGCAAGCTATCGAGACGGTTGCGCCTGGCGAACTCGACAATGCCGTCGAGCGTGCGCTCGTCATGTTGGGGGCCGAGAACGAACATTCCGTGAATCCACATGCCCGTCTCGCGAAGAATCCTGGTGTCCTCGGCGCATCTTTTCTCAAGCGACCCGCGGCCCCGATATCCCTTGTGCCACTGCTGCGCCGTGTCCTCGTCAATGGTCTCGTAACCGATCAGCAACATGTCCCCGCCCGCTTTCCGCATGGCTTCGAGCAACGCATGGTCGCAATGGCGACGTTCCTGCGGGTCAAGCCAGTGGAGGTCGAGGCGCGCCTGAGCCGTCCATGCAATATCCAACTCGCTCATGCCCGCAAGGATGGTTCGCGTGCGCTCCCGGTTCGCAGTGAAGTTGTCGTCGTAAAAGAACAACCGGCGATATCCTCGCTCCCGCAGCGCGCGAATGTCCTCGATCACCCGTTGCGCGCTGCGGGCGCGATAGCGATGACCGAAGAGAGGCGTGACGGAGCAATAGCGGCAGTTGTAAGGACAACCACGCGACGTGGCAATCGGGAAACTCCGCAGCCGCTTCGCATCCGCCGATGACCAGAGCCGGTCGAAACCATGCACAAGGCCGTAATCCGGCAAGGGTAGGGCGTCCATGTCCTCGACCGGCGTTCCGGCAATGACCCCCGGCTCGACCCGGCCCTCGACGATCTCGACAATGACGTTTTCCCCCTCGCCCGTCACCACGAAGTCGGCGTGCTCCAACGCCTCCAAAGGACGGAACGTCGCGTGCGGACCGCCCATCATGAGGCGCGCTCGCCCATCCCGTCGGATCTGCGCAGCAACGCGGTAGCCCCGCGTCGCCGACGAGGTCATGACGCTGATCCCCACGTAATCCGAGTCGCACAAGTCGGCGAAGACGCGCGGGTCGTCGAGGACGGATCCGGTGAGGTTCTCATTGTAAACCGCGACATCGTGACCTCTGTGGGCGAGGATCGTTCCCAACAGAACCGGTCCGATGAGCGGCTGGTGCCGGATATAACGGTTGAACACACTATGGGGCTGACTCATCGGCTCGATGAAGCGAACCCGTTTCATTTTACCGCCTCCTGCCGCGCGCCTTGGTCGACCGCGTCCACATCGGCCGAAGGGCACAAGGCCAGGCACAACTGTTCCAAATCGGCTCTGGCAACGGGATGGTTTCTCAGGCAGTCGCGGAAGCAGTTGTGAAGGCACGCCTCCAGTTCGGTCTGCGGCTCGCGGAGCCGGTAGTGCATCCACGTCTTCTCGCGACGGGACACGACAAAGCCGGCGGCGCGGAGAATGCCCAGGTGGCGGGAGATGGAGTATTCCGGTAGGTGCAGGGCTTTTGCCAGCTTGCAAACGCACGTTTCGCCTTGCTCGGCCAGCAGCACGACGAGCCGCAACCGAGTGGCGTCAGCGAGAAGCTTGAAAAGACCGGCCTCTTTCTCCACCGCCATCATCCCCCCGCAGACATATCTGCCTGCCTGTGCACTACTGCAAAAATAATACCCCACATTTTGCCAATTGTCAAAGGAAAGGGCAGAGCTCCTCACTTCCATTGACGTTTGCGTGTGAGAAAGAACCGGGCCGAACCATGTAGAGACCCTTCGCTTTGCTCAGGGCGACAGAACTCACAGTGATGCAGCGAGCTGTATCATTCTGAGCGCAGCGAAGAATCTCTGCGCGTTTGCTGTGCCCCTTCGTTATCAATACACAGTCAATAGAAGGTTCCCCACTCGCAGGGATGCCGGAACTGTTACTTCATCGTCAAACAAAAAACACACGAAGGAAACCCTGAGCCTGTCTCATGTTGCGGGACAAGCCAACCGGCGAGGACGCCCTGTCGGCGGCTTCTGGAATGCGGGGTGGAGGAGGCACCACGGCGGCGGACAAGCGATGGCTGAAAGCCCAGTATGAACGCCTGAATCCTGCGTAGTTGAGTCGCACAATTCGTGAGTTGCAAGACCGGTTGATCGACCTGGCCAAAGGCGAGCGCGTGAGTGCGGGGAGCACTCGGTCATCTATGAGGCCGAAACGACGAGAAGCTGCATCGGGGGCCGAGTAGGCCCTCAGTTCGAGGGGAGCCGGAGGGAACGAGGTCATGTGTCCAGGCAGAGCGAGAGTCATCCAAAAGTTCACACGTTATACACCTCCCCCCTCTGGACTTCCCTCACCGCTAAGACGACGATTATTTTTCGTATAGATTCTTACGTGAGGCAACAGGGCGGCCACACTTACAGAGAGATGCGGACGAAAGGAAACGAGAGGCGAAAGGAAAGACAGCGGCGAAATTCCCGGCTTCG
>CAZBRH010000029.1:5074-7889 GCA_964494245.1 uncultured Planctomycetota bacterium | reverse complement strand
GCTCTTATCTCACAAGGTAGGCGTCCGCCCAATCGGTCAGGTCGCCGAAATGCATGTTTTTTCCGAAATCGACGACTAGTTCGAGCGTTTGCGCCTTCTCGACCGAGAGGTCGATTCGGACGGGGCTGGACTTTCGCGTCAGGTCGGCCCTTTGGAAGATTTCCTTGCCGTCGGCGAGGACGCGGACGGTCACATTGCCCTGGTGATTCGTGTCGGCGTCGTCGATACCGACGAGCGCGACGAAACGCCTGAACTCGCCGCCCAGGGCGTAGGTCAGCCACATGCCCGAAAACGTGCCCAAACCCTTGCGGTATGTCTTTCCGCCGAGGCGGATCGGCCCGCGGTCATAGTTCTGGTCTGGCCGGAACGGCCATGTGGGGTCGCCGCCGAAGAATGGGGTGTAGGTTTCCTTTTCCGGCTTCAGGTCCGAGAGGTAAACGAGCTTTCCCTGCTTGAACGTAATTTCGATGAGAGCAGACGGGGCGATTTCCACTTCCGGCCCGGCGACGAGCGCGAGACGGAGCGCGTCGCCCTTCGATTCGAGCAGGCGGCCGGTGACGACGCTGGCATCTGCGCAATGCACGACGGCGAGCAGCGAGGGGATCGGGATGCGATCCGGCCCGGTGGCGCGATCGGACAGGATGATGATGTTGTAGTCGCCCGAGCGCACCGCCTCCTCGGCTTCCGCGCAGACGACGGCGAGCAGCGAGGGCGGAGGCGGCGGGCGTTTGCGCGCGGCGAACGAGATGCCGAAGAGCCGCGCCGTGGCGACCGGTATTTCGTCCGGCGCTAGGGCCAATTTGAGCAACACCTTGTCGGACTCAAAGCCAGTAAGGATTCCCGCCATCTGGTCGCCTGTCACCGAATAAGAGATATCGTTCCCCGTTGTGTTGTGGAGCATCTCGGCCCGCATTTTGTCCGCGTTCTTTGGGAGCTCGCCGGCCCGGCGGAACTCGATGGCAAGAAGTTTATCGAGCGCGAACCGAACGGTGCCCATCGAGGCGGTTCGCACCTCGACGTCCGTTTGCGAACTTTTGGTCAAGGAACCGAACACGCGGTCGCCTCCGGGCATGTGCAGCACGACGCCCTCGATGGGCTCGTCTGACTCGCGGTCTTCGGCGGCTTGGATGCGCATGAGATCCTCGGCGGCGATCTTCACGGATTCGCTGTCCTCGCGCTTGATGGTGATTGTCCCATCAGCGGCGATCGCTTGGAGTTCGCCGGAGATGGTTGTGCCGTCGATCTTGTGAAAGACCGCGGCCGCCGTGTTCCCGCAGAGAAGCGCCAGCGCCAAAACGAACGATGTGAGCTTCATAGGGTTCTTGGCCTTTCTTGGTCAACTATCGCGTGGCTACTTGCCCTTCGGACGGATCGCCCCGCCCATTTTCCATCCCTGAGCGCCCGCCGTGATTTCGAGCATGAGCGACTTGTCCGGACCGTGCCAGATGATCTTGCCGCCGCGGCGGAGCGCCCGAAGGATGAGAGCAATATCGTCCTTCGGAACCTGTTGGTAAATAAGCTCGCCTTCGAGTTTCTTTTCGTCGAAGTTGAAGTTGTGGCCGGTGGGGAACGATTCGACGACCTGTTCGAGCGGCACGCCTTTTTTCTGAAAGAGCGCGATGAGCGTCGCCGGCTGGCCCTCGACCTTGATGACGGTATAGGTCACGGCGGCGACGATGTTCTCCCCGGGGCGGAAGAGGATCTCGCCCCAGCCGTCGTGTTCGAAGGGATTGGCGTCCTCGCCCAGCTTCATTGCGGGCCGGAGCTCCGAAGCGAGCTTCTGCGGCACGAGCACCTTGACGGCGTATTTCCCTGGGCCGAGTTCGCACGCGAACGGCGTTTCGCCCATGCGGATGTAGTCCTTCCATACCTCGGCGGCCTTGCAATCGAACGGTTTCACGAAGACTTGGGCACCGAGCGGAACCGACGAGACCCAGAAGATGTCTTCACCGGCTTGAGGCATCGGCAGGATGGTCGCCGGCTCGACGGCTCCGTCGTAAGGCGTGTGGTTTTCGAGCATCCTGACTTCGAGGAGCGGAAAGCGAACCGCCTGCCCCTGTCGGCCCTCCGCGACCGTCAATCCCTCGAAATGATAGCGGGCGGGGTCCGCGATCGTTCCCACCATTTTATCGCCTTTGCCCTGAAGAATGGCCTTGACCTCGACCTCCCCGCCTTCCTTCGTGGTGAATTCGGCGGCCGCAATCTGCGCGAGCCAGAGGTTCACCTCCTTCCCTTCGTAGAGGAGCGGGATGTGCTCGAAGGTCATCTCCTTGACCTCGGCGCCCGGCGGGGCTTTCTTTCGCAGCTTCAGCGCCGTCAGGCGCATCTTGAAGTCGAACGTGTCGGTGATGGTCATCTCGAGTCCATCGCGCGCCGCCGCAGCGAAGGCGGCCGACGGAGTGATGGTAGCAACGACAAGAAACAATCCTGCAAGCGTTTTCATTGTCCGGCCCCTTGAAAATGCTTCGCGATTTTCTCTGCCGTTGGCCGAAGGATGACGCCATGCTCCGTGATAATGCCCGTAATCCGGTCAGCCGGCGTGACGTCAAATGCCGGCGAATAGACAGCGACGCCCTCCGGGGCGGTGCGCGTGCCGAAGCCGCAGGTGACCTCCTCGGCGGGGCGCTCCTCGATGGGTATGTCGTCCCCCGAAGGGAGCCGAAGGTCAAACGTGGAATTGGGCGCGGCAACGTAGAAGGGCACGCCGTTCTCGGCGGCGAGCACGGCGAGCGTGTAGGTGCCGATCTTGTTCGCCGTGTCGCCGTTGGCGGCGATGCGGTCGGCGCCGACAATCACTGCCGACACCCGCCGCTGC
>CAZBRH010000029.1:0-4931 GCA_964494245.1 uncultured Planctomycetota bacterium | reverse complement strand
GTGTAGATGCACGCGAGGGCTGTGCCGTAGTCGGCCGTGGCGAGGGCGCCGGCGTTGCAGTGCGTCAGCACCGTATCGCCATCACGGATCAGCGCCGCCCCGTTTTGTCCGATGCGGCGGCAGATGGCCTTGTCCTCCTCGAGGATTGCCTTCGCCTCGTCGAGCAGGCGCTGTTTCATCTCAATGGGGGTCTGGTGGGCCGTTCGGCGTGCCGTGCGCCGCATCCGGTCGAGCGCCCAGAAAAGGTTCACCGCCGTCGGGCGCGCCGTCGCCAGATAGTCGGCCACGCGCTCGACCTCCGCGAGGATGGCTGCCCCGGAATCCGCGTGGGACCGCTGCACGCCGAGGACGACGCCCATCGCCGCAGCGACGCCAATCGCGGGCGCCCCACGTACCCGAAGCGAACGAATGGCTTCCCACATGCTCTCGGCATTGCGACATTCGATATAGCGCTCTTGCGCCGGGAGGAGCGTTTGGTCAAGCAAGCGCGCGTAGCCGTCGATGCCGCCTATCCATTCAATGGTCGAGACCGGCATGATGCTCTCCGAGAAATGGCATGTCGCACGCCTTGAGTGATTCTAACCCCCCCTCGGCAGCGGCTTCAAGCAAATTTGAGCATGCCAACAACGCCGAAGATGAGGGCACTTTTTCCTAATCCTGCTGTGCGGGGCGCCGATACTTGCAGCGGAAGGGCAAACGTGAGGACACATAAAGCGTGGCCGCCCTTCGCGGGCGCCACTCCTGATGCCAGGATGGCTCTTTCCGTTTGCCCTTCCCATTGAAAGCGTAGCGCGGGTGGAGAACTGGGAGGGACGACACTCGCAAAAAGAAGCCCCGCTTGCCGGCGACTCGCTCTCTCCCTCCCAGAGCACTGAGTTCTTCGGCAGCGGGGCTTTTCTTTTGGTCTGGCCCGCGTCACTCGGGGTATTTCTGACAATACTCCCAGACGCAGGCGTATTTCTCGGCGAGCCGCCGCAGCTTACCGAGAGCCGCTTCATAGACGTCGCCGAGATGTCTGCCTCTTGCGGTGCAGAAAAATGTGCGACAGCCCAGCGGGCGGACCTTGTGAATTCCGCACCTGCCATCTACCGTCTGGAACCCACAACGCCCATCACGCTGCGGCGGCAGCCGCTCGATTCCTTCGCGTTCCAGAATCAGGCCAAGTTCCAGCGTGCTGAGGTATAAGCGAAACTGGTTGCGCACGAGGTCGCAGCACTCCCCGCACGCACGGCACGCATAACCGAGACGGCGGAGCGTCAGGTCAAGCTCCGCATATACGTCCTCGACCTCGCGGAGACACTCTGGGGGAATCGCATCAGGTCTGGGCAAGGCGGACCTCGATTTCGGAGCGGAGTTCCTCTGCAATCGCTGGCGAGCTTCCCAGAGTTTCGAGCGCGGCCTTGGCTCCCGGCGCGCCGTTCCGCAGCGCCTTGAAAAGGACCGCCGCAATCGCGCGCCGCAATCGGTTGGCTTCTTCTTTCGGGCCAAGCCGCCTTCGGGCGCCAATTGCCGCAAGGGCGGCCATCAGTGTGGCGTCCGTCTCGATCCGGTCGCCCGAACCCGGCGCGAGGCGCTCCAGAAGTCGTCCGGCGACATTCGCCGCGAGCTCTCCCATCTCCGCAGAATCGCTGTCGACCGCGAAGAGTCGCCCCAGAACGCGCAAGACCGGCAACGTGTCCGCAGTCGATGCCAGCGCCTCCGCCACCTCGAGGCGTGTCGCAGCGGGGCAGTTTGCCGCCAGTGCGATGTCGCCCAGCACCTCGGCGAGCTTCAGCGTGTTTGCCGGTCCCCACACGAGCCGCCAGTTTGCCGCGTCGCGCCACTTGCGCACGAGCAACGCGACCACGCGGTCGTGCAATGCCAGCGACGCGGCATGCACACATACGTTCCGGAGGCCGTCGAGCAGAATCGGGATCATGTCCGTATAAGCCGCCGCCTCGCGCCCCACGATGAAGATAGTCTTCTCGCCGCCGGTGAAGCGCTTCGATTGCATCTCCGGCAAATCGACTTCGAGGAGCCGGAGCAGAGATTCGGCGACTTCGACGCGCGTCTCCAGGGCGACGTGCGGGCTCGATGCGACGTGCCCCAGACCCTCGAGCAGGCCGAGCGAATACGGTTCCTTGCCAACGCGTGCTCGAAGCCCTCGCGCCACACGTCGAACCGTGTCCGCAGGCATCGCCCGACTTGTGCACATTCGCCCGATGGCCGCCGCCAGCGCGTCGCGGTCAGGGAATCCGCGGTCGAGCCGTCGCACACAGGCCATCAGCACGTTTCCAGCGATCTGAGAGGCCCGCCTGCTGCGGCCGCTCAATTGGGCGACGATCGAGGCCAGCACGCGCGCAGCGCTGATCCGCTCCCGGTCCCGCACGCCTTCGTTCAACACTTGGATGAGCGGCTCGATGGCCGGTTCGCCCAGCCGAGCGATTGTGTCCTCAATGGCCCCGACCATTCGAGGGCCGCCGAATTCGTGCACGTGCTGGATGAGCTCCGCGGCGATGTCCCGCCGCAGCGAGTTGGGCAGCGACCGGTCAGCGAACACGGCACAATCAAGCAGCACGGCTCGCGTCGCCGGCGTATCCGTCTTCAGCAGGTCGAGAAATCGCTGGGCAACCGCGCGCCGGGTCCGCGGCGGGCAATCCTCTCGCGTCGCAATATCATCGAGGATCCTCAACATGAACGTCTTCTGCTGCCGCACCGCCTGATGCAGATGTTCGAGCAGCACCTTCGCTGCCGTAGCTCCCCACCGGCAGAGCGCGTTCGCGATTCCGAGGCAGGTCGTCTCCGGCTCCGGAGCAACGAGAAGTTCCTCCACCATCCGCTTGGCGATCTGTTCGCGTCGTTCGGCGGGCACGTGAATGCTGCTGAACGCTCCGAGGAGGACGCGGCGAGCGTCGGCATCCGGCGCGCGTCCGGCCTCCTGCGCCAGGGCGTCCACGGTGCCATCCGTTTCTTCGCGTGCAAGGGCGGAGAGAACGGTGCGGGCGGGCCGCGAGAGCTCGGAAGGCCGCTCCGTGACTTGCTCGGCGATCAGGGCGACGGTTCCGGCGAGTTGTTGGGGATCATGGGCGAGAACTGGTGCGGCGGGCGCGAGCGCTTCGATCAGCGAACGCCGCGCCGCATCGGGCAGGTCGGTCTTCAGCGTGCCTGCAATCAGCGTCAGGAGGACGCTCATTTCGCCCGGCGCGGCGCTCGCGGTCATCTCCCCGATTCGCCTGGCAGAGGCCAGCTTCTGCTTGTCTGTTCCCGAAGTGAGCCGTTCGGCCTCGCGGGCCACATCGGGGTTCAGTCCGAGCGGAACGAGCGCCCGAATGGCCTCCAACCGAACCTTGGGTTCGTCATCGGCCAGCGCGGTCAACAGTGCGGCCGCTTTTTCTTCCGGCGTGCCCGGAGCGAGCGCGAGCCGCCGGATCGCCGTGACCCGCTCTCGAGGATCCGCGCTCGTCAGCACAACAAGCCGAAGCCGCTTGACTTCTTTGCTCGAAAAAAGCTCTGCCAGCTCCGTGGAGTCGGCGCGCTTCAGGACGGCCGATGGCGTCAGGACGGCCAGGGGAGTTTCCTTACGGGCTGGAGCCCCGGCGCGCGATTTCCGCTTACCCACAAGAGACCTCCGTAGCCGCAGGACGAGTTGGCAGGCACATCATAGCGCTGCACACCGCTCGGCTCAACACACGAGTTGTCCGAGCCGGGCGCAAGCGGACACGGGCCGCGCGGGAGGAATATCTTGCGATTCGCGTTGACTCACGAACCATCGGCGCATAGCATAATGGCAGGCCGCTCAGTAGATGCTGCGCCGAGAAGGAGGAGCCAGATGCGACACACAATCTCGTGTCTTGTCAAGAACCGCCCCGGCGTCCTCGCGAGGGTCGCCAAATCGTTCGCGGACCGCCGCATCAACATCCACAGTCTCGCGGTGAACGAATCCGAGGAGGAGGACGTTTCCCGCATCACCATCGTGATCGAAGGCGAAAAGAATCAACTCGAAGCCATCGCGAACGAAACGGCAATGCTCGAAGATGTGGTTCGGGTGGACGACCTCGACCGCAGCGGGTTCCTCGACCGCGAGCTGGTGCTCGTCAAGGTGAATGCAAAGCCCGAGGACCTGCCGCGCCTCATGCAGGTCATCGAGGTAATGCACGCCAACGTTGCCGCGATGGACACGGAGACCATCACGGCGGAAATGACGGGCACGGAGGAAAAGATCACGGCGTTTTTGCGTCTGCTCCGGCCCTTCGGGATTCGGGAATACGCCCGCAGCGGGCGGGTCGCCGTTAGCGCGGGAGTCGGGTCGTGATGCGCATCCGCAAAGTCGAGGACCTCGTCGGGCTTGTGCGCCAGCGCAGCCGGCCTGTCCCCATTGTGTGTGCCGCCCCGGAGGACAGCGAATCGCTCGAAGCGCTCCGGATGGCGTCAGATGCCGGAATGGTGCGGCCGGTTGCGGTTGGCCGACGGCAAGCGATGATCACGCTTGCCCGGACGCTTGGCATCTCGCTGGACGGGTTTGAGATCCGCGACGTGCCGGATGAGGAGGAGGTGGCGCGGTGCGCCTCGAAGATGGTGCGCGATGGCGAGGCGGGCATCCTGATGAAGGGCCACCTGCCAACAAAGACCGTCATCCGCGCGGTGCTCGACCACGAAACGGGGCTTCGCATCGGGCGCATGCTGAGCCACATCGCCCTCTTCGATGCCCCCCCGCTCGGCAAGCCCGTGATCGTGACCGACGCTGGCGTCAACATACGGCCAAACCTTTCGCAAAAGATCGAGATCATACGGAACGCGGCGGAGGTTGCCCAGCGGCTCGGCGTGAAGCTCCCGAAGGTCGCCATGCTCGCCGCCGTCGAGCACGTGGACCCCTCGGCCATGCCCGCGACGCGCGACGCCAAGCTGATCGAGCGGATGGCCGACGCAGGCGTGCTCGGCGAGGTCGCCGTCCA
>CAZBRH010000028.1:23893-26474 GCA_964494245.1 uncultured Planctomycetota bacterium | reverse complement strand
ACATAGTCGTGCGCATCGAGACGTTGCCGACGTGGGAACGTCCCAGTGGATTTCGGGAGATTTGCTTCGAGGGCGGGGGCCAGGCGGCGACGGCGATGGCGGCGGTCGCACGGCTCGGCGTGCCCGCGGGCTTCGTCGGCACCGCTGGCAACGACGACGCGGCGGAAATCAAGTTGCGTTCTCTCGCCCGCTACGGTGTCGATATCCGCCACGTTATGCGGCGTCAACAGCCGGACGACTCCGTCGTCCTTGTCTTTGTCCACGCCGTGACAGGCGAGCGGATTTTTTCGGGCGGCGGACGGCAGGGTTCTGTCCCCGTGCGTCCCGAAGAACTCGACCGCGGCTACATCACCGCAGCCGATTATCTGCTGCTCGATGGCCTCCATGGGGAAGCGGCCGTCGCAGCCGCGGAATGGATGCACGAAGCCGGAAAGACGGTCGTGCTGGACTCCGGTTCGCCGCGCGGGCGCCTGTCGAAAAACCACCTCGCCATTCTCTCACACGTGGATGTCGTCATCGGCGGATCGAACTATGCGCAGGCCGCCACCGGCCGCGAGCACATCTGGGATGCCGGAGCAGCGGTGCTCGAACTCGGGCCGAGCGTTTGCGTCCAGACCGAAGGCGCGAACGGATGCTACACCGTCACGGCCACAGAGAAGTTTCATACGCCGGCCTTCGCGGTCGACGTTGTTGACACCACCGGCGCGGGCGACGTATTTCACGGCGCGTATATCGTCGGGCTCGTGAAGGGCTGGGACTTGCGGCAGACGGCGCGGTTCGCCTCGGCCGTATCGGCGCTGAAGTGTACCCGGCTCGGCGGTCGCGCGGGCATTCCAACGTTCGCCGAGGCAATGAACTTCCTTCAGTCGCGAGGGCAGTCTTGATGGCACGAAAACCCAACATCCTCTTCATTCAGGCAGATAGCATGGACGGCCGGGCGATGGGCTGCATGGGGCACCCATCGCTCGCGGGCGCGACGCCCAACATCGACCGGTTGGCTGCCGAAGGCGTTCTGTTTGAAAACGCCTACACGAACTGCCCCATCTGTTGCCCGTCGCGCGCCTCGATGTGGAGCGGGCTTTATACGCACCGTTGCGAGGCATGGAACAACTACAAGGGGCTTTCCAAGACCGATCCGACGTTTGTCGATGCGCTTGCCGCCGCGGGATACCGCACGAAGCTTACAGGCGACATGGATCACATATCGGGCGGGCACACGCAGCGCGCCCGCGTTTCCGCGTGGACGCGTTCTGCCGGCATCCTACGGCCAAACTACCGCATGGGGCCGCCGGAAGTCATCGAGAGCGATGAGGCGCGAGTTCACGCTCACGACTGGGAAAGTGTGGACGCAGCGTCGAAATGGCTTCGTGAGGAGGCGGCGTCGGCACGGGAACCGTTCTTCCTCTACCTCGGCGTCAACGTGCCGCACCCCGAATTCCGAACCTCGCGGCGCTACCTTGATCTCATCGACGAGTCGCGGGTCGAGCTGCCGCCTGTCGACGAAAGCCCGCACCCGGTGCTCGTCTATCAGCGCGTCAACAAGAACTGGACCTACGGGTTCGAGGACGAGACGGTCCGGCTGGTGCGCCGAATCTACTTTGCGATGATCGCCGAAGCCGACGCGATGGTCGGCCAGGTCCTGCGTGCGCTCGATGAATCCGGCCTTGCCGACTCCACTTGCGTCTTTTTCCTCAGCGACCACGGCGAGCTGGCGATGGAGCACCGGCAGTTCTTCAAGATGTCGATGTATGAGGCCTCGGCTCGCGTGCCGCTCATCATCCGCCCGCCTGGCGCCCGGCGGGGCCTTCGCGTGCGCCGCCCCGTGTCGCTCATCGACATCTATCCGACGCTGATGGACGTTGCCGAGGCGCGGCCCATGAATACGCTGGACGGCCATTCGCTGGCCGCCGACCTGGCCGGCAACCCCTCGACGCATCCGGGGCTTGTGCTTTCGCAGTTCCACGACAGCACTTGCAACACGGGAATGTTCATGCTCCGCGAGGGCGATTGGAAATACATCGCCTACGTGGGTTATGCGCCGCAACTTTTCAACGTGGAAGAAGACCCGTGGGAACTCCGCGACCTCTCGGCGACGCTGCCCCAGAAGGCCCGCGAGATGGACGCGCGGCTGCACACGCTCGTGGACTGCGAGGCGCTGGACAGGAAGGTCAAGGCATATGACCGCGAGAGCTTCCGCCGGTGGCGCGCCGAACACTTGGCCGCAGGCGACTACCGCAAGCTGATGTCCCTCATCTTCAGCGGATGGGATTACCTGAGCGAGAACGAATGTCAGCCGTGGACAGATGCCGACGAACGGCTTATCGAGGCCTGGCTGCAAGCAGGAGAAAAGAGGTGATCGCGTTCCACATCGACATGAACGTGGCGCAATTTCGCGCCGACTACCTTGAGAAGTGGCTGCGGCGTCTTGCGAGGGTGGGCTACGACACCATCGTCTGGGAAGTCGAGAACAACGTGCAATGGGAGACGTGCCCCGAATGCGTCGCGCCGGAAGCATTTTCGAAGAAGGAGTTCAAGGCGCTCTTGGCGCTCTGCCGCAAGCTGGGGTCGGGGTTGATCATCG
>CAZBRH010000028.1:23012-23883 GCA_964494245.1 uncultured Planctomycetota bacterium | reverse complement strand
TGGGGCTGGAGCCCGTTCCTTTGTTCCAGACGCTCGGCCACAGCGAATACGCGCTGCGCCACGAACGCTATCGGCCGCTGCGGGAACTTCCGGATAGAGTCGGCCAGTATTGCGCCCGCAACCCCAAGGTGCGAACGTTCCTCGCGCGATGGATCGATGAGTATCTCGACCTGTTCGGCAAGATTCGCTATTTCCATCTTGGAGCGGACGAGGCGCGGATGCTTGGGCGGTGCGACAAATGCCGGGCGTATGCCGAGAAGCACTCGATTTCCCAACTTTACATCGACCACATCAACGCCGTCGCCAAGGCCGTCGCCGACCGCGGCGTCACCCCCGGCATCTGGGCGGACATGCTGCTGACACATCCCGAAGCGCTCGATAAGCTCTCGCGGAAAATCCTCCTCTTCGATTGGCGATACGACATCTACAATGGAATGAATGCCGTCCAGGTCTGGGGACGTGGTCGCTTCCCCTCCGACGGGATTCCGCAAGACGTGTTGGACGTCTATGGCCGGCATATGTTTCCGTTCAGCGACGAACCGTTCCGCGAACCGGACGCGTTCTACACGGCGGATTACCTCACGGACGCCGGCTTCCGGGTCGTCGGGTGTCCTGCTTCGAGCTGCTGGGGAGACACTGTCTTCACGCCGACACATTGGCGGCACATGGTCAACACATTCTCCTGGTCCCGCAAAGCGCTCTCATCGCGCCTAATCGGCGTGCTGGTGACGAGTTGGACGGTGCGGCTGGTTCCGTGGGAGCTTCAGATTTCGGCCATCGATATTCCGGGCTTCGTCTCGAAGAATCCCGACAAGACGATTGACGCCTACCAGCGGGATTTCACGAAGAAGCAGTTCGGGGTCGCCGATGC
>CAZBRH010000028.1:21110-22996 GCA_964494245.1 uncultured Planctomycetota bacterium | reverse complement strand
TTTCTGGCGAGCGGCCGGGTTGCTCTCCAAGTTGTGCGTGTTCGCCGAGCAGCGGTCGCTGGGTTTCTACAAGGATTGTCGTCCGGCTCCGAGCGATCAGGTGGAGAGGGCGCTGGACGCCATGGTCAGCGAAGGCCGGCTGAATGCCGAGCGGGAAAACTGCCGAAGGGTGCTGGCCGGATACCAAGAGGCGCGGAACCTTCTTGATGCTTTCGCACGCAAGGCGCCCAAGGGAAGCAAGCTGCTCGCTCTGTGGAACCTTGCCGCGCGGAACCTGTGCAACCGCGCCCGCGCGTCGGCGCTGCTCCTGGATTGCAGAAGCGAAGGCATCGCGCAACTGGCCGAGACCGATCCCCGCAAACGAGAAGCCGCAGAAATCTTGGCTGAAATGCGCGCGCTGCGAAAGGAAACGGAACAACTCTACCTCACGATGCAGAAGCCGATGCGCACGGGCGAAATCATGGCGTGGATTTACGACAGCGTGGATAACGCCCTGCGGGCGCGTCTGGGCGAAGCATAGCGGCGGCGAGCATCCTTTCTAGTCTAGCCCTCACCGCCTCCCCTCCGTCCCGCTCCCCAGTCGAGGTCGTCCCCGAAGAGCACCATTGCTCCGTTATACCAGAAGCCGCCTTTTTCGATGTGTGCGGCGGCTGCTCGGCGAAGCGTCGTATCCCGCGGGGCAAACCGGACATCGGCATCGGGGCTGCCGAAGACGCGGTTCTTCATCCCCCGGTCGCTTGCCCCGGTGGCCGGCAACAAATAGACCTCTCGGATGAATCGGATGATGTTGGAACTATTCGGCAGATAGTCTTCAAGTTGGGTGTCCAGAAACCAAGCGTGGCATGTGAAGGTCTTGGCCTTGAACTCTGGAAAATACTGCAGCAGACAGGCGACGGCCCGCCGAAGCGAGCGACCGCACTCGTTGAAATCCATCCGGCCGATTGCTGGTATGTGCAAGTCCCAGACAGGGTCGTGCTTGCAGAGCGCGCAAGACCACTCGGATTTTTCGAGGACAACGGGGGTGGGGAGTGCCAACCCGCGTGGCGAAATGGGCGTTGCACGGATCGTGTGTTCATCCTCGACCCATTCTGATGTCCAGCCGGATTCCGGGGCGGGGCCGCCGCTGGCTGTGGCATGTCGCCCGTCCGAGCGGAAAGCCGTGCCGGGTTCGGCAAGAGCGATGGTCCGGCGTGGCGTGCTTCGGCTTCGGAATACGCGGTAAGGCAGGGAAAATCGGGTCATCTCGTATTGAAGCCGCCCAAGTTGGATGAGGTGCCCGGCGAAGTGGTGCACCATCCAGTTGTGCGATTCCATACCATAGTAGCCGCGGGTGGAGCGGAAGCCCCGCAGGCGGACGGCGAGGTCGCTGAGGGTTTCGGCCGTCACGTCCGGCGCAATGCCGCGGCGGGCGTGGGCGTCGAAGACGTTGGGCACGCCGGAAAGAAATATGATCGCCTTGTAGAGCGCCGCTGATTCGTCCACAGGCGACGGGGCGGGCCAATATTCCACAGGGTCCGGCGGCAGGCGGCCTTCGCCGAAGAGCACGCGGTGCTGATGCCACGCGACCGGGATCCATTCCGGATGCTCTGCGAAGAAGCGAAGCGAGCGGATGAGGGCGGCTTGCTGATCCGCAGGCAAGCGGATGCGGCTGGAGGTTTCCGCCACATATTGCTCGACGAGGAATGGCACAGGGTCAGGGCGGCAAAGGCACGATTGGTCCCATTCGCGGCGCCACGATTCCGGCGGCGGTTCGAGGTTCAGTTGGGCAAGAAGCCCGTCGAGCGATACCGACTTGTTCGTGTTGCGTTCGCGGCTCATCTTTCGATGGTTAGAATCGTCGTTTGGCCCGTCGGCACCTTGACGGCGGGCACGGTGACCAGGCCCCG
>CAZBRH010000028.1:11359-21100 GCA_964494245.1 uncultured Planctomycetota bacterium | reverse complement strand
ACTCGTCCGCGACGACTTCGCCGGAGCCGCCGGCCGAGTTCGTCCACTTCAGGCGGTCGCCGGGCTTGGGCCGGAACCTCTGGCAGCGGCGCGGCGTGACGTCCACCGTCATCTCGGCCTTCGCCAATGCGTTGCTCAGACTGACCGACCAGCGATTCGGCTCGTCAACCGGGTCGGTCCACGCGAAACCAAGATTGATTCCGCCTTCCTTGTCCCCATCATCGGGATCGCCGTTGCCGGGATTGGAGTCGATGGAACTGTTGCCGAACGCGGGGTAGCTGAGATTCAGAGCGAACCTTTCGGGCGGGTAGTATCGGAGGATTTCCTGCATGGGCTTCGCGCCGGTCTGATGGTTGCCGTCGTTCCATGCGAAGGCGAAGCCGTGGTGGCTTGCGGTCATCGCCTTGACCATATCGACTTGTTCCTTCCAAGTGGCGAAGCCGTCGCGCCGTCCGCAGCACCAGCCGTAGAAGGGCAGGTCGCCCCGATGTTCGGCGGCGAACTTCACGGAGTCCATCCGCTCGAAGTAGGGCGTCTTGCCATCGGGCATCATCGGTGTGGCAGGGCGATCCCCGGGCCCGCCGAGTTCGCGCAATCCCCGCTGGCGGGTGCGTGGCCGGTTCGGATAGACAGCGGCGAAGATTTCGGGGTGGCGGAACGCGAACGAGGTCGTTCCGCCGCTGCAATAGCGGCGGTTCATGTCCACGCCGTATCGGCGGCTTACCCACTCGATCATCCAAAGGAGGCGTTCCTCGGTGAATGGGTAGGCGCGCCAAGCTTGGTCTTTCGCCCGTTGCGGAACGCAGTAGTAGCCGAACCAGGAGGTCTGGAGCGCGCCATCGCCGCTCGGGTGCTCGACGGCGTCGCGCATCTGGAGGGCGATATGGTCGGTCCCCTTGAATCCGTCGGGGCCGCGGAGGTCCTTGTCAAACGCGCCGGGCAGCCCGCAACTCAACATAGAGCGCAGGGTCAGGCGGTCGTATTCCGAGACGCAGAAGACCCCGGCCAGCCCGTCGCGGTATCCCATCGCTTCGCTGCCGAAATAGAGGTAGTAGTCGCCGTTCCCCGCGGCTCCGCCGCCTGCGCTGTCGGCGGCGTGCAGGACGACGTGCAGCGGCAGCCCCTTGCGCCCGCTGATGCGTCCGCCCCGGTCCTTTGCGTCCTGGAGCTTTATCGGCTCGATGGGGCCGACCCTTTCTTCGATCGGCTCGGTGGTGGCCGACTTGCCCGGCTCCACAACGCTGAGCGGGCGGAGTTCCAGGTCCGTCGCAACGACTGCGTAGAACGAGCGGCCTTCTGCTTGGACGGTGCGGACGGCGAGGCCGCTCCACATCGGCAGCGGCTTGCCGCCCTCTTCCAGGATGGACGTCGGTTTGCTGGTGTCGAGCCGGTCGGTCTGCCGGAAGGCCGTTCCAAAGAGCTTTGCCGAGTTGTTCAGCACACCGCTGAAGCACAGCTCGGCGTCGCCGAGGTTGTCCTGCGCAATCGGCTCTTCCGAGCGGTAGAGCGAGTAGCGGAAAGAGTGTAGCGGAACTTTGCGCCTGCCTCGTCTTCTGCGGCGTCCTTCCACGTGACGAACGTCTGGCCGTTGCGGTGCACGGCGCGGATGCCGGTCACCGACACCTGTTGGGGCAGGGCGGCCAGTGTGGTCACATAAAGGGTGATCGCCACAAGGGTCATTCTGCTGCTCCGTCAGGTCGGCGCGAGGGGTTCACAGGCCGAAGCTCCTGTATTCGTTGCGGCACGGCGCTCCCGCAGCCGCCATCATGCGGCGTTCGCTGGGCAAGGCAATCATCGACCACGCCGTGGACGAGACGTGCGGTCCGCCGTGGCGGCAGGGCGCCCAGGGTTCGTGGCTGCGCAGCAACGCTGCGAGGTCTTCGACCGTTTTCGGCGGCTGCGTCTGCTCGATCCATCTCAAGTAGCCGTAGCGGTAGAGCGACACGGCTCGGTCCTCGAGCGTCGGTTGCGCGGTGCGCGCGAGCGGCTCGGTGACAAAGTGATTTGTGGCATAAACGAATTCCTTGCCGCAGTCGCGCCGCACCAGGATGGGGAGCGCGGCCTCCAAGACGCAGGTTTGCCCGTTGGCATCCGCCACCACTACGTTGAATCCTTTGCCCGTGAGCGGGACCGAGTTCATGACTTCAAGGAACTCTTCGGCCGAGCGGCAGGTTTGCGCGAGGTGATACATCCAGAGCCGGATGTCCAGCCGCCGGCCGGAGCGGTCGAATGGGCTGGGGACGGAGCAATGGCCGGTGGCCAGCCCGGCGGCGTTGAGGGCGTCCAGCCCGCTGAGCCAACCGGCGTTGGCGACGTGGATTATCGGCAAGCCGCTGTTGGGCAAGCACTTGCGGATAACGTGGATACGGCCGTCTGGGACGATGTCGTTGTTCTTGCAGAGGACCGGGCCGCGGTCGCTCCGGCCAAGCGCCATTGCCGTGCAGCCAGCGGGCGGGCTTTGCTCGAACGTGTTTTCGTGGTTCATCAGCAGAATGGAGGCCAGCGGGACGTCCGCTCCTTCTGCTAGTCCTTCCAGTTCCTCGAACACCCGCGGCACGTAGCGGCCGCAGACGTCTCGGACGTTGCCGAGGAAGTTCTCCGACAGTCGGAAGCGGCTGCCGACCCACATTTCGGCGTTGATGCGGATGGCGTCGCGCGCCGCCTCGCCGTATTGGCGCCCCATCTCCCGTGGCGAGCCGTAACATTCGACGAAGGGCAGGTCCTGCACGTCTATGGCCTCGGTTGTTTGCTGGGCGTAGCCCGCTATGCCGAGTCGTAACGCCCGTATTTCTGGATGGCGGCCATGATGAGCCGAAGTCCTGTCAGGCGCGAGCCGTTGTTGATCGCACCGGCGGTTTCGAATTTCAGGCCTCTCGACGAGCGAGCCATCTCGAAGTCGCGCAAGAACTCGGCGACGATGTTTACTTCTTCGTTGCGGCTGAACGTGAACGGCGCCAGCACGCCGAGTATCACCGTCCGCGGCATGTGGCGGCGAATGGCATCCACGAGCACGTTGGGGCCGAAGTTCACTCGCGTCAGGTTCAATCGTGCGAGGATCGGCAGCAGGTGGGCCATGTCGGAATCGGAATGCTGGAACCGCAAGTCGTTCGGGGCGGGCGAGTAGCGGTCGAAGATGCCCTTGAGGATGGGATAGCCGAACATCTCATACATGTCGGCGGTCAGCAGCGCGCAGTTGTCATCGGAAAAGCTGAAGCCGCGTGGCGCCGTGTCGGGGGTGTAGCCCGCTTCCTCGTCATATACGCGGCCCAGTTCCAACATCGCGCGAAGGATGAGATCGCGGAAGCGCTCAGCGAGAGCCGGGTTGTCGTAGATGAGGAAGATGAGGTTCTCGACGCCGTAGATGGACGTGGCGAAGGTGACGGGACCGCGTATGGAGCGGAAGAGGGGCAGGGGAACGCCGTGCTCCCGCCTCCGCCGCTTCTCGGCCTCCCATGCGTCGTCAAGCAGGAACGCCCGCAGGTTATCGAGGCGCTTCTCAACGCGGTCAAGCAACGCGGCCAGTTCCGCCTCGTTCCGGGCGGCCTGCTCCAGCCACACCGTCCCGGACTTCGAGACCGTCGGGGCTTCGAAGATATGGTGCAGGCCCTTGGGAGGATGCTTGCCGAAGGGGCTGCGTTCGCGTTCCGAGAGCGGCCGCCGCCCGATGATCTTCTCCGCCTTGTCGTTATATGCCTTGTTCAACGCCAGCCGCCATTGGTCGTCCCGCTGGTATCGTTCAGGGTCTTCTTCCAGGCCGAGCTCTGCGAAGACGCAGGCCTCGGCCATGTTCAGCATGCCGAGCGGGCATTGCGGAATATCCTTCCCAAACGGATCGGCCGCTGCGATCGCTTGGTCGGCGTAGAAGCGCTCGAGGTCTACCGGAGCGAGGCCGCCGTGCCGATGCGCCTCGTCCACAAGTTCCGTCGCTATCCGCTTGTGTTCGTCCGTAATGCCGACACTCATCGTCTTGCTTTTCCTCCATCGAAATGGAACTCGGTTCTGAACACGACCGCTGTGCCTGATTGCTGGAACGAAACATCGGGCGATTGGAATCGGCGGTTCGAATCGTCCACGGCAAGTCGGCGTTCTACGGACGGTCGAAGCCCGCCGCCGGAAGCGTCGCGGCAGCGGCACACGAGCCGCCAGCCCCGCCCGGACGCGTCAAACCCGTCGTCGCACACCATGATTCGGCACCGCCCCGTGTGGAAGTGCAGCAAGCAATCAACCGGGGAGCGGGCCTTGATGCGGTCTTCGATTTCCAGGACATCATCCAAGAGGCGCACCTTGCGCACCCAGGTGTATCTTGTGCCTTCGCCCCGATACACGCAGCGGGCCGTGACGCTGTCGGCTTGGGTCCCGGCGCGCACAGGGCTGATCGAATAAAACGTGCTGGTTCCGGGAGCTTCATCGTCCTTGACTGGCTCGACAACGACGACGTTGTGTGCCGCGCGGGTTTTGAGCCAGCCCTCGCGTTCGGCGTTCTTGTCATAGTTGACGCATCCCGAGTCGATGAGCACCGGCTTGCCGCGATAATAGGCGAGCACGTTGGGCTTGCCGCGATGTATGTGCCAGAGTCCGCCGGGCATCGCGTCC
Organism: uncultured Planctomycetota bacterium; assembly: GCA_964494245.1. Classification (GTDB taxonomy): domain Bacteria; phylum Planctomycetota; class PUPC01; order PUPC01; family PUPC01; genus CAZBRH01. Next base: position 16,507 of record CAZBRH010000028.1, on the reverse strand, counting down.
ACGTAAACGGCTGTTTCGCTGCGGCGCAACACGGCAAACTGGCTCGTGGTGTAGCAAATGGAGCGCCTGCGGTCGGGCGGGCTGATGGGAAAGAGTTGGCGCACGATCTCGAGGTCGCGCTGCGCGTCGAGCGAGTAGGAATCGCCCAACTGGAGCGAGCGCCAGTCGGGGCTGGCCGTTTGAGCGAGGAATTCGTATTGCTGCTTGATGCTGCGTCGAAGCCCGGCGATGGGGCGCTCTCCGTTCGCTTCGAGCAGCACGTGCGCGTCCAGGTAGAGCCGCGAGATGAAATGCGAGTAGCTGGGACACGCTTCCTCGCTGCCCCCGTCGGAATACGTATGGCGGCGGAGGTGCATCCCGACGATGCGCCGGCCGGTCGCCACCCACCTTGCCGCCTCGTCCATCTCCGAAAAGAGCGTGCCGGCGTAGATGAGCACCGTTCCCTTCTGGAGGAAATGGTTTCTGCCGCCGCCCTTTGGAATCTGGCGGAGCGCCTCGGCGTGGAGCCGGCCCGCGTGTTCCTCGATGGCGCGATAGATGGCTCCCCATGCCGCCGCGCGAAACGCGTTTGGCCTTGCGCCGAGCATCGCGACGCTGTGGATGAGCGTCACGAGCCGCCATGCGACCTGCATGTCGCGCCAGATATAACGCCGTCCGGGCGAAGGATTGGAGTCGTCCTCCGGAGGCATTGGAAACGCTTCCGTCCATTCGCTGAAGTAGTGGAACCACGACCGCGCCCAGCGCTGGTCTCCGGTTCGCAGGAACGCCTGTGCAAGCGGCAGCAGGAAGTAGAGCCGATGCAGCCAGACGTGTTGCTCGACGGTCTGGAAATCGTATCCGCTTGGCTTGCTGTCGTCGTAAGCCGCCATCCAGTCGATTCCCTTATCCGGTTTGTCCCGCTGCGGCTTAGGCGTCCATGGTCGGAACAGGTGGCCGGATTCGAGCGCCTTCAGCCATCGCTCGGTCTCCATTCCGCCGAGGTGTTGCTGCGTGAAGAAAAACCCGCCGCCGTCGAGCGGAAAGAGTTCGAACGCCTCGAACGCTTCGAGCATCTGGCGGCTGTAAGGGTATTGCGGCGTGCGACTGGTCGCGCCCTTGCGAGACCCACGGCCAAACCACGGTCGCTTGTATGGGGCCATCTTGTTCCTCCTTGCGTGTGCTTGCCGGACGTCTTACTGTGCCTGTCTGGGCAGGGGGATTGACGGCTCGGCCTTGCCGTTCCGAGCTTCGTTCAGGTGCCCGATGCGCTTCCTGCCTCGAGGGGTTGCCGCGAACCACGCGGCGCGGATGCGTTCGTCGTTTTCGACCCAGAGGCAGTCGTGGTGCCAGCCCATCGGCGTAACAAGGCAATCGCCCGGGCCGACGTCGTGGAACTGCCCGCCGTCCACCACCCGCGCTCGTCCCTCGTAGAACACCCAATACTCGTCGTAGTCGTGATAGTGGCTGTCCAACTTGGTTCGCTTCTCGCGTCCGTAGGGAAGGCCCTCGCTGGCTGGATTGGGCACGTTGTAAAGCTCGAACGTCCCGGCGGTGGCGATGGACGTCCAATGCCCGAACAGCCGGACCATCCGCACGTCGTGGTGCCAAGCATAGATGCTGAACTCTTCGAGCCGCGGGTCGCCGAGGTTCACATACCCCGCCGCGGGGACTTTACACTCGAAATCTCCCGCTCGGAAAACCGGCATGCCCTTGTCGATAATGAACAGTTCTTTTTTGGCTTGCCTGCGGAACCCCTGTGTCTCATCGTGCCGAATCTGAAGAATCTCGAAGTCCTCGACCTCGGCCCACGACGGGGCGTTCTTCTTCCCTGACTGAAAAACTGGCATGTTCTCCTCCTCTCGCTAAAGCGGCTCTTCGACCAAGTTCGTTTCGACGGCGCGGAGTCCCCGCCCGCTGCGCCGCACCAGCAGCGTCTTCAGTTGATAGGGGCCGATGGCCACGTCGGCCTTGCCTTCGGGCCGATGAAAACGAAGGCGGCACTCGGTCTTGCGTCCCGCGTGTTCCATCAAGCGCAAGACAAGGCCCTTGCCCTCTTCGGCTCGCTTGAGTGCGACAAGTTCTACCGTCGCGGGCTCTATTTCGACGAGCGGCGGGGCCGCGCTGGCGCGGTTTGCCTGCTGCGGCCCAGGTGGGCGGTATGCGAGCCACACCGGTGGGACATTCATCATGGCCGCCGCTTGCACGAGCGGCAAGTTGTTCCCGCCCGTCCCGAAGAGCAGACCGAACTGGACCTCGTGCTCGCCCTGGTCGTGCCGCAGGATGTATCGATCCTCGCGCTCGGGCACTTCGTCCGTCAGCCAGCTTGTGCCGTAGGGCGGCGAACGAAGCACGTTGGCATAGAGTGTCGAGCCAGTAATGCTGTGGGCGTAGCTCGCCGAGTTCACGATGCCCACCCAGCGGCGCCCGCCCGCCTCGACCGCCTTCACCCAACGCTGATTGGATTGCTCGACGTGGTGCTTCGGCACGTCTCTCGCGGCTGCACTATACGGCGTTTCGGAAACCGTCGCCTCGGGCCGAAAACCCAACGGCACCTCCATCTTCAGCATCGTGCTCCGCTCGTTCCAGATGACACGCTCTCGTATCTCGAACATCGGACATCGCTTGCTGAAGACATACCATCGGACGACAGCCGATCGGTGATAAACGAAGACCGATTCGATGATTGTGCGGACGGGCCCGTCCTCGATGATACGGATTGGACTGATTTCGCGCCGGCCGCCGGGCGGCGCACAAATCGCTGCGGCCTCGCGGCGCGAAGCCAGCCGAAAGAAGCCGTCCGGCTTGTTCCACGGCGGACAGACCAGCGGGCCGAATCGGCCCGCCCGCAAGGGCTTCACGTTGTCCGGGCTGCCGCACATCCAGCTGTGGCTCACGTCGCGGAACACGGCCGGCCTCAGCGCTCCCTTGTCGAGGCGGCTTTCGCTCTCGCGGGGCGGGCCTGCCCAATCGATCAGCCCCGTTCGCGTATTGATGACGACCTTCAGGTGGCGCGAGCGCAGTTCCAAGCTCTTCCGCGTGATCTCGGAGTAGCGGGCGACGCTCGGCCGTGCCCGCTTCCGCCAGCATACGTCTAGGCGCCTGACCGCGAGCGGTGGAAGCTCGACGTGGCAGACGCCATAGAGGTTCCAGTCGTGGTCCACATTGAGCGGCCCGCGTTCTCGCTGCGTCGGCAGGCGTTGGCCGCCCAACTCGGCGGCAAACTGGATTTCGCCGAGTCGGTCAGGCGCGTGCGCGTGCGTAAAATGGAACTCCAAATCCGTGCGCACGGGGAAGCCATGCGGATTGAAGACAAAGACTGGCTCGGCCTGTTTTCGGGGCGGGGCTTCGGCTCCGAGCATGCCGAGCAATGTGTGGGTTCGGGCGCGGTTCAGCGTGTCGGTGCACATGGACAATGCGGCGAGCGTGTCCCGTTCCGCGGGCGGGATGCACGTGCCGGTGAGAATGTCGTGAAACTCCGCGAATAGGATCTGCCGCCAAGCCGCGTCGATTTCGGCCTGCGGATAGTTGCCCCGTCCAGCCCACCAGGCTGTTGCGGCAAGCCGCTCCGTCGCCGCCATGACATTTTCCGCCTCGCGGTGAGCACGCTTTACGCGAGCCATGCTCGTATAGCAGCCGGGACTTGCGTTTTGCATCTCGCCGACGACGATCGGCAGCGCCTCGCGGCGCTTCTTTGCCCATTCGAAGAAGGCCTCCGGCGTTGAGTGCTTCAGCCCGGGAACAACCTTCATGCACTGTCGAAGCTGGCGGTAGTCCTCCCGCGACGGCCCGCCGCCGTGGTCGCCGAAGCCCCAAAGAAAGAGCACGTCGTCCTCCGGCGCGCCCAGCCCGGCCAATCCATCGATCTTCTTGGCCAGGGCGCCGCGGGTGTTGTAGGACCCTGCATAGCGAAGAGCAAGCACTTCGGCTCCGGAACGGTCGCGCCAACGGAACGGCCCCGGTCCGGTCAGCGGCGCGGCTCCCGGACGTGGACGCGAGAACACATAGCCGAGCATCCCGCAGCCGGCCAGAATCTGGGCGAACCCCTCCGACTGGCCGAACGAGTCGATGTTCCATGCCGTCCTCGGCCGCACGCCGAGCTTTTCTACGAAGTATCGAATGCCGTAGAGGAATTGCCGGATGTGGCTTTCGCCCGACGGCAGATTCATGTCCGGCTGAAGATAGGCGCCGCCCATCACGTGCCACCGGCCCGCGCGCACAAGCGACGCGATCTCGGAGAAGAGCTTCGGATCGTGCTCTTCGACCCAGCGATAGAGCAGCGATTCGTTGTGGCAGAAAACGAAATCCGGGTAGCGCCGGCAGAAGTCAACGGCGATCCGAAACGTGCACAACGCCTCGGTCAGCCCCTCTTCCCACGTCCAGAGCCAAACCGGGTCGATGTGAGCGTGGCACACAAGATGGACAGTTCTTCCCACGCGCGCTGCTCTCCGAACGAAAACTCCGCGGCCGGGCGGCAGCCATTATCCATGTCGTTGCAGAAAAAGGAAGCGCGCAGGCGGGGAGCGCCTGAAAAGACGCGCGGCGTGTTGACGACAGCCGACCGCTTTGCTACGATTTCGCGCGAAATGCAAAAGTTCCTCGTAGAATACGGCCAGAACCTCGTCAGCGTTGCAGGCCTCGTCGCGCTGATGGCCTTCGCCTGGCTGCTCTCGGCGGAACGAAGGCGGATGAACTGGCGGGTCATCATCTGGGGCGTCGGCATCCAACTCCTCATCGGGGCGCTCGTCTTCTGGACGCCGGGGAGCCGAGCGGCTTTTCTTTGGTTCAACGGGGTGGTGACGCGGTTGCTCGATGCGGCGACGCAGGGCCAGAAGTTCCTGTTTGGCGCCTTGGCGATCGAACCCGGCAAGCCGGGTTCGCTCGGCTTCATCCTTGCCATCCAAGGTCTGCCGCTGATCATCTTCTTCTCCGCTTTCACGGGGCTCCTCTATTACTGGCGCGTCATGCCGCTGATTATCCGGGGCTTCGCGTGGGTCTTCACCCGCCTGATGAGGATTAGCGGGGCGGAGAGTCTCTGTGCGGCAAGCAACATCTTCGTCGGCATCGAATCGGCGACGACGATTCGACCCTACCTCAGCCGGATGACCCGGTCGGAGTTCTGCACGATCCTGACGGCGGGCATGGCGACGGTGGCTTCGAGCGTAATGGGGG
>CAZBRH010000028.1:9614-11297 GCA_964494245.1 uncultured Planctomycetota bacterium | reverse complement strand
CGGCCCCAGCCGCCATTGTGATGTCGAAGACTCTGCTGCCGGGGGACGGTCAGCCGGTGACGCTTGGGCGGCACGTGGACTTGAGCTACGACCGGGAATCCGGCGCCGTCGAGGCCATCATCAACGGAGCCATGGCGGGCGTCAAGTTGGTCGTCGGCGTCTGTGCGCTCCTCATCGCGTTTCTTGGAATGATTGCCCTTGTCAACCTCGCCCTGGGGGCGTGCGGGCTGCCCGCGCTCGAAACGCTGCTGGGCTACGTGTTCTATCCGTTTGCTTTGGTGATGGGGGTTCCGCCGAAGGATGCGATGGCAGCGGCGGAGCTGTTGGGGCTGCGCTCCATTGCGACGGAGGTTCCCGCCTACGAGGGGCTGGCGAAACTTGCCGCGTCGGGGCAGTTGGTGGCGCCGGGGCGGACGTTCGTTGTCACGGCGTATGCTTTGTGTGGTTTCGCGCACGTCGCGTCGTTGGCGATTTTCGTTGGCGGAATCGCCGCGCTCGTGCCAGAGCGGCGGCGGGACTTGGCAGCGGTCGGTCCGCGGGCGCTGCTTGCCGCCACGCTTGCCTGCCTGATGACCGGCGCCGTCGCCGGCGCCTTCTACCACGGGGCAGCGGGCGTTCTCCGCACCTCGCCGATGTAGCCCCCTACCCGGCAGCACACGGGACGCAATCGTGGCGAGGATTCGCTTGAACAGCATCGGCATTTACGTTCACGTGCCATTCTGCCGACGCAAGTGCCGATACTGCGACTTTTATTCGCGGCCTCCCCGAGAAGGCGAATTCGACCGCTTCACGGATGCCGTTGTGTTTGAGGCGGGCCTGCGCGCGAGGAACGTTCGCCCATCCGAAGGAGCAATCGCTTCTCGTGGTGTTGGAACAGTTTATTTCGGTGGTGGGACGCCGTCCTTGCTGGGCGCGGGACGGCTCGGCCGGATACTGTCTGGTCTGCGGGGCGCGTTCACCGTTGATTCCGGCGCCGAGGTTGCCGTGGAAGCGAACCCGCTTGATGTGACGCCGGCGTGGGCGCGGGACACACTTGCCGCCGGGTTCAACCGCGTCAGCATCGGCGTGCAGAGCATCGACGGCGGCGATCTGCGGTTCCTCGGAAGGTCGCACGGTGCGGAGGTCGGCCCTCGAGCCGTTGCAATCGCCCGCGACGCCGGGTTTGCGGAGATCGGCATCGACCTCATCTACGGCCTGCCCGGCCAGACGCCCGCTGCGCTCCGCGAGCGGCTTGCACGCGCTGTCCAGAGCTGTCAACCGACGCACGTCTCGTGCTATCAACTCACATACGCCGAAGGGACGCCGCTTTGCGACGACGTTCGGGCCGGCCGCGTTGCTCGCTTGTCCGAAAAAGAGGAATACGAACTCTTTGTCTGCGTCCACGAGACGATGGCGGAACTCGGCTACCCGGCCTACGAGGTGTCCAACTTCTCGCTGAACGACGAGCACCGCTCGTTGCACAACAGCAACTACTGGCGGCACGTCCCATACATCGGCCTCGGACCTTCGGCGCATTCGTTTCTGCCGCCGGTGCGCTCGTGGAGTGTCCGGTCGCTGACGGGCTATCTCGCAAAGTTGGCGTCGGGGGAACTGCCGGGGGAGGGCGCAGAAACACTGTCGCCGGAAGACCTTGCGGCCGAAACCGTCATGCTCGCCCTGCGGACGGTGGACGGGCTCGACCTC
>CAZBRH010000028.1:6992-9592 GCA_964494245.1 uncultured Planctomycetota bacterium | reverse complement strand
CTACCGGGAGCAATTTGGGCGCGATTTCCTCGATGCCAACCGTAGCGCGGTCGAGCAGGCAATCGGGCGCGGTCTGCTCGTTCTTTCCGAGGGACGGCTTCGCCCGACGGTCGCGGGACTTGCCGTTGCCGACGCCCTGGCGGCGGATTTCGCCTGATGGCGCGCTGCGACTACTCCTCCAGCACCTCGTCGTAGCAGTCCGAGCAGTAGGGCGTGCCCTCGTCGTCATACTCGCGGCAGTTCGAGCAGTGCAGCCGCCCGCACTCTTCGCAGCGGAGGAGTTCGTCGTCGTCGTCCTCGCTGGCGCCGCAGAGCTCACAGAAGTTCAGCTCGTCGGCGGCATCGCGCTCGTCCGCATCTTCGTCTGGCTCAACGGGGGCATCGGCGGGCTCGTCATCGCCTGCCGGAATCGGATATTTCTTCTTCATTTACTTCCCTCCGAAAACAGGGTCTAAACTCTCATACCATCATCTACGGGCACGGTCAAGCAAGAAAAAAACCTTTTTCCGCCTTTTTTTCTTGTCAAACGGACCATCAGTTCACAGAGCCGGCCTGCCGTTTGCCGGACGGACTGGCTGCGCCCTCCTGCACGGCCGCTCTGCGAGCCGACGGCGTTGCTCTCCGCGAACCATGCTACTTTTCATATAGGCAAGCAGAGGTGCACGGCGCAAGGGGATAGGGCGGACACTTTTTGTCTTGACGTGGCGGCAGCGTCGGGTAGTGTGGCATTCGCAGGGGAGCAGGAGGGCAATGCGATGGAAGAGGGCAGGTTCGAGAGGCGGCTGCGATGTGCGGTGTCGGCGGGATGGACGACGCTCCTGATTGGTTTCCTTTGGCTCTTGCTCGGTTGGGGATGGTGGATGGTCATCCTGCGCCGCCCGGGGCTGACGCGGTTCGCCGAGGCGATTTGGGGCGGGGCGACCGTCGGCGAGATGAGGCACACCGTCTGGCTCTTCTTCGGCGCGATGAAGATGGTCTTGTTCGTCTGGGCGCTCGCCATCATCTGCCTTCATCTCTGGAGTCGGAAGCTCAGGAAGGCGGCGGGATAGGTCCTTCGGAAGGGCGCTCAACCCGCGTCTGCGGCCGCCGGGGCCGAGCGGGCGAAGATGCGGTAGAGGACGGGGATAAGGACGAGGGTTAGCAGTGTCGAGGTGACCAGCCCGCCCATGAAGGCAATGGCGAGCGGCTTGTAAACGTCCGCGCCTTCCGCTTGCGAAAACGCCATCGGCAGCATCGCAAAGAACGTCGTCGAAACGGTGAGCATAATCGGCCGCAGCCGCCGCGTGCCCGCTGTCACAATCGCCTCGTCGGGCGCCATCCCCTCTCTCCGAAGTTGGTTGATGTAGTCGATGAGGATGACCGAGGCGTTCACGACGACGCCCATCAGCGCGAAGATGCCGTTGCCCGACGTCGTGTTCAGCGTGTGGCCCGCGAGGAGCAACGCGACGAAAACGCCAATCAGCATCACGGGGATCGCGCCGAGCATCAGGAGCGGCTGCACAATCGACTCGAACTGCCCCGCAAGCACAAAGAAGACAAAGACAAACGCGACGGCAAAGCCGACGGACATGCCGACGAACTGGTCGTTCATCCGCGTCACCTCGCCGCCCATTCTCATCTCGATGCCTTCGGGGACGTGGACGGTTCCGAGCGCGGGAAGAATCCGCTGGAAGACGAGCTTGTTGAGCGGTTCGTCGGACGTTTGCACGAGGACGGTGACGGTTCGCCGCTTGTCTTCTTTTGAGATGAATCCGGGGCCTTCGCGTTTCTCGATGGCGGCAACGGTGCCGAGGTCTACGACGGCGCCGGAGGGTGTCAGGATGCTGGCGAGGCGGAGGTCTTCCAAGTCCTCGCGGAACTGGGGCGCGTATTGCGTGACGACGTGGATGTCGCGGTCGCGAAAGAGCGCGCCCGTCCGAAGCTCCGTCCGATAGAACGGCGTATCGCCGCCGTGGATGGCGAGCCGCAGCGCCTCTGCGAGCCGCCCGGGTTGAAGCCCCAGCAGGTTCATCTTTTTTTGGTGGGGGAAGCATTGGTATTCGGTGCGGCCGGGGCGGGTGTTTTTCTGAACGTCAAACACTCCCGGCAGCGGGGCGAGCGCCCGGACATATTCGTCGGCGACCGAGTTCAGCAGGTCCCAGTCATAGCCGAGCAGCTTGAGTTCGACCGGCGCGCCTGCGGACCCCCACCACGGCGCGGGCTGCACGAACTGAATATGGGCGATGCCGGGGACTTCGGCGGCGATTTCTTCGCGGAGGCGGCTGATGAGGTCGCGCTCAGGGTCGCCAGAGTCCACGGCCGTCAGCGTGCGTTCGGCCTTCGGGCGGAGCTTCAAGCTGACGGCGATGCGGTTGGGCGGCGGGCTGGTCGGGTCGTCGCCGCCAATATTGACCACCGAATACTCGATGTCGTTCCTGTGGCGGTCGAGCACACGCTGGATGTCGGCGGCAACCTCTTTCGTCTCCGCGAGCGTCGCGTCCACCGAGGTTTCGGCATCGACAAAATAGGCGTTCTGGTCGGTGCGCGGCATGAACTCGATGCCGATGAACGGCACCAGGCCGAGCGACGCGAGAAACATGAGGAAGATGACGGCAGCGACC
>CAZBRH010000028.1:4627-6972 GCA_964494245.1 uncultured Planctomycetota bacterium | reverse complement strand
AGCGCAGAAAGGAGCCATAGAGCCGTGTGACCCATGCGAGCACGCCCGTCGTCAACAGCACCAGCCATCGCAGCACGGGGACGCGGGTGACGTCTTCTGGGACGCGGGGGATGAGACGCGGGGTCAGGTTCGAGGTGACGAAGATGGCGACGGGCAGCGCCATGACCTGCGCGAAAATTGCGGTGAGCGCCATGGCCCTCATCAGTTCGCCGATGTAGCCCTTGAGTTGCGTCAGGGGCAGAAAGACAATCACGTTCGTCAGCGTCGAGGCGATAAGGGGCGCGGCCATCTCGCGGACGCCCGCAGCGGCCGCAGCGGGCCGCCGCTTGCCTTCCTGCATGTGCCGGAAGATATTTTCGAGGACGACGACCGAGGCGTCGAAGTTCACGCCAATCGAGATGGTCAGGGCGTAGAGCGTTACCATGTTGATCGTCATGCCGCCGAGCCACATGACGAGGAACGTTCCGACAACGGACGCTGGCACGCAGACGGTGATGACCATCGACGGGCGGCCTGTTCCGAGCAGGAGGAAGAGCGAGAGGAACGCAAGGACGAAGCCCTGCCACGCGGCGTCCTGGATGCCCTCGATGGCCTTGTTGATGAACTCTGCGTCGTCTCGGGCAACGACGAGTTCCATCCCTTCGGGCAACGTTTGCTGGAGGGCTTCGACTTCGCGGCGGACGGCCCTCGAGATGGCCACGGTGTTCGTGCCGGCCTGCTTCTTGATTTCGAGCGTGACGGCGGGGGCGCCATTCAGCGTCGCGTAGCCGCGCGGCTCCTTGTGTCCGTCGACGACATCGGCGACGTCAGCGACGGTGATGGGCGTTCCGTTGATGGTTGCAATGACTGTCTCGCGGATGGCGTCGGTCGTTTCGAACTGGGCGATGGTGCGGGCGACCGTCGCGGCTGGATCGCTGCTCGCCTTGAGTTCGCCCGCGGGGATGTTGGCGTTGCTGTATTTGAGCGTCTGCCAGACGTGGTCCATCGAAAGCCCGTAGCTCGCGAGTTTGTCGCGATCGAGCAGGACGTTGATCTGACGGACGAGGCCGCCGTTGACGATCACCTTGGCCACGTTATCAATGGTTTCGAGGCGGCGCTTGAGGCGGTTTTCGGCGAACTCGCGCAGGTCGCGCAGCCCCACGTCTTTGGCCGAAAGCGTCAACGTCATAATCGGGCGCGTCGCTGGGTCGAGCTTGCGGACGATCGGCTCCTCGATGGTCGCAGGAAGATCGTCGCGGACTTCGTTGATGCGCCGTTGCACCTCGATGGCGGTCGAGGTCGCGTTCGCCGTATTTGAACTCGACAAGGACGTCGGAAACGCCCTCGCGCGAGATGGACTTGATGTGGTCGAGGTCGCCGAGGTCGCTGAACGCGCGTTCGAGCTTCCTCGTGATTCGCTCTTCGACGTCGCTCGCGCTCATTCCGGGATTGACGACGATGACCGAGACGTTGGGCAGGTTTACGGTCGGCAGCAGGTCGACTTCGAGTTGGAGAAACGCGAACACGCCGCCGGCGAGGACGGCGACGGCCATCACGCCGAACAGGATAGGCCGCCGCACGACGAAGTCGAACACTCCACGGCGGAGCGGCGCCGCTTCGATCTTTCCGTCAGTGCTTCCCAACGGTCTCACCCCTCACAGGAAAACGGTGACAGATAGCTTTCTTTCGATCTGCGAAAAAAGTCATCTGTCCAGGGTTTCCCGTCTTCCTTCACTTCTTCTCCCCGACAACGCGCACCCGCTGTCCCTCCGTAACGTTCTCGATTCCCCGCCCGACAACCTGCTGCCCCGGTTCGAGGCCGCCGAGAATCTCCACCATCAGGCCTGACGCCATGCCGAGCTCGACGGGCGTCTTCCTCGCAACGCCGTCGATGATGCGGAACACAAACGCCTTGTCGCCCTCTTCGACCACGCAGCGCTTTGGGACGACCGCCGCGGCGTCCTTGCGGTATTTCGCAATGCGAACGCGGGCGAACATCCCCGGTTTGATGAGGAGATCCTCGGGCGTCAGGCCTTCGGGCAGCGCTTCAGGGAGTGCGCCGTCCTTCGTGTAGTTGCGGAAGCGGATTTCTGCCGTGAAGCTGTGCGAAACGAGATCGCCGGAAGGGATGAGCGCGTGGATGCTGCCCGTGAACGTGCGGTTGGGCAGGGCGTCGAACGTGATGGTCGCTTCTTTCCTGGCCTTCACGTCGGGGACGTCGCGTTCGGGGACGATGGCGTTGACCTTCAGGTCGCGGATGCATTCAAGCCGATAGAGCTTGGGCGTAAACGCGGGATTGAGCACATCGCCGACGTTGGCGAACTTTTGGATGACGACGGCGTCCATCGGTGCGTAGATGCTCGATT
>CAZBRH010000028.1:2135-4612 GCA_964494245.1 uncultured Planctomycetota bacterium | reverse complement strand
GATTTGGACGGCGACTTCGGTACGGGCGGCTCTGACGGCCTCGAGCCGCGCCGCGGAGACCTCGAGGTTTGCCTTCGCCTCGTCGAGTTTGCTTTGCGGGATCACCTTTTGGCTAAACAACTCTTCCGCCCGCTTCCATTCTTTGTCGGCAAGGGCCTTGCTCGCCTCGGCGAGCTTGACTTCGGCGTCGAGCCGCTTCGCCTGCGCTTCGAGCGTGCTCGTGTCGAGCTTGGCGAGGAGCGCCCGCTCGTCCTTCTGGGGGTCTCCGCACGCGCCCGGAACCAAGTCGCCAACATCCTTTGTCATCAGGATTACGCGGCCCGGAAGGATGGTGCCGACATCCGACCGGACCTCCGGCTCCACGCGCCCAACTGTCTCGACGGCGGCGCTGATGGGCTGTGTCGTCACGGTCTCGGCAATGACAGGAACCGGCACGTCCCGCTGCTTTGCCGCTTGCTCCCTGCCGCATCCCACCGCGAGCAGCAGCGCTGCCAACACGAAGAACGGGGACAGGTATCGTTTTTCGCAGACCGAAGGGAAGCTATCTTTCCCCGTTATTGTCTGCCTTTGTCTTTGCGGGTGTTGCACGATAACGGACCCTCCCTTGTGTTCGGTGTTTTCGAGCCGCTCTACCGGCGTGCACCGGCGCGGTGGGGCCAGCGTTTGCGGTTCAGAATCTCGCTAAGGACAACGGCCCTCTGTATGGGCGAGAGACCGGGGAATTCGATCCGCTGCATGACTGACGAGGCCGCGCGAGCCGCCTTCTTTCGTCCGGTCGGGGCGGGCGGAGCTTGGGGGCGTGGGGCCGCCGGGGCGACAGGCCGCAGCCGGCCTTCCGTCCCAAACTCATACTCCGCCGCAGGAGCTGCGGCCCGGGGTTCCGCAAGAACGCGGCGCGGCGTCTCCTTCTCCGCAGGGGCGATTCGCGCCGGTTGCGGGCGGCCGGGGCGGCGCGGGTGCTCGACGGGCTGCGGCGGCGGCTGGGGAGGAGGCGGCTGGCCGAGACTTTGAAGGAACCGCTGCACCTCCTCTTCATCCGCAGCGTAGGTTGCCTCTTGGCCGCCCTGCGGAGGGGCCTGAGGAGGACGGCGTTCTCCATGTCCCTCGGCGAGCTTGCGGAAAAGCCACCAGAGGCCGCCGAGGATGAGGATGATGACGGTGACGATATCGCCGCCGTCTGATTGGCCAAGCATGACGAATCGCGGCATTGGCATGGTCTTGGTCTCCGACGCTGGCCGGCCGGCGCCCGGTTTGGGCCGAGCGCGGGGCAGCGGCCCGCGGGCTATCCTCTTGTCGGGCCGCCTTCGCCGGCGATCGTGTCGCGCATCCGCGTATCGGCCTGGATGTTCTTGATGTTATAGTAATCCATCAGCCCGAGGTTGCCTTCGCGGAACGCCTGTGCGATGGCCTTGGGGATTTCGGCCTCGGCGAGGACGACTTTGGCGCGGTTGGCGACGACCTCGGCGGACATTTCCTGTTCGAGGGCGACGGCGAGGGCGCGGCGCGTCTCGGCCTTCGCCTGGGCGACGCGCTTGTCGGCCTCGGCGCGGTCGGCGTCAAGCTTCGCCTTGATGTTGTCGCCAACGTCGACATCCGCGATGTCAATCGAGAGGATTTCAAACGCGGTGCCGGCGTCGAGCCCCTTATCAAGGACGGTCTTCGAGATGCGGTCGGGATTTTCGAGCACCTTGGCGTAGGTTTCGGAGGAGCCGATGGTGGTGACGATGCCTTCGCCGACGCGGGCGATGATCGTTTCTTCCGTTGCGCCGCCGACGAGCCGTGGGATGTTCGTCCGCACCGTCACGCGCGCCTTCGCCTTTACCTGAATGCCGTCTTTCGCGACGGCATCGACGGTCATGCGCCCCTTCGTCGGGTCGGGGCAGTCGATGACCTTGGGGTTGACGGACGTGCGAACGGCGTCGAGCACGTCGCGGCCGGCAAGGTCGATCGCTGCGGCCTGCTGGAACGTGAGAGCGATGTTCGCCTTGTTCGCCGCAATGAGGGCGGTGACGACGCGGGGAACGTCGCCGCCGGCGAGATACAGCGCTTCGAGGTCGTTCGTATCAATCTCCAGCCCGGCTTTGACCGCGCTGATCCGCGCGTTGACGATGACGCTGGGGCTGACCTTTCGCAGCCGCATGGCCACTAGGTTGATCAAGCTGACGTGGGCGCCCGAAAGCAGTGCTTGGAGCCACAGCCGGAAGAACGCCGCAATCAGCCCGCCAATGACGACGACCGCGAGGATCGCCGCGACAAGCAGAATCACGCCGATCGGTCCCCAGTCGCCCGCCAGCAGACAAGTCCAGTGCAACATGGCCGCTTCTCCTAAAAAGGCGTTTACGAACTCTCCGTCTTCGGCTTTGTTCTCCGCACGACGATACGGTTGCCGCTGACCTCCGAGACCACGATCTCGGTTCCCTTCTCAATCATTTCGCCGGACGTGATGACGTCGTAGCGCTGGCCGTCGATCTGCGCCT
>CAZBRH010000028.1:0-2100 GCA_964494245.1 uncultured Planctomycetota bacterium | reverse complement strand
GGGAGAGATGGCGACGCCGGTCCGGCCGACAAGCTGCCGCTCGCGGACGTCCTGGGCCACATATCCCGCCTCGGCCTTCTGCGAGGTGCTGAGCGTCAGGCGCTTCCCGATGGCCGTCCGCGGCAGCAGAATGAATGCCGCGACGAGAGCCGCAGGCACAAGGACGATGGCCAAGCCCAGGAAGACGATGCCGGTCTCCGCTCCGCTCCGAGTGAACGCAATGCCAACGGCGAGGCCGACGCAGCCGAGCCCGACGACGGTGATGACGCCGCCGGAGGGCACGAACGCTTCGAGGAAGAACGCGGCCACCCCCAGAGCGAGCAGCACAATCGGAACCGTGATGTCCATCGCTCGAAACCCCGCCCGGTTACGCCGGGAACTCCGGCTCTCTGGGCGGTTCCTCTTGCACCGGTTCGACAACGATCCGCAGGCCGTCCACACGGGTCACGCGGGCCTTCCGACCGGCGTCGATGAACTCGGCGTCGGATACGACGCTGAACGTCCGGTCTCCGATCTCGATTTTGCCCACCGGCCGCAGTGCGGTGACCACTGTTCCGATTTGGCCGATGAGCGACTTGCCTTCGTCTGCTTCGCTGACGACCTCTTCCGTTGTTTGCAGCTTTTGCTGAAGCGTGAGCCGATTGAAGATCGGCGTGCCGGGGACCAGCCACGCAAAGAGCATCAGCAACAGGAGCGACCCCGCGACTCCGCCGAGCGTCGCCGTGAGATTTACCTTCATCATGTCGAATTGCCAGGGCGCGGATCGGTCGGGCAATGTGAACGGCTGCATCGCAAGGAGCAGCGCGAGGAAGATGCACGCGATTCCCGCACCGCCGAGGAGCCCGAACCCCGGCGTCACGAAGACCTCGATGGCCAGCATCGCGAGGCCGACAAGGAAAATCAGGATTTCCAGGGCGTTTGCGTTTCCAACGAGAAACTGGGACCCGAAGACGAGCAGGAACGCGATGACGGCGACCGTTCCGGGGAAGCCGAAGCCGGGCATTTTCAGTTCGAGCCAGACGCCGCCGAAGCCGATGAGAATGAGCAGCCCGACAATCTGCGGCAGCGTCAGGACGGCGATGACCTTGTCCGACCAGTTCTGTTCCTTTTCGACGCGAGGGGCCGCGACCAGACCCTCCTTCTCGATTACCGCGTCGAGGTTCGGGGCGATGCCGCCGCGGGCGATATCATATTCGACCGCCTCGTTGGCATCAAGCGAGACAAGTCGCCCCTTCGGCGAGACGACCTTCAGCCGCTTGAGTTTGTCCCGCTTCAGCGGGTCCCGCTCGATGTCCGCGACCTGCTCGTCGGTGAGGTATTGCTTGACGCCATCGAAAAGCACCTGATACACCTCGAGCGTCTCGTCGGCCATTGCTTCGGCGATGGCCGCCGGGTAGCCCTTCGTTTTTGCGAGAGCACGGAACTGTGCGCGATTCACCGACGCGATTTTTTCCTCGAAGGGCTGGGGGAGGGCGATGGGGCCTTCCGGGCCAATCATCACGGCCCGCGCCGCGCCGATCTGCGCTTGAGGAGCCATATAAATCTTGTCGCAAGACATTGCCACAAACGCTCCGGCCGACACCGCCCACTTCGAGATGAACGCGATCGTCGGCACCTTCAGGGCGATGATGTCGTCCGACATTTTCGACATGGTGTCGATCCGCCCGCCGGGCGTATCGATGTCGAAGAAGACGGCGGCATACGTGTCGCTTGCGCCCCGCAACGTGCGGTGCAGGAACGCGCCCTGCACGCGGTCGATCTCGCCGTGGACCGGGACAATCAAGATGGGCTTGCCGGACGTGGCTGGGGCGGAGCCGGGCGGCGGGGCCTGCTGGGCTGCTGGTGGCGACGTCTCGTTCACACCGAGCAGGAGCGCGCACGCAGCAAGAACCCCGGCGGCGCGCGCACCCCGAAAGACCCTTCGCAGCATGGGCATTGTCTCCGCCGTGCGGGCACGCGCCGCGCTCGTGACGCGGCCACGCGGCCCGACAGCCATAGATATACAGGTGCAAATCCATTGTGTCAAGACAAGTTGCTTTGATTGGGACAGTCTGCATGTTCCTCGGTGGCCGCCGAAGGCCGTCCTTTGATATCGTAAAG
>CAZBRH010000027.1:14535-27266 GCA_964494245.1 uncultured Planctomycetota bacterium | reverse complement strand
GACTGGTGCCCCCAACGCGCCAGCTCCGTATAAAGCGGATAAAGGCGAAGATTGACCGTCCTGCGCCGGTCCTCTTCCTCGGAGGGAAGCAGAACCTTGCAGTCCTCGTATTGGGTGATGGCTTCACGGACGTTGTTCTGCTTGCGGGCAACCTCGGCTTTGGCGAACAATGTGTCTAGGTCCTTCCTGTCGGCAAGGATCTGCTGCATGCGGGAGCGATCATACCGGACAACGATATGCTCAAAGGTCACGTCCACTTCGAAGGGAACGCCCCAACGGCTGAAGCACATCCGCGCCGCAGGATGAAACTCCTCCGGTTCTTCGTTGACGACCCGCTTGACGAGCGGGGGGGCGTTGGGATGGTCGTTGATGAAGGCCGGAGGATGATACCAGCGGCGCTGATGGATGATCTCACGCCGTTTGAGGTCGAGGCAGTATTCGGAATTGAACGGGCCTTGGCAGGGATAAGGGTTCAGGTACCACCCCTGCATCGCATAATGGATTTTGCCACTCACGGTGAGCGTCGGCCGGGCATACACCGTGCCGACTCTTGCCCAGTAGTCCTCGCCCTCGCCGGTGATGCCCGGTGCAAGTCCTTTGGGTATCCGCTCCTTCACGACGCCCCTGTCCGTCCAGAAGTCGTTCATGCCGACCTTCCAGGCGAGCCGACCGGTTTCGGGGTCAAGGAAGACAACATCAGCGCCGACGAGGCAAAGCAGCCCCTCGGAACTGAACCCCACCATTCTCGACATGGTCTGGAAGCGCGTGGTGTCGCGTGAAGGCCATGTCGAGTCGGCGTTTCGGGTGGCAACCCAGACGATGCGGCCGGTGTCCTTGTTCAGGCACAGGAGGAGTTGAGAGTCCACGGGCGTCACATACACTTTGTCGCCACGTGCGAGCGGGGGTTCATTGCGCCAGACGCCGCCGGGGTTGGAGAGGTTGTCGAGAACGGAGCGGGTTTGCGGGTAACGGGTGAGCCAGCGGATGCGCCCGTTCTGTGCGTCAACAGCAGCGACGATGCCCGCGTTCGTCGTATGATACACGACGCCGTCCAGAACCAGCGGCGTCGTCGAAAGGATGCGGATTTTGCGTGGGTAGCGGCTCTGCGTAATCTTGAGCGGCGATATCTGCGAAAGTTTGGTCCGCCAGAGCAACTGGCCGGTTTGGGTTTCGAACGCAGCGAGCTCGGCCGATGAAGAGATATGGGTGCGGCCGCGGATATCATCGTGGACTACGGGGGCGACCACCATGCCGCGTCCCGCCGCCGGGCAGGCCTGATAGCGGTCGAGCCATTCATCCTCGGACGTTGCGGCCATCGGCCCCTTGGCCCACAAAAGCGCACCGGTGTGCTGGTCGACGGCCACAAGCGAAGGACCGTAGACAAACATGTGCGCGAGCACGGCTCCCTCGTGAACGAGGATCGACTGGTTCGGGTAGTATTCTGTGCGATGGGATCCGCTCCAGCCACCGACTCCGTAGCGATCCCAATCAAAGCTCGAACCGCCGGGGCCGAAGACCCAGTTGAGCTCGCCGGTAAGAAGGGAACGGCTGTAGAGGACGTTCAGGTCCTTATAGACGAGGTCGGTTTCGGTCGCCCAAGGGAGAGGTTCGGGTTCGACGGCTCGTTGCCAGCCAAATGGGCGGCGAATAAGGGCAACCCGCCATTCGCCGCGGTTGGCCGAGAACTCGTGGGGGAAGTCCAGTGACAACCGACTGTCATCCATCGCATCGTATTGGGCGCTCCGGCGCCCCTCGCGCTGGTGCACCTCGAAGGCGTTGTATTTGAATTGCTCCAGCTGGTTGAGCAAACGCGCAACAACATCCTGCTTCTTGTCTTTGATCTGTGCAACGGCGGCGCGATACGCCTCTTCCATTCCCAGGTGCCGGTAGCAGATGGCCAGACGCACCCAGACGTGATCGCGGTCGAGCGTGATCGCGTCCCGGTCGGTGTCCTCAAGGCCGTGGTATGCGAGTATCCGCTCATAGTATCGCCGGGCCTCGTCATACTGCGCCCTGTCCTGAGCGTTGTTGCCGAGCGCGAAGAGCGCGTCGTCGCCATAGGACGTTGCCAGATGAAACTGTTCGATCTCTTTGTAGTCGAAGATGGAGTAGCGCTTGACGGCGCGCTCGTAGATGTCCTTGGCCGCCGGGTCGTAGAGCACGCGGTAATACGTGAGTTCCTTTTCGGGATAGCGCAGGATTTGTCTCTGAACGTATAGGGCGGCAGGAATGAACACGCCTTCCTCCGCAATCAGGATCATGTCGTCCGGGTATTCCTCGATGATCCGGCGGTAGAGAGGCGTGGCCTTGCGGTATTCGTTCTTCACGAAGGCGAGTTCGTTGGCTTTTTCGATGATGGGGCGGACCTGGGCGTCCATCTGGACGTCGCCCATGTTGATGTAGCGTTTTTGGCGGGAAAACCGGAGTGCCTCCGCGTCCGGGTCGCCAATGGCGAAGGCGGGGCGGTATTCGGAGTAGACCTGTTCGAGTGTGGGGCGCGTCGCCCAGATGGCCTTCACGTCCGCTGCCCCTCGTGCGCCTTGCCCTGCGTGCGCGGGAAGGACCGCGCAGATTGCGAACATGCAGACGGCCAACGCGGGCAGTCGCCGCAGACAACCACGATGCCATGTGTTCGATCCCTTATTCATCCGTTCCCTTCTCCTTGTCGCGTGAACACCTGAGCGGGAGTTCCTCCGCGGGAACTTGCCGGCCCTCTTTTGGGGCGCTCGGATTCACGACCTATTTTTTCAAAACCCTCACTGCATCTTCAGCGGCTTTCCGAACCTGTTCATTGCCCGCCGCCAAAGCGTTCTTTTCGATGACAGGAACAGCCCTCGCCGCCGCATCGCCGATGGCGGCCAGCGTCTTGAGAACCTGAACTGCCCGATTCGTGTCGCGTTGGATGTCCTTCGGGTCAAGCAGCCGGATGAGCAGGTCCACAGCAGGGGGGGACTTGGCGCCGAATCGTTCCAGCACGGCCAAGCAATGCATTGCGTAGTTGGCCTGCTCCTGGCCGCTGACGCCCTGCCAGCCGCCATAGACGGTTTTTTCCAGCTTATCGACGATGTTGGGCACCACGTTATCGTGGACGGGGCCGATTTCGCCGATCGCATCAATGAACTCCGTCGGCCCCGGCGCGTTCCCGTGCATCATGGCAATCAAACGGTCGATGTGGACGGCGCCGTGCTTGCCCATGCGCCCAGCAGTCCAAGCCGCGGCTCGGCGCACGAGAAAGCATTCGGCGTCCTTGAGCCATTCGGTATCGTTGAATCGGTCGGGCAGATGGGGCACGCAGGCCTTGGCCGCAGGGCCGATCATGCCACAGGCATAGACGGCTTCGCGCCGCACGTCCGAATATTTGTCGTTGAAGATGACCACCAGCGCCTCGGTGACTTTCTCGACCTCCTCGGACGGCTCAGCATCTTTGAGGATTTGACCAAGCGCCTTGGCGGCCGCCGCGCGGTTCCGCTCGAACTGCGTTCCCTGAAGCAAAGGGAGCAGGTCGGGCACGGCCGCCCTGGCCGCAGGGCCATAGTCGCCGAGCACCTGAGCGGCCACAAAACGGTCGTTTTCGCGCTCGGAAGCGAGGATCGGCCTCAATCGCTCGATAATCGCGGGACGGATTTCTTCGGGTGCCTCCGAAAGGGCCCGGGCCGCGCGGAGCTGTTTGCCCCGATTGGTATCCGTCAACTGTGAAACCCACTCCGCGAGCGGCCTGCCCTGGAGTTCCGGTTCTTGCGCCTCTGCGGCTGCCGCTACGTCCACAAGACGGACTGTTGCGACGCAGGCAATCGCGCAAAGGGTGGCCAGCATCCTTCTCATCGTACGTCTCCTTCCCGCCTCCGACACCTTCTGACAGAGGGGGCAGCTCACTGCGCCGGAATTGCCGCTGTCGCCTCGGCGTGATACGCCAGTTTCAGCACAACAAGCTTCTCTGCCCAATCGCCATAGACAAGGTAGTTGTCGGTTGCGGACACGAACCGGACGGACAGCATGCGGATGTTTTCGCCGCCGGGCTTCGCGCCGTTTTTTCCGCCGGGAGCATCGTCGAAATTGCCGTATTCGCCGAGGTGCATAATCAAGTTGCCGTTCGCATCGAGGATGCCGATGGAGTGGCGGTAGGCCTCGGGCAGATAGGTCCGCTTATACCAATCGAGGCCGAGATGCTGTCGAGGACACGAGCAGCCGGTGGCGGTGAGGGGCCCGGCTCCAGCGTAAATCCATTCGGCTCCATCGACCCAGCACCATGCCCCCTTGCCCATGTAGGCCTCGTCCATCCAGTCGAGCGCCAACATGTCCGGCGGTCGTGTCGGCGGCGGCTCCATCGGCACCTTGGCCTTCGCAAGCAGAACGCGGCACGGATAATCGGGCTTGGTCTTCACGAGCGTGCCGGTGAAGGGATGCGAGCGAGCATCCGTTCCAATGATGCCGCCGCGGCCATAGAGGAAGGGCTTTTCCGAGTAGGCCTTCGGGCGCGCATTCACGAAGTAAACGGCGCGGTCTTCGTCGATCTGCACGCCGTTGATCAAGTCACCGGCGATAACGGCGCATTCACGTCGAAGTTCACCGGTGCGGTCATACACCCACACGGTTCCGCCGCTGAACGGGATGCCGGGCCGATGGCGAATGGCATACACCTCGTCACCGCGCTTCAGAGCTTCTTGAACTCTGTTCAACCAGGCGTTGTAAACGTTCTGCTCTTCCGACCACACGCCGGCCTTCAGGCGGGCCTCGTTGCCGGCCAGCGCTTCCGCGCGAACTTCGTCTTCCCACTTGGGGACATAGTAGATGTTGGATTCGCTGGCAATATCCCCGCGCATGTTGGCGCCGATCCCGTCTTGGAAGCCCTTGGCGCCCCCCTGGTCTTTTGTCGGGAGAATCCCGCTCCATCCGTGTGCCTCAATGCCGTAGTCATAGGGGCACTCGGGATAACGTAGGACCCCTTTCGCCCGGTCTTCTGCCGAAACCCTCGAGGGATCGACTCGGCCGACGCCCTGCCCGAAAAAGGTCGGGTTGAAGTGGAGGTGGGCGTAGCCGTGCTTGTCGAACGTCATGTCGTCGAAGACGCAGTTGCGGCTCGGCGAAAACCAGCCCAGTCGTTTGCCAGTCTTCAGGTCGAAGACGACGCGATTGCGGTAGTAGGCGTGCTCCCGCACCGGATCGCAGGCGACTTTATCGAAGCAATCGCCACCCCAGTGGCCGATGTAGTTCGCGCCGGCTTCCTTCCGGGCTTCTTCCCCGAAATCACGGATAACCTTGAAGGCCTTTCCGTCTTCCTCAAGGATGCGAAGACTGTGGCGCTCCGTGACCTTATCGCTGTAGGGTTCGCGGGTCTTCGGCTCGCCGGTCAGCCATAGGCGCGGCTTGGCCGACCACGAATCCAGCGCCATGTGCATCGAAACGAATCCGTCCGCGTAGAAATCCACGGTCGGATTGTCGAAGGAGACAATCTTTGTCAGTCGGTCAACCGAGCGCCCTTCGACGCGTGCGGGATGCTGCACATAGATAGCCCCCGTTTTCTGATGCACACGCAACAGACTGGGGCGATCAACACGAATTGCCTTCAGAAATTTCCCTTCCGGTGAAAACACCTGCACCCGGCTGTTGTTGGAATCCGAGACGTAGATGCGGCCCTGGGCATCACAATCAATTCCGGTCGGAGTGTTGAACTGTCCTTCGGCGCTGCCCGGCTTGCCCGGGGAACCAAGAAACATCGTGGTTGGCGAGCTCCCGTCCGCGGAAGCGCGAGCCACCGCGTTGTTGATGCCCCCTCCGCCGATGGAAATGGCATAGAGCCACTTGCCGTCCGGCGAGGCAGCAAGGAACGGGCTGGAATAGTCGAGTCCGTGAACCGAGACGAACGGCATTCCGCGTTGCCCCCTCACATCGGTCGAACCGTCCGTGTAGATGTAGCGGATTGCCCCCGGCTTGAACGAGGCGTAGAGAATGCGATTGCCGATGATGGCCACCTGACAGGATTTTGGGGCCGCAACGCCATCCACGCCGAGCATCATTCCACCGTTCCCCGCAATCGAGTCGTGCAGGTCTGCGCCGTGCAGAGCGCGCCTGTTCGGCTCATACTCGATGAAGCCCATGCCGCCGAGTTTTTCCAGTGGCATCGAGGCAGGCGGCGGGAAGATGGTTCCGACATAGTCGCCGTCGTGGTCGAACTTGCGCACAGTGCTGTGGGCGAATCCGCCACCGCCGCCGCAGAAGACATAGGCGCCGCTGGCATCGACCGCAAGCCCCCACACGGAGCCCGGCAGGTTATGCGGGCTGGAGCCGCCAAGCCGCTTATCAAAAACCGGCTTGAGACCAAGCATCACGCGCACCTTGAGTTTCTCCGGCTCCTTCGGGTAGATATCGAGGTCGTCCTTTCCGTTCCAATAGAGCGTCTGTCGCAGCGAGTTCTTCCGAAATGGGGCCGAGCACGCCCGCCCCTAAATGCCGCACCACCACGCCGTTCTCGTCCACAATGCCCACCGCCACGTCACACCAGCCCTTTGCGGCGAAGGTAATCTCATACCGATCCTTGCCGACGACCTTCACCGATGGTTTCTCGGCGAACTCGAACACGTTCTCGCGCTCGACGCAGGGCGGCGAATACGGCTTCGGCCAGCTCTCTCCCGCCGAAGCCGAAGACGAAAGGGCCGCCGCAAGGCCGATCTGCAAACAGAATACCATGACCATCCTATTCATTCGCGTGCTCCATTCCGTCCGAAGAAAACAGCCGCCAAACGCTATCCCTCGTTTCCGATTATACCCGCCGTTGCTTCAGCATGGTAATCCAACCTTAGGACGACCGCCTTCTCGTCCCAGTCGCCATACACGAGGTAATTGTCCGTGCCAGAGATAAACCGAACCAGCATGATGCCGATGTCAACGCCGCCGGGCTTCGCGCCGTTCTTTCCGCCGGGCGCATCGTCGAAATTGCCGTAGCGGCCCAGGTGCATAATCAGGTTGCCGTTCGTGTCGAGGATTCCGATCGAGTGCCGGTACGCCTCGGGCACGTAAACGCGCTTATACCAATCCAGATGCAGACGGCTTGATGGACACGAACAGCCGCCAGCCACGATAGGGCTGGCGCCCGCGTAGAGCCACTCTGCCCCCTCGACCCAGACGCCGTCCGGGTCTTCACCATAGCCCCCTGCAAGTTCCGGGGGACGGCCTGGCGCCTCGCTCAATGGGACCGGCGCTTTCGCAGCGACGAACCGTGCCTGCCTTTTCGTTTTCACGAGCGTCCCCGTGAAGATGTCGGTCCTCTGTTCCGAACCGTTCCACCCACCCCTACCGGCGAGAAACGGCTTGCCCCCGATCAGGCGGGGACGGCTGTTGACGAAGTAGAGGAATCCATCCTCGTCAATCTGGACGCCGGCAAGGAGTTTTCCGGCAAGGACGGCCGGCCCGTCGCGGAGTTCGCCGGATCGCTCATGTGTCCAGACCGTAGCCCCGGCGAGCGGGACGCCCGGTTGGCGCCGGATAAAGTATACTTCTTCTCCGCGGCGCTCGGCCTCCTTGATGCTTCTCAGGTAGTTCTCGTAGGATGTCATGGGGGCGTCGGAGTATTCCCCGCGCCGCGTCCGGTCCAGAATCCCGGCCGCTGCGATGGTGTAGCCGTGTTCCTCCATTCGCGGCACGTAGTAGATGTTGCTCTGCACGGCGATTTCGCCCTGCATGTTCACGCCCATCCCGTCCTGAAACGTCTTCGCGCCCGGCTGACACTTTGTGGGGATTACGCCAACGAGCGGATGGCGGACCTCTCCGACGCCGTAGTCATACGGGACTTCCGGGTAGACGAGCAGCCGAGCGTTTTTTTCGTCCCTTCGCGCCTGCGCTGGGTCCACCCGAGCGATGCTGCCCGGCGTTGGGTTGTGGTGTATGTGCATGTAGCCACGCTTGTCAAACGAAATGTCTTTCCACGACCAGCCGGCTCCGTAGCCGCTGGGATAGGTGAACGCGCCGAGGTTCCGCCCGCTTCTCAGATCGTGGATGCTCCGGCCGTAGTAGACCTGCTCCCGCGTCGGATCGCAGTAAACCATGTCGAACGCCGAACCGTTCCACCGGCCTGCGTAGAACTCTCCGTCCTCCTTCCTCGCGTCCTCGTCGAAGTCGATAATCTTCTTCAACGTTTTGCCGTCTTCCTCAAACACGATGACGTTCGGCCCCGAGTCCCAGGTCTTACCGCGGGCAAACATCGTGACCTCGCTGCCCGCCATCCAGAGCCGGGGACGAGCCGACCAGGAATCCAGCGCCATGACGCTGGTCGCCAGCCCTTCTACGCTGAACTCCTCCGCCGGGTTGTCGAACGATGTGAGCTTCGTCAGGCGTGCGACGGACTGGCCCTGGACGCGCGCGGCGTGTTGGACATAGATCGCGCCGGTCTTGCGGTGGACCTGGATGAGTCGCGGCCGGTCAACCGGAATCGTCTTCAGGTGCATTCCATCCGCCGAGAAGACCTGGATGCGATTGTTGGTGGAATCCGAGACGTAAACCCGCCCCTGCCCGTCGCAATCGATGCCAGCGGTCCCGTTGAGTTGGTTGTTGCCGCTGCCGGGCTTCCCCTTCTCGCCGACGAGAATCTCAGCGGGCCCGCTGCCGTCGGCAGGGGCCCGCACAAGAACCGGGTCCCACGCGCGGAACCCGTCGCCCTGCATAAAGGCGTTGGAGACCATGTAGAGCCATTTCCCATCGGGAGACGCCGCCAGCATCGGAAACGAATGCCTTCCCCAGGCAAACTTTTTCGTGCCCCCCAAGCCCTCCGGGTCCGTCGAACCGTCCGTATGCACCCAGTGGAGGCACGACCGTGCTCCCTCGGAGAACGGTTGCTCGCCACCACTGGCATAGATGATTCGGCTTCCGACGATGGCGATCTGGCACCGCGCCAGCCCTTTGCCGTGCGCGCTCGGCATGGCAAATCCATCGTGGGCGACGGACTGATAGAGGTTGCGCCCGTGCCAGACCCGCTTCCCCGGTTCATATTCGACGAACCCATCGCCGGCAAGCTTATCGAGCGGCATGGCGGCAGGCGGCGGAACCAGCGTTGAAATATAACCGCCATCCCGGTCAAACTTGCGGATCGTGACGTGCCCCCAGTCCGCGTTTCCCTTCATCACCACATACGCCGCGTCGGGCGTCAGCCCGATGGCCCATATGTAGCCCGCGACGTTTTTGGGGCTTGTCCCCCGCAGCCGCTTGTCGAACATCGGCTTCAAGCCGAGCATCACGCGCACCTGGAGCCGCTCTGGATACCGGTGGTAAAGGTCTAGGTCGTCCTTCCCGTTCCAATAGATTGTCTGCCGAAGCGAGTTCTTCTGAAATGGTTCCGGCGCGTTGGGGCCGAGCACGCCCGAAGCGAGGTGCCGCACGACAATCCCCCGGCCCTTCACAAGCTCCTTTTCCGGGTCCGGGTCTACAACCGCCACGGTCGCGTCGCAATAGCCCTTCACGGCGAACGTGATTTCGTAGCGGTCTTTGCCGACGAGTTTCACCGCGGGCTTCTCGGCGAACTCGAAGACGTTCTCGCGTTCCGTGCAAGGCGGGGAGTATGGCTTCCACCATTCTTGCGCGAAAGAAGTCGCCGCCATCAGGAGGCAAAGGAACATCGCCGGGGTTGCGTTCCATCTTCTTGGCATGCGGCAGAGCTCCGTGTCCGAGCATCCGCGGTCGCCCGCGCATCGTGCTACGCCAATCTCACAGGTCGCTTCGGGCATGTTCGGCGTGCGGCTGGGGCCGGGGAAATGACATCTCGTCGCAGGCGGGCGACCGGGGACGCTGCTATCGCAGGACGCGGGCCGCCCCCCAGTTCGCCAAGTCGGCCTGATCGAGGTCATCGGTTGGATCGACAGAAAGGGTGAGTTCCTTCACCCCCTGGACAGACACCTCGATGGGTAGGCCGCCGCCCGATATCTTCCCTCGCACGACGGGGCTTTTGAAAAGCTCTTTGCCGTCGCCCAGCACGCGGAACACGACGCTTCCTTCGTTCTCCAACCGCCCGTCGATGCCCACATCGGCCTTGAATGTGTTGAACTTCGCGTTCAAAGGGAAGGTAAGCGTGGAGCGGGCGTGCACGCCGATGCCGCTCCGGTAGATGAAGCCGCCGATGTTCATGCTTTCGCCCTGAGCGTTGGCGTTCATCACAAACGGCTGCGGCGGAGCGATGATTGTCTGTTCCTCAGCCTTGACCGGCGGAATTTGCGCCAGAAACACAGCCCTTCCGCCCAGAACGTCCACCCTCGTAATCTCGCTCGCGGGAATCTGAACCAGCCGGGTTGGGTCAAAACTCGGCCGCACGCGCCACTCGAATGGGTCCACCGTTTCCAGTATCCCCACGACGCAACTTCTATCTCGGCAGAAGACAGCGACGTGAACCACATCGACCGTCGGGCGGCTGTGGGACTTGTCTCTGGCGGCTTCGGCCAACCGAACGCCCGCGAGCTTGAACGTGCTGATCTTCACCTGCTGGAGCTGCTCGTCGTGCTCAAACTCAAGCTGGATGGGCGTGAACGCTTCGACGACGCCGGCATATGGCACCCCCCGCCGGTCAAGCACGTGGTCGAGGAACGTATTTTCGGGCTTGTCTGGAATGCCGTCCGGCCGCATGAGGTCTTCGGCGAGGCGGGCGGCTCGCCCCTCCACAGCGAGAGCCGTGAAGCCATGCAGAGCGTTCAGGGGGACAACGTGGCGGCCAAGACTCTGGCTTCGAATCGTCAGCGTTTCGCCCTTTTCGAGAGATTCGACGGCGGCGCAAATGTGGCCGCCGGCCCCGAAGTAGAAGGTCTGGTGGCCGGTCCGGACGAAGTGCTCGGGCCGCCCGCTGTAGTAGATGGCCGCGATGGAATTGAGCGGAATGGCCGTTCCCTCGCCGCTCGTCAGGTAGACGGTCATCATGCCCGTCTTGCTGTCGTAGGTTTCGACAAGGGCAGCGACACGGGTTCCGTCGAACAGTTTGATTTCGACCCCGGACGCCGCCCCGCGGAGAAGAACCAGCAGGATGAGCAGCGTCGAGCGGAAGCAGAACGAGCGGGCAAATGGGCTTCGGGAGCGCGGGGCGCCTAGCAAACCGTGATTCACGCTCATGGTCCCTTCTCTGGCTCCTTCTTGGGTTCTTCCTCCGTCGTCTTCGCCTTCGCCTCGAACCGTTGAGCGACCGCTTGGAAGTAAGCGCTCTGGAGGCGTGAATAGCGCCGGTCAAAATCGCTCATTTTTCGCAGACGCTCGACCAATTGCTTGCGGACGTTCGCGTCGCCCGTAATCGCATCAATCCACGCACCATCCTTTTCCACACGGTTGGCGACCGCGTCGGGCTTTTCATCCGCGTAGTCGATCAGCAAGCCCGGCCCGGCCTCCCTCGTCCCGTAATCTTGAGCCAGAGGATCAAAGATCGGCGGCTTTGGCGGAACGCGGCTTTCGAACAGGTCGTAGAGCGTGACAATGGTGTCGGAAAGTGCCCGACGGAGGCCGTCTTGCTTCATCGCCAGCGTGTCGTAGGTCCCGGCCTCAAAGGCCTTGACGCATTCTTCGAACGGGGCAAGCGGGAGCGGGGCAAGAATCTTGTCGGTCAGCGTGGGAAGCACCTTCTCGTTGGACCGTTCGGGTTCCGTCGGGTCGGCGATGCCTTGAGCCACCGCCTCGCGGAACTGCCGGATCGTGGCGACGATGGCGGCGTTCTTTTCGCGGGCGCTCGCGGTGATGCGCTCGACCGCCTGTTTGAAGGTGGCTCCGGGGAGAGCGGCGCGCTTCGCCTCGGCGAGCAGGGCGGATTCACGCTTCGTTGCGGCCTGAAGGACGAGCGCCCACTCCAAGTTCCGCGCGACGTCAATCATCGTCCGCAGGTTGCTCTCCCGAAGCAGATAGGGCTGGCCGAAGGAATCCAGGAAGTTGGAGTTGACGCGCGCCTGCCAGAGTCCATGCAGCTTCTCACGCGCCTGAATGTAGACGCGGAGGTCCCGCGCACCCTCGAGGATGTGGGTCTGCGTCTCGGTGACGAAGCGATTGAACTGGCTTTCGGCAATGAGGCGCTGGGCCTCCTCGGCGCGGGCGAGATAACGGCCGACTTCGGACTCCAGCAGCTTGCGGGCTTCGTCAGCCGTCGGGTCCGGCACAGGCGGCTTGCCGTCCGGGGTGGTCGCCGCTGCGTCGGGCTTGCCGTAGGACGGAATCTGACTCATGGCCTTCTTGAGGAGCGCGACCACCTTGTCCTGGCGGAGAGCCGTCAACCCTGTCCGGAGGAACATATATCGCGGAAACGCCGCCATCCGCTCGGCGACAAAGCGCGTTCGGTTGCGAACGTCTTCCTGCTGGTGAAAGACGAGGGACAGAGTTTCGTCGAGCGTGTCGGCTCGTGCTTCGGTGATGATTCTGACCTTTTCCAATGCCTTGTAAACGTCTTCGGCAAGTTCAACCCCCTCGCTTGCGACGGCTTCGGGCGTGTCGATCTTCTCGCGGGGGTCATCGATGATGGCGGCGAACATCGCGGCCGAGGGGTCTTCGGGGGCTTCCTCGCCCGCGAGGATCAGCCCGCGGTTGACCACGGCCAATGTGCGAAGGACAAGCTCCTGGTCTTCGCGAACAACTTCGCCCCGAGCATCGAGAATGGCCATTGCGGCGCGCTTCAGGCGGTCCTTGATTCGGTTGTCTCGAAGTTCGAGGAGGGCGCGCCCCAGCACGTCAAAGACCTTCTTTCGTCCGTCCTTGTCGGCCTGATAGACGAGCTGGGCGAGTTCCTTCTCGAC
>CAZBRH010000027.1:5840-14487 GCA_964494245.1 uncultured Planctomycetota bacterium | reverse complement strand
TTCATGTCTCGGACTTCTTTGTCTTCGAGTTCCCTCGCCTCGCGGCCCAGGGTTCGCTTGACGAGCTCGCGGGTAGCCGCGTTGACCTCGGCCTGCAACTCTTCCATGCGACGGGTCTTGAGGAGGACGCTTTGGAGCGCAACCCAGTCGGCGAGCCAATTGTAGAGGAGGCGCATCTGCCACGCGGCGCGGTTCTGCTCCGGCAGCACCGGCTGGAGCGCCGCGGCCATTTTGGCCCTCTGCTTGTCGGGCACGGCTTCCTCAAGTGTCGCCGGCTTGCCCGCAGCGATTTTCCGGCCGATTTCGGGGAGGGACTTTTCGAGCTCGGCGATGAGCGTGCCGATCTTGTCGAGCCGACGGCTCATGAACACATCAGACATCCGGCTGCGGTTCATGTGGTCGATGATTTCGGGGAACCGCAGGGCGAGTGCATATGCGGCGCGTTCAGCGGTCTGCTGCTGCTCCTGCGCCTTCAGCAGCATTGCATCATCTTCGGGGTTCTGGAGCCAGGCGCGGCCGTCATAGAACGCTCCCGCGGCGTTGAACCAGCCGGTGCGAGCGTCGGTCATCAGCATCTTGGCCCGGAGAACGACCTCGCTCATGAAATCGGTGGGATGCAGGATGGAAAGGCGAATCTTTGGACTTTCGGTTATGCCGGGCGTCACCGGGTTGCAGTCCACAGCGCGAACCCAGAGTTCGAGTTCGGCGCCCTTGTCGATATTCCATCCCTTGAGGAAGCCCTGGTCTCTTTCCTTGAGGAAGTCGAGGTCGAAGTCGCCTTTTCCGACGCGGTGGAGCGTAGTCGTCCGGTCCCAGAAGGGCCCGGTGATGCGTTCTTCGCTGAGGGCTTCGCCCTTGCCGCCCTCTGGGGCGAGCAGGACCTTGAGATCAACGAGGTTCCAGTCATCCTCGGCCTTGAATCGAACGCGAACCTTGCCGTGGGCCGTGAGGATGAGGTCACGAACGGGTTCTTCGAGCGTCACCGTGGGCGGGGCGTCGGGTTCGACGCGAATCTCGTATTGTTCCCTGCGGGCGTTCGTCAGGCCTTCGGTATCCACGAGGTGAACGGTATACGTCCCGCTGCGCGTCAGGGTCAGGGTATGCGAAAACCGATTGCCCCGAAGCGACTCGACCGGAACGGGGGCGCTGGGCTCCTGTCCGACAAGGGCGAACTCGATCGTGGCCTTTGACAAATCGGAGGAGGCGACAAAATCCAGTGTCACCTTTGTGCCTTCGAGAGCCGCCAGCTGTCCGCTCGGCACGGTTGTCTTGGGCAGCATCGCGTAGGCGGGATAGACGTAGGTGGCCTTGACCTGAGTAATCATCGGCCGCTGGGCTACCTTGACGTAGTGCCTGCGCATCTCGCGGTCATCGCCCCCGATGCAATAAAACGTCAGGGGTTCGTTGACCTCCTTGAACGTGAACGTGGCCTCTTGCGCAGCCGCCGTCAACGCCATGCGCTCGGTGATCCAAAGATTGCTGCTTTTGGTCTGGTAAACAATATCCACTCGGCTAGGCATCACGCCTTCGATGCGGGCGTGGATGGAAAGCGGCTCCCCGACGGGGACGCGCCAGCCGGTTTCGGGTTCTTGGACAAAGATTCGGGTGTTCTGTGGCCAGAAAATCTGGGCAAAGGGGAAGAGGATTCGCCGAACGCCAACCGAGACGTAAGACGTGCCGGAGATGGGGTCGCGGAGGAAAAGGGCCGCAAGGATGTATGCGGCCACGAGCACGCCGGCAAGCACCTGCCAGTTGCGGATCGGCGTCCGCCGCAATGCGTGGCTCAGGTCGACCTTCTTGACCTTTTCTTCGAGCTCCCGCAAGCTCTCGCGGACCATCTCCTTGCCGCGCTCGGTATCCAGTTCGCGCATGCCTTCCGGTTGAGAAAGGTCGCGGAATGCCGTGAGCGTATCTTCTCCCTCGCCGTGGATGTGGTCCATGTAGGCCAGCACCTCGTCGTCGCTCCAAGAACGGCGGAGGGGGCGGTGCAGACAGAGGTAGTAGCAGGCAGCGACCGTTACGACGAGGGCAATGAGCGAGAGAAGCCGCATGTCCGTCGAGAAGCGGAAATACCAGTCGGCGACCATCAGCCCAGCGGCGACGAGGAGGCAGACGAAGACAAGCGTCAGCACTCCATACTGGACGAGCATCAGGCGCAGGCGCCGGAGAAAGCGACTGCATATTTCCTGGAGCATTTTCTGGGACATGGCTACCTCAGATACTGCGGCATATACCCCAACGGCGCCAGCAGAATCAGGGCCGAAATCGCCGTCGGTGAAACCTTGTTTCCGGCGGAATCTTCGAGCGACCCGTCCTCGGCTTGTGTTTCCTTCAGGTAGGCCGCAAACTTCTGGAACCAGGGCACCCAGTACTTGTCCCCGGCCATATACATGACCTGGCTGACGTAGTAGCAGCCGTGATGAAAGCCCCGGAACTGAAGCGACGTTCGGAAATCATCCAGGTGCGCCCGGCGGTATGCTTCTTCAATGCGGTCAACGCACGGCTGCACGTATGCGTGGTCATAAAGCCCACGACTGAACACTCCGACCAGGCCGGCTGCCGTGGTGGAGGGAAGGCCGCGCTCGCCATCTTCACGGTAGGTGAACGTGCCGACGTCCGCCGGCTGGGTCGGCTTCCCACACCGCAAGATAAACGCCTCCGCCCGCCGAAGGACCTCTTCCGGAACGCCAAACCCCGAGAAGCGCGCGACCCGCAGCGCGACCATCACATCGGCGGTCACCGGAACGCAGCTCTGGCCCATCGGGCTCACGTCGTAGCGCCAGCCGCCATCAGTCTTCTGCGAACGCAAGATCGCCTGAATCGAGCGGGAAATCTTCTGCCCCATGTCCGTATACCAGGGGCAGTTGCCATAAACCTGGAGGAGAACCAGTGTCGCCCAGACGTGGTCATACATTGGGCCATACTTGTAGGTGTCCTTTGCAACAAGCAGGCCATTGTCCTTTTCGCAGCTCAGAAGGAACGCGATGCCGCGATCCAGCGACTTGCCATAATACCCCACGCGGGGAAGATTCCCTTGTGCCATGAGGGCCATGCAAGCGAGCGCCGTCGTCCGAGTGCTCTTCGGGTATTCCTTGTCGCCCCACGAGCCGTCTGCCTGTTGGGACGAGACGATGTATCGGAGGGCCTTTTGGGTCATTTCCCGCACTTCGGGAGTCAGCACCTTCAGTGCGTGGAGTTCGCGAGCTTTTGCGGTTCGCGGCGGGAACACGATGCTGCCGATAACGCGGCGCTGCACGGCTTCGTCCGTCTTTTCCGGTGTAGCGGGCGGCTCCTCTTGAGCCCAAGCCAGCCCGTGGAGCAGCGCTCCGCACACGGCGATTCGGATAATCCGGCTCACAGCAGCCCCCAATTCCGGCGGAACCAGAGTTCCACCGCACCCAAAGCAATCAGCACCGCCAGCACATACCAGCGGTCCCAGAGGTCCGCATAAGATTCGTGCGGCACAAGTTGCGGCCGCGGGTCCACCGACGCCGCGGCCTTCTTCAGGCCCTCGGCAACCGTCTTGTGGTCGAGCGCCGTGCCGCCGGTCTCTTCCGACACGCTCTTCAGCGCAGCAAGGTCGGCGGTCGTATCCTTGAACTCCAGCGACTGCATCCGCACATCGAAATGGGTTTTCTCGTCAAAGAGCGCTCGCTGCGCGGCCAGGTCTTCCGCCAGGATGTGCCGAACATTCACGACGTGTTCGCCCAGGCGCCGCGCCATGAAGGTCCCTATCTGGTCAGACGGGTTCCGGGGCGAGGTCGTCAGCATGACGCGGTATTCGCCGCCAGCTTCGTCCTTGATAGTGGCGAAGACCTGCTCGGTTCGGAGCAAGCTCACCAGGGCGGGATCGAGGATGGAAAGCGTGATGTGGACCGTCTCGCCCGGCGCATAGAGCTTCTTGTCGGTGTTGAGCGCGACCTGGCGTTGCGCTCCGAGCATGCGATACTCGCCCAGATAACGGATGGTCTGCGCCCAGAACTGGTCGTAGTCGTAGTTCTCCGCGGGATAACGCCAGAGCCACATGGTGTGGGCGCCGAGGAACATCGTCGATCCCTTGCCGTATTTCATCAGGGCGAGGATGCACTCGCGGCCTTCGGCGCCGGTCCCTGCGCGCCTTTTCACCAGCAGGGGGACGGCCGCCCGCTGGAGGCCGAGGATCGGGTGATTCCAGAAAAACTCCAACTCCGAGAAGGAACGCCAAATGTTGTCGTTTTCCGACTTCGTCGGAGCGAAAAGCAGCACGGGATGCACCATGCCCTCGGCCGTCCGCTCGATGTGGAAGGGTTCGGTAAAATACTCGTCATAGTTGGGATGCAGGTTCTTGTTGATTTCCACGGGGAGCATCGCCCGCATCTTCGCGCCGCGCACCTGAAGCAGCGCCCCCATCCCGTGCACGCGCCCAGCAATGAACATCAGCCCCGCACCGCTGTCCCGAACAAGCAACTCCAAGCTGTTCTCCTGCTCGTTCGAAAACTTGTTCGGGTCGATGTCGTATAGGATCACCACGTCGTAGCGCTCCCACTGCGATGGAGTCGCGGGGAGGTCGTCGATAATGTCGTTGCCCTGCTGGACGGCGTTGACCGCTGCCGACTGGAGGAAGCAGCTGACGTCGATGACGGTGTCGCGGACCAAACTCGGGACGATGTGGTGGAACTCCATCGTCGGAGCGCCGGCGATGAAGAGCACCTTGAGCTTGCGTTTCACCACCTTCACGTGGAAGGAGACCGTGTTGTTGTCCGGATCAAACTCGTCGGGGAACACAGGAAGCGTCAGCGTGTATTTGATTTCGCCTTCCTCGCGCGGGACGGCGGACATGCTGACGCGCGTTTCCCCGACGGGGAGGGTGAGCTTTTGCGTCAGGATGGGCGTCTTGCCGTCGTTTTGGAAGACCTGGAGGTCGGCATGCAGGCCCGCCCGCAACGTGTTCACGACCGTCACCTGAAAGCTCATAACGTCGTTGATGTTGGCTTCTGGCGGAGCAATGAGGTCCACCAGCGCGAGGTCCGGCAGCGGGTCCGCCGTGCCGAAGGCGATGGTATGCACCGGAATGCGAAGCCGAGCGGCTTCCTGCGCGGCCTGCGAAAACTCGTTGCCCCCGGTCCTTCGCCCGTCCGTCAGGAGAAACATCGCCGAGAGCCGGACGTTCTCCTGACCGCGGATGACGTCCTCTATCGTTTCCCCCAGGTTCGAGTAGTTGCCGGTCGGAAGTGGGTTGAGTTCTTTGATCTTCGCTGCGACTGCCTCGGGGGTGATTCCCTCGCCGATCGGGAATTCGGCGATGGGGCGAACGCGGTCCGACGCAACGAAGAGCTTGACGCGCTGGGTCTTGGTGAGTTCCGGCACAAGGAGCGACGCCACCTTGGTCGCCGAGGCATAGCGGCTCCGCTCGTGGCGGTCCTTCGCACCGAGGTAATCGATGAACACATCGTCCCGCGCCGAAGGAAGCGACATGCTGAGCGATTCATCGAGAACAACCGCCGACACGGGCGGCCGCTCCTCGGTCGTCGTCAGCTTATACGAAGGTTCCATCAGGATGAACAAGACAATGAAGGCCGTGAGGACTCGCCACGCCAGCAGCATCCAACGGCACGGAACCGAGAGCCGGCGCGCATCGATCCGGTAAAGGATGCCCAAGAAGATGGCCACCGCGATGAAGACGAGCGCGACGAACCAGACCGGCCCCCACGGATTCAAGTCGATATGAAGCTGACTCGTCGGCACTTTCGACTTCCCTCTAGGCCTTGCGTAGTCCGAAACGCATCGCAAGGAACGATTCCGTAAGCAACAAGAGGAAGACAAGGAACAGAATCATTCCTGCGAACTCCCGGAGCGCATACCGCGATTCGATGCGCCGGGTGATGTTCTCGTGCGGGGACAGGAAGATGACGTTCTTCGAGATTTCGCGGCTGAAGTCCGATTCATCCCACATCGTCATGTCCGCTTCTGTGGGCGTCAGGTTCACGACAAACTTGTCCCGAGCGAGCACGCCGGGCGGAGCTTCCAGCCGGTAAATCCCTTGCACCTCGGTATCCCTGTAGACCACGCGCGGCAGGTCTTCGCCTTCCGCAGTTTCCGGCGAGAGGCGGACCTTCCGCCCGTCCGGCGTCTTCAGCAGAAGGTGCTGGGTGGTGATCCGAACCGGCTCCGAGAAAACATCCCCCACCTTCAGGTTGACCCGGCGGTTCGGGTCCCCAAGCACGGAACGCAAGAGTTCCTGAACAAACACGGGGAAATCAACCGCCAGAGGAAGCCGCGACCACTGGAGCGACGGGTCCATGCCCAGAAGAATGGCGTGCCCCTGCCCATACTGGCGCACGAGCACCATCGGCTCGCCCGTGGACAATTGTGCGACCGTTTCGACCTTCTGCGTGTCCGCAGGAACGAGCGGACGGGCAAGCCGGAAGACACCATCCTCGAGGTTGCCGGAGTTCGGCAGAACCGACCGCAGGAAGGCGGAAACCTCAACCTCGTCACGGAAGCTGGCGGGCAGCGGCCCAGCGCCTTGCTGATACAGCGGCTCATAACCGTATGGCCGAACGCCCTCTCCTGCGAACACAAGCAGGCAGCCCCCTTCCTTGACGTAAAAGACCAGGCGCGAGACCAAGCCGTGCGGCAGTTCGCGCATGTCCGCCACAATCACCGCCCCGTAGTCGTCGAAGTTCTCCTTCTGGGCATCATTCCAGTTGAGCGTCTTCGCCGTGAATGCAGACACCGGATCGCGGCCGGGGGCTGAGGGCGGGGCTACGGCGTATTCCCAAAACACGCTCCGCCGTTGCGGCGCAGGCAGGTCGGCGTGTTCATCCAGAATCAACACCCGCATCGCCTCCGGAACCTCGGCGAGGTAAAGCCGCTCGTTGTCAATCGGGCTTTCGTCCCCTTCGAGGACTACCCGGACAAGCTGCTCGCCAGCCGTCAGGACCTTATACGGGACGCGGAAGACCTTGCCGCCGCCGGGAACCTGAATCTCCTCGAAATGCCGCTTCTTGTCGTTTACAAACAAGGTGAGGCGCGCTGGAACGCTCTTCCCTTCCGCAAGGTTCTTTGTGCCGATTTCGACGAGAAACTCCGTCGTGACGCCGACCGCCAACACCTTGTCCACCGGTTCCACACGCGAGATATAGAGGTTGAGCGCCTTGGGTCCGCCGGTATCGGCCACAAAGACCTGCCCAAGTTCCGTGAGTTTGGGGACAAGCGCTCGCGCGCTCGTTCCCGCGGCTCCGGCCTCCTCGCCCGCCTCCCACGTCTGCACCTGAAGGTCGGAGAATACATATATCTCCGTCTTCAGCACCTTGCTCGAACCGGCTTTTTCCCTCGCCTTTTCCAGCGCCCAGGCCAAGCCCTCGCTGATGGGACCCGCTCCGTGGCTCACCTTCATCTTCTCGATGCTTTCGCGGAGAAGCCCCTTGTCCTTCGTCCAGTCCTGAATGACTTTGAGGGAATGGCCGACAGCCCCGATGGCCACCTCGACGCCGCCGGGGAGGCCTTCGAGCACGTCCTTCGCCATCCGCTGCGCCGTCGCAAACGCCGACGTGTTGCCGACCCGCTGTTCGTTGCTGTAGGTGGCGTCAAAGAGCATGATTACCGACCGCTCGCGCCGCTCCACGGTAATAATGTCTTCGGGGCGAATGAGCGGACGCGCCAACGCCAACACAATAAGGAAGATAATGACCATGCGAAGTATGAGCAGGATGCGGTCCTGGAGTCGGATTTTCTTCGGTCGCTCGGTATCGAGCAGGAACCGCATCGCGGCGAACGGGATCCGGCGCCGCCGGCGGCGCAGCAGCCATTCGATGATGATGGGGATAAGGACAGCCACCATCACCGGCAAGAACGCCGGATGCTGGAAGAATTTCATCAGCCAATCATACATCGCGCGTATCCGCTCCGCCCGTCATCGGGTCGCGGTCTGGTGCCGCAAGAGCAACATCTCCGACAGCGCCTCATCCAGAGGCCTCGACGTCACCATCTCGCTGAGGTCGAACTGAAGCCGGCGGCACACGGAACGCAACGCAGCGAAATGCGCCGCACGGGCTTCAAGATACACCTCGCGGAAGTCGCTCGGATCGCACCGCAGTTCGCCCGTCTGCTCCAACCCTTCGATGATGGCCGGACCCGCGAACGGGAATTCCACCTCGTAGGGGTCGGCGACACTCAGGGCCATCACTTCGTGTCCATCGAAACATAAGCGGTTCAACCCGAGCGTAATCGGGTCTATGTCATCAAGAAAGTCAGAAATGAGAACAATCAGCCCCCGCCGCTTCAGGTTCGCGCCGACGGCCATCAGCGTCTCGCCCGTCATCGTCTTCGCACCCGGCGTGATGTTCTCCATCGTGGTCAGCGCGTGGTGGAACTGCGAATACGTCGCACGAGGCGGGATGTGGGCGCGCACTTTGGCATCGAAGAACGTGAACCCTACGGCATCGCGCTGAAGCACCAGCAAGTAGGCAAGCGAGGCCGCTGCCGTCGCTGCATACTCAAATTTCGACATCGGGGCCGAACCCTTGTAGGCCATCGACTCGCTGCAGTCCAGGACGAACTGGCACGGCATGTTCGTTTCCCAAAGGAACTGCTTCACGTAGAACCGGTCGGTCTTCGCGTAAACCTTCCAGTCGAGGAAGCGCAGGTCGTCGCCTTGAACGTATTG
>CAZBRH010000027.1:1825-5779 GCA_964494245.1 uncultured Planctomycetota bacterium | reverse complement strand
GGATGCCGACGAGGAAGCCCTCGACAATGCGGCGCGCTCGGACCTCGAACCGCTGAATCCGAGAGATTACGTGGGGGTCGAAAAAGCTTGCCATACCATCGTCCTATGGGCCAGGGGGCCGCCGCGCCGATGTTATCCGGCCTTCTTCAAGAGTTCCTCAACGATGGCGCCGGAATCGACGCCCTCTGCGGAAGCAGCGAAGTTCGTGACAATCCGGTGGCAAAGAACCGGCTGGGCGACCGAGGCGATGTCCTCGTATTGCACCTCGTGCCGCCCCGCCAAAATCGCGCTCGCCTTGGCGCCGATGACCAAGTTCTGGCACGCACGGGGGCCCGCGCCCCAGGACACCCATTTGTTCACTTCTTCAATCGCCTCCGGCTGCCCCGTCCGTGTCATACGAACAAGCCGCACGATATAGCGCTTGAGTTCCTCGGAAATGAGCACCTTGCGAACCATCTTCTGGAAGTGCAAGATCTGCGGCCCGTCGAGCACCGGCTTGATGTCCGCCTCGTACGTCGCCGTCGTCATGTTCAAAATTTCAATCTCTTCGTCTTCCTTCGGGTACGGCACGTTGATGCGGAACATGAAACGGTCCAACTGGGCTTCGGGCAGCGGATACGTGCCTTCCTGCTCAATGGGGTTCTGCGTCGCAAGGACGAAGAACGGCGCTGGCAACGGATACCGCTGGCCGCCAGCGCTGACCTGACGCTCCTGCATCGCCTCCAGAAGCGCCGCCTGTGTCTTCGGCGGAGTCCGGTTGATCTCGTCCGCAAGAAGCAGATTTGTGAAGATCGGACCTTTGACGAACCGGAATTCACGCTGCCCGGTGGACTTTATCTCTTCGATGACTTCCGTCCCGGTGATGTCGGAAGGCATCAGGTCCGGCGTGAACTGCACGCGGCGGAAGGAAAGCGACAGGCACTTCCCGAGCGTGCTGACGAGCAGCGTCTTCGCCAGACCCGGCACGCCCAAGAGCAAGGCGTGCCCGAGACTGAAGAGACAAATGACGACTTCCCGGACGACGCGCTCCTGGCCCACGATCGCCGCGTGGATTTGCTCCAGCATCTTCTCGTGAGCTTCCTTCAGATGAGCGATCTTCTCCTTCTCCTCGTCCGTCCAGATCACTTCTGCGCCGTAGCGGCGCAAATCGCGAGCGCTTGTCTCAGACATTGGATTACTCTCCATCAGTTCCGGTCACTAGAGCGGTTGCGGCCCTCACTTCGGTTCCGCACTTCCACCACTTCCCTGCCGCTTCCACGGCAGCAAGAGAGCGCGCATGCGTGAGGACGAGGGCTTCGGCGCCATTTCCTCCTGCACCTCGTCCAGCAGCCGCCCCAAAATGCGTTCGGTTGTCAACCCTCTCGCGCCAGCCCTGTGGTCCGGGATGACCCGGTGTGCCAGGATTGGCTCGAACACAGAGATAATATCTTCCCGTGTGACGTATGCGCGGCCGTGCACAATCGCCCGCACCTTGGCTGCCCGGAGCAGCGCCTGCCCTGCGCGGGGCGACGCGCCCCAGCGGACGTATTGCGCCACGCGGTCGTCGCCATCGTGCTTCCTCGCACCGCCCCACCAATACCGCCTGCGGCGTCGGACAGTCGGCGATACAACGTGGCGTTCGCCTTCCCAACGACTCGCGCGAACAAGCCGTGCCGCGAAATGCTTCACCGTCTTTGTGACCGGAATAGACCGGGCGAAATCCTGCATCGCCAGCACCGTCTCGGGGTCGGCAATCTGCGAGACCTCGGCCTTGTAAACCGACGTCGTCGCTCCAAGGATATTGACCTCATCCTCGGCGGACGGATACTTCATCTCGATCTGCATCAGGAACCGATCGAGCTGCGCCTCCGGGAGCGAATACACGCCCTCCGTGTCCAAATTGTTTTTCGTTGCCACAACAAGGAAGGGCCTAGCAAGCGGATGGCGCTCGCCGCCCACCGTCACCTGCCGCTCCTGCATCGCTTCGAGGAGCGCCGACTGCGTTCGAGCCGGGCTTCGGTTGATTTCGTCGGCCAGCACGAGGTTGGCAAACACCGGCCCCGGAACAAACCGACGGCGGTGGGCGCCGCCCACAAGCTCGATGACCTCGGCGCCCGTCACGTCCGTCGGAAGCAAGTCCGGAGTAAACTGAATCCGGCTGACCGAAAGCCCCAGCACCTTCCCCACAGTTTCCGCGATGAGCGTCCGACCCAGTCCCGGAACTCCGGTCAGGATCGTGTGCCCTTCGGCAAGAATGGAAGTGAGCAGCAGCTCGACGACGCGGTCCTGCCCGATGACCACGGAACAGACTTCGTCAACGACCGCCTCGTAGGTCCTGCGATATTCTTTGAGATCCAGAGGACGTGATCCTAAGTGCCGGA
This sequence comes from uncultured Planctomycetota bacterium, assembly GCA_964494245.1. GTDB lineage: Bacteria > Planctomycetota > PUPC01 > PUPC01 > PUPC01 > CAZBRH01. Next base: position 3,419 of record CAZBRH010000027.1, on the reverse strand, counting down.
GCCACGTTGTCCGGCCGCGCGGCCCGGCGAACCGACCCGCACAGCCACGGACTTGAGCAGAGTATAGCGCCCCCAAAACAGAAATCAATAGAAAATTTTCCTGCCCCGCGCTAGACTCCCGCCGCTATGAGCAAGACAGGAACAGGCCCCCGGAACCCCGGCCCCGCAAAAACCGTCACCAAAAACAGCGGAGGAACGAGAAAAATGCTGCGTGTATGTGTGCGCGTCGTCAGCGTGTTCGCACTTGGCCTCTTCACCTGCGCGGTCGCGCAAGGCGGAGATGTCCCCGAGGAAATCCTCGTCGTCAGCCAAGCCAGCTACTGGCGCTGCGCCTATTACTGGCACCCCGAGGTCGCAGGAACGCAGTCGGAAGCAAAGATCGCCGAGGGCAGCAAGCATCATCCTTTCTCCCTGCCCCCGGAGCCGAACTGGAAGGATCGCGGATTCGACGACAGCGGCTGGTGGCGCGGACGCGGACCTTTCTACGGCGGCTACGGCTTCGGCCAGCCGACGACGTTGGCCGCCGTGTATCTACGGAAGACGTTCCACGTGGCTCGTGCCGCGGACGTGAAATCGCTTCGGCTGTCCGCACGCTTCCGCGGCGGCATCGTCGTTTACCTCAACGGCAAGGAAATCAAGCGGCTCTTCCTGCCGGAGGGCGAAATCCGGCCGGACTCCCTTGCCGATGATTACAGCGCGGACTGCTACACACACCCCGACGGCGAAACGGCCATCCGCGGCGGCTGGGGAGAACCCGAAAAATTCCGCGACCGCTGCGAGATGCGCATGCGGCAACTCAAAGACCTGTCGCTCGCCGAACACCTCGTTGACGGCGCCAATGTCCTCGCCATCGAAATCCACCGCGCCGCCACCCACCCCGTCTGGTTCGGCTTGAAGGAACGCTGGGCCGGAAGGTGGAACACGTGCGGGCTCCACGAACTCTCCCTTGTCACCACCGACGCCGCCGTGCAATCAGACCAGGGCCGCCCCGCAGGGTTCCAGCTCTGGAACGCCAATCCGCTCGCAACGGTCTTCGACGTCGACTACGGCGATACCACCGACCCGCTCCGCCCGATCTCCATCGTCGGAGCGCGCAACGGTGAGTTCTCCGGACAAGTAGTCCTCGGCTGCGATACGCCCATCAAGGGCGTTGGAGCCGAACTGCCGGTTCTGAACCACAAAGAAGGCAAGGGGTCCATTGCAGGAGACCAGATACAGATTCGGTTTGCCCGCGCCTCGGGAGGCGAGAAGGGCGCGTCCGCCCGTTACGCTGGAACCAACGTCGCCCGGTTTGACATCCTCGAAGAAGCGCCCCCCGCCGAGGTCCCTGTCGTGCGGAAGTCGAAATCCCCAGGCGCCGTCCTCCCCATCTGGGTGACCGTGCACGTGCCGAAAGGCGCGGCCCCCGGAACGTATGAAGGCGACCTCGTCGTCCGCGCCGAAGGGCTAAACCCCACCCGCGTCCCCGTCCAACTCTTTGTCTGCGACTGGACGCTGCCCGACCCGGCCGATTACCGGACGCACATCGGCCTCGTGCAATCCCCCGATTCCGTCGCCTTGCAGTATGGCGTCCCGCTCTGGTCGGACGAGCACT
>CAZBRH010000027.1:0-1778 GCA_964494245.1 uncultured Planctomycetota bacterium | reverse complement strand
CGCCCCGGTCTTCATCCCGCTCATCGCCCGGACGAACCTCGGCAACGAAGAAAGCATGCTGCGCTGGGTCGCCAACAAAGACGGCGGCCACACCTACGACTTCTCCGTAATCGACCGCTATATGGACCTGTATGAAAAGTGCGTCGGCAAGCCCGACGTTGTCTGCCTCTACGTCTGGGAACCGTTCACGGGCGGCTCCTACTTCGGAGCCGGCCCCGGCAAGTCGAGGCCGGTGCAGGTCTCTGTCCTCGACCGAGAAACCGGGCAGGTCTCGCTGATGGAAAGCCCCATCTTCGGCACACCGGAAAGCGAGACCTTCTGGAAGCCGGCGTTCGACGAACTGAAAGCCCGCATGCTCAAGCGCGGCTTGGCCGCCGAGAACCTTATGATCGGCATCGCGGGCGACTCGCGCCCCCCGAAACAGCACACGGACTTCTTCAACAAGGTCGCGCCCGACACCGCATGGGTCCTCCATTCCCACGGACTCGCCAGCTCCATTGGGTCCGCCAAAATCGGCTACGTGTCGCACGTCTGGGGCGTCAAGTTCGCCAACGACCCCGACGAGCCAGACCGATACACTGGACAAGGGCGCTGGTATGGCTGGCAGCAGGACTGGCGGAAGACCGTGTTCCCGCGCGAAGGCGCAACCGCCGTCAGTCCGCCGCTGCACGCCGACGCCCCCCTCGGAACCTACCGAATGATCTCCGAGGGCATGCTCGTGAGCGGCTACCGCGGCTTCGGCCGCGTCGGCGCCGACTTCTGGCCCGTGCTCCCGTCCGGCCGCGGAGAACGCTCCAGCATCATCGCCCGCTACCCGCAGTCCAGTTGGTCGCAACTGAACCTGAGCACCAGCACGGTCTTCGTGCTTTACCCCGGCCCCGACGGCGCGATTGCCAGCGTCCGATTCCAGATGATGAAGGAGGGCGTGCAGGAAGCCGAAGCACGGATCGCGCTCGAGAAAGCCCTGCTTGGGGGATGGAAAACGAAAATGGGCGCAGAAAAGGCCAAACAAGTCCAAGACCTCCTCGACTTGAGAACGCGCTGCTACCGAACCGCGTGCCACACCTCGTGGGACTGGTTCGCCGGGTCCGGCTGGCAGGAGCGCATGAGGGCGCTCTATACGCTCGCCGGCGAAGTGGCCCGACTCGGCGACGGCTAATCGAGAACCCACCGCATGCTCGGATACCCCCTCGAAACCTGGCCGGTCTTCTTCCTCTGCGCATTCATCGTTGCCCTGACCAAGACGGGCATCCCCGGCATCGGCATGCTTGCCGTGACGCTGATGGCCCTGGTGATGGACGCGAAGGAATCTGTCGGCTTCCTCCTGCCCGTTCTCATCATGGGCGACCTGTTTGCGGTCGCGTGGTATCGGCAGCACGCCTCGTGGCGGCACCTTGTCCGCCTGACGCCCGCGGCCGTCGTCGGCATCGCCATCGGCTACGCGCTCTTGGGAGAGCTCCGCAGCGCCCAGCTCCGCCCGATCATCGGGGGCGCCGTTCTCGGCATGCTCGCCCTCGACTGGTGGTGGCAGCGCGGCGGCCATGCGGTCCCCGACCGCTGGTGGTTTGCCGCGGCCGTCGGCGTTGCGGCAGGAGTCCTGACCGCGCTCTCCAACGCCGCCGGCCCTTTGATTGTCATCTACTTCGCCGCCATGCACTTCGACAAAGAAAAGTTTATGGGCACAGGCGCGTGGTATTTCCTCGTCTTGAACTGCATCAAGGTTCCCCTCTTTGTCGAGCAGCGGATGATCACCGCCGCGTCGTTCAAGGCGAACCTCG
>CAZBRH010000026.1:25176-27381 GCA_964494245.1 uncultured Planctomycetota bacterium | reverse complement strand
AACACAGTCCATTCTAGCAGGACCGGAGGAACGCCCGTCCTTTACGATATCAAAAGGCCGCTCTGGCGGGCGCGCCAGCGCGGAGCCCTGGCCCGCCGGCATGTTCCAAAGGCGTCCAAGACAGTCCCGATCATGATTTTTTCTATAAACGTTCTTGATAAACAGCCGACACTATAGTATATTCACTTTGTGAACACAATACGTAGGGTTTCATCGTGAAAGCAACCGAAACCAAGTATCTGCTTTTGCTTGAACGGATTGCGTCGGAACCGGCAGCGACGCACGCGGACTTGGCTGCCGCGCTGGACGTGCCGCAGAGTCTCGTGAATCGCTACCTGAAGCGGCTGGCCGCGTGGGGCGCCATTACCGGCAACGGGGGTTCTGCGAACCCGCGCTCGCTGACACCGAGAGGGCGAGAGTTGCTCCGCGAAGCGTCCTGGCAACTTTTGGCGTTCTTTGGTGAGCCGCTGGATCGCCTTCGTCGAGAGGCCATCTCCCGGCTCCGGATGTGTGCAGAGCACAGCGGATGGAGGCGGATGGCTCTTTACGGCGCCACGCCCATCGCTTCTTTCCTGCGGGCGTGGGCACAGGAAGCGGGGATCGAGGTTGTTGCCGTGTGCGATGAGGAACGCCCTGGCCCCGACGCCGTCCGGCTGGAAGACCTTGACCCGGCACAGTATGATGCCTTCCTCCTGTGCGACTGGAGCAGGGCCGAGGACCGTGTGCTCTTGGCGTTGCTCGAACACTACGCGCCGGTCGTGAATCTGTTTGTCGAGAATGGGCGCTCGAAGCCCAGTTGGGGTTGAAGGATGCGACAAGGCACGCTGCGAGAGCTCGACGTGCTCCAGGCCATCGGGGAAGGCGAGGAGGTTTCCCGGCGAGACCTGATGCACCGGCTGAACATCGCCGGGCAACTCGCGGACCGCTACATCCGTCAACTTGTCAAGAAGGGACTCCTCAAGGTCCGAACAGCGCCCGCTCGCCGTGTGCTCTATTGGCTGACTCCGAAGGGGTTCGCCGAAAAGGCCCGCCTGAGCTACGAGTTCCTCACGTATACATACAAGATGTACCGCGAATGCCACCGCCTCGCGTCCAACCTACTGCACAAACTGGCCGTAGAGCAGGGCGTGCGCAAGGTCGTCTTCTACGGGGCTGAGCCGCTCGCCGAAGTCGTTGCCGTATCGCTCCCCGAGAATCACATCAAACTGGTGACTGTCGCCGACGAGGATGCAGTCGGCCAGACGTGCGCCGGTCACAAGGTCGTTTCGATCGACGCTCTCAGCGGGCTGGAGTTTGATTGTATCGTGTTCACGAAGTTTTCGCGGCGGGACGACGTGATCCTCAAGAAGCTGCTCGAGACCAAAGGCAAAGTGGTGAACATTCTTTCGCCGCCGGAGGGCGAGTGATGGCGGTGCTCCGCGAAATCGCATCCCGACGGTATCTCTTGTGGCAGCTTTCGGCGCGCGAGATCAAGGCGCGATACAAGCAGTCCTACCTCGGCATCGGCTGGGCGGTGCTTCAGCCGCTCGCCTTGATGGCGATTTTCTCGATAATCTTCACGCAGGTCATCCGCATAGAGGTGAGCGATTCCCCCTACCCCATATTCGTATATTCCGGCCTTCTCATCTGGGGGCTTTTCTCCCGAAATCTGACGCTCTTGACCGACGCGATGGTGAGCAACGCGAACCTCATCCGTAAGGTATACTTTCCGCGTGAATTGTTTCTGCTGGCTGGCGTTATGTGCCGCCTTGTCGACTTCGCCGTCGCGCTCGGCGTTTACCTCGTCTTGATGCTCGTGTTTCGCGTTCCGCCGACCTTGCATTTCCTTTGGACGGTTCCGGTCGTCGCGGTTGTTTGTATTCTTTCGCTCGGCGTCTCAATGTTCACGTCGGCGCTTCAAGCGTTCCGCCGAGACATGAGCTCGGTGGTGCAGTTGGTCGTTCAGGTCTGGTTCTATGCGACGCCGATTATCTACCCGCTCGAGCGCGTGCCCGAGAAGTGGAGATGGCTCCTCTGCGCCAATCCGATGACGGGCGCGGTGGAGACGTTCAAGGACGCCGTGCTGCGCGGGCAGAGCCCCGACGCCGCCCTGCTCGGCGCTTCGGCAGCAATGGCAGCCATCCTGTTGATTCTGGGCCACCTGTTCTTTGTGCGGGCCGAGCGGTCTTTCGCGGACGTGATATGAGGAATTCACCGCCGATGAAC
>CAZBRH010000026.1:13010-25166 GCA_964494245.1 uncultured Planctomycetota bacterium | reverse complement strand
GACGCGGACGTTTCTTGTCCGTGTTCGTCTGCGGCGAATAGATTGGAGTCGGCGGAGAGTGTCTGGCGAACCGGCAATCATCTTCGACCACGTCTCGAAGGTATACCACAAACGCGCCGGCATGGGCACGCTGTTCTCGATGATCCCCGGCATCCGGCATCGCCACTCCGACGAGTTTTGGGCACTGAAGGACGTGAGTTTCGAGGTGAAAAGGGGCGAATGCCTCGGCATTATTGGCCCGAACGGCGCTGGCAAGAGCACGATCCTCAAGATTCTCTCGCGGATCACATCACCGACGAGCGGGAGTTTTCGGGTGAATGGGCGGCTTTCGTCGCTCATCGAGGTCGGGGCCGGATTTCATCCCGAGTTGACCGGACGCGAAAACGTCTATTTGAACGCCGCCATTTTGGGGATGAGCAAGAAGGAGACGGACGCCAAGTTCGAGGACATCGTCGACTTCGCCGAGCTTTGGGACTTCATTGACGTGCCCGTGAAGCGCTATTCGAGCGGGATGTATGTTCGCTTGGGGTTCAGCGTTGCGGTGCATACGGCTCCCGAGGTATTGTTGGTGGACGAGGTCTTGGCGGTGGGGGATGCGCAGTTCCAGAGCCGATGCATGGATCGGATCCGCAGTTTCCGTAATCGTTCAGGAACTATAGTGTTTGTGTCTCATAACCTCACGCACGTAAGCCGAATGTGCGATCGCCTCTTACTAATGAACAAGGGGGCAGTTGTCGCGGAAGGGGACCCTGTAAGCGTTTGCTCGACTTACCAGGGGGCGCTTTCTGCATCGAGGCGGATTCCAGATCGGCCGGACCCGGTTGTCGAGTTCGGCCGCAGCGCGGCGCGGATGGGTTCCGGCGACGTGCTCATCGAGAAGGTTCGGCTCCTTGATGCGACAGGGAAGGAGGTGTGGAGAACCCCTTTTGGGTCGAGTCTTTCTGTTGAGATTTCCTATCGAGCTGCACGACCCGTGGAAGGGGTGGAGTTTTCTGTTGGGATATTTCGTCCTGACGGAGTGCTTTGTTTCGCGCCGTTCACTGGCTGGGACGGATACAAGGCAAACCCACAGGGCGGGACGGTGACTCTGTTTTTTCCGCGGTTCCTCGTGATTCCGGGGGCCTACGAGGTCAGCGTGTCTGCTTGGAACAAAGAGATGACGGTGCCTTTCGACCTTCACGAGCGGCTATACCCTCTGGTCGTCGATGGGAGGTTCGCAGCCGAGGGAATCGTTCCGTTGGAGCACGTCTGGAAATAGCGGGGATTGTATGAATACAGATTTTGCCATAGTGACGAGCGTTACGAGAAACTATCTTCACCTTGCTCGGGCGCTCGCGCTATCGGTGCATGAGGCGCATCCGGAGGCGCCGGTTTTCGCGTGCGTGGCAGACAGAACAGAGGCCCCCTTGCAACCCGCGTCGGAACCGTGTCAGATAGTCTATGCGGATGAACTGGGCATACCCAACTGGCCGCGGTTTTCGTTTCAATACACGGGCAAGGAACTCGCCGCCGCGCTGAAGCCGTTCGCCATCGAACGCGTCCTCTTATCAGGAGACTTCGCTGGCGTAATCTACTTCGACGCAGACATCCAAGTCTACAATTCCTTGAACCATCTCATAAGGTCCTGCGAAGACTGTTGCATAGTTCTGACCCCGCACGTGTGTAGCCCTCTGCCAACGGACGGCATCTGGGACGAACAAGCGTTCCTCCGAGCGGGCGTTTACAATTCCGGCTTCCTCGCGCTGAAGCGCTCCGCCACGGCGCTCGAGATGCTGCGTTGGTGGAAGGCGAAGTTGAGTCGTCGCTGTATTCACGACCAGGCCGATGGCCTCAGGTGTTGGGATCAGGGCTGGCTGGATCTCGTCCCCGGCCTCTTCGACGGGGTGCGGATCGAACGTGGTGCGGGCTACAACGTGGCCTATTGGAACTTGTCCGATCGGCGTGTCCGTCGCTCCGAAGATGGCAAGGTCCTGGCGAATGAGGACCCGCTCGTCTTCTTTCACTTCAGCGGGTTTGATCCGAGCAAGCCGGATAAGCTCTCTATCTACACAGACCGCGCATGGCTGCCGGAGTTGCCGGTGCTGAACGAGCTGGCGGCGGCGTATGTTCGTCGGCTGAACGAATGTGGCCGCGAAACGTGCACTCGCTGGGGGTATGGCTTTGACCGGTTGAAGGACGGAACACCCATCCAACCCTTGTGGCGGGAAGCCATACGAACGGACGATCCCTCTCTCGCTTCGGTGGAAAACCCGTTCGACAACTCGGCCTTGCCCGACCTGAAGGATCGGTTCCGGGCCGCAGAGGCAAGAGCCAGTCTTTCGCGCTTGTGTTGGCGCTTCCAGGCGCTCGAGGAGAAGGTGGCGGAGCTCGAGCGCAGAAGCCGCCGCCTCAGTCAGGTTCAGAACAGCAGGGTTCTTGGCCCGATTGTCAGATGGTGGGCTCGAGTGAGGAAGTGGAACTGGGACGAACCGCGGAAGGATATTCGATGACACACGACACTGCCCTTCGGGGGTGGCGGCGGGTCTGGTCAGCTTTGTTTGTCGGCCTGGTGCGTGTGGTGACGAGCCGGGTGCTTTGGCTTGCCAAAAAACCAATACCTAGCGCATGGAAAGACCGCGTCAAGGCGTGGTTGCTCTGGAGGGCTTATGCCGGTCCCAGGCACCGGCCGGAAATCACGCTGAAAACCGCGCTGGCTCTTCCCCATGGCGTCAATCTGTTTGGATATCTGAAAGAACCCACGGGTTTGGGACAGGCAGCGCGGTCCGCGGTCCGGGCGCTCATGGCGGTAAACATTCCGGTGCACTGCATCCCCATCGGTGAAGCAGACAGTCAACTGGCCGCAGCGGTCCCCCGGCGCGCTGTGACTACCACCTACGCCATCAATTGGTGTCATGAGAATCCAAGCCGAGCCGGCGACCTGCCGAAGACTTTTGGCCCGGCAGCGTTCTTGGGGCGATTCAACATCGGATACTGGGCGTGGGAGCTCGATACATTCCCCTCCACTTGGGATATTGCGTTCCGCTACTACGATGAGATTTGGGTTCCTAGCAACTTCGTGCGACAGGCAGTGGAAGAGCGTTCTCCCGTTCCGGTTCGTTGCATCCCTCATCCAGTAGAACCTCTCCACACCGACCGAGATGGCCGGAGGGCTCTGGGCATCCCCGCTGACTGCAAGGTCTTCCTCTGCATGTTTGACATGGGCAGCGTCGCCGAAAGAAAGAATCCCTTGGCCGCGGTCCGCGCCTTCAAACTCGCCTGTTCCAACCGGAACGACGTGTGCCTCGTTGTCAAGGTCAGACGCCCAGCGCACGACCTTTCGGCGTGGAACCAGATTTGCGCAGAGATGCAAGGTTTGAACCATCTGGTCATCGACCGTCGTTTGTCGGGCGAAGAAGTCTGGGAGTTGCTCTCCGCCTGCGACGCGCTGATTTCTCTTCACCGCTCAGAGGGCTTCGGTCTTATCCCTGCCGAAGCGATGGCTTTGGGCAAGCCGGTCATTGCCACCGGCTATTCCGGCAACATGGACTTCATGACTCCCGACAACTCTTTTCCTGTCAATTACCAACTTGTTCGAATAGAGCGACAGGTCGACCGATTCCCGGCTGGCTACCACTGGGCCGAGCCGGACATCGAGCACGCCGCCGCGCATATTCGCACGGTAATCGACAATCCAGAGAAAGCCAAAGAGGTGGGCGCCCGCGCCGCGCGGGACATCGCCGAACGTCTCCCCGGCCGTCGTCGGGAGAGCAATCCGAGCTCGCCTGGAGGAATTGGGATTCGAATTCTGACCCGCGTGCCCAGGAGTGGGCCCGAGGGATGTTCGTCGCGAGGGCTCCGAGACGAAGGGTGTCCGAAAACGTAGGAGGGTCTGTCATCAAGAACAAGATAACCACGACGGCCATTCTTCTCGCCGCTGGCGCGGCGCGGCGGTTGGCTCCAGAAATCGGTGACTTGCCGAAGTGTCTCGCGGATGTCGGCGGCCGCCCCATCATCGACTACCAGATCGCCCCGCTCCCCGACGCCGAACTCGTTGTCGTTGTTGGATACCGCGCCGACTTTCTGAAGGCCGAACTGCGGCGGAGATACCCCGCCGCCGCGTTCCGCTTCGTCGAGAACCCCGACTACGCCAGCACCAACACCATCTGGTCGCTCTGCCTCGCCCGCGAACACCTGGCACGGGGCGCGTTCCTCTTCAACGCGGACATCGTCATTCACCCCGGCATCGTCGAGCGCCTGCTTGCCGCCGACGAGACGAAGAGCTGGCTCGCCGTGACCCGCGCCGCTTGCGCAGAGGAGGAAGTCAAGGCGATCGTCGCCGGCGACGGTCGCATCCTCCGTATCGGCAAGCAACTCGACCCCGCCGACTGCGCCGGCGAGTTTATCGGCGCCGCCCGCTTTTCTCCCGCCTGCGGAGCACGCTACGCCGAAGAACTCGAACGCGTCGCGGCCGACCACAAAGGCGCGTTCTTCGAGTTCGCTCTCGACCTCATCCTGAATGAACAGGACGTGCGGATGCTCGATGTCACTGACCTGCCCTGCATCGAGATCGATTTTTCTGAAGACTTGGAACGCGCTCGGAACGAAATCGCTCCACAGATTGCAAGGGACCCGAGCCGTGGCTGACAAGACGGAGCTTCGCCGCATTGCCCAGCCCGCCCACGAGCCGTTCTTCTGGGCGCGGCTCTACGGGCGTCGCCTCTCGTGGCCGCTCACGCGGCTCCTTTTGCACACGCCGCTTTCGGCGTCCGCCGTATCTGTCTTGTCCATCATCGTCGGCGCGGCAGGTGGGCTATGTTTCGCGTTCAACACCGCTCTGTGGAACGTCTTAGCCGTCGCGCTGCTGCTCCTGAGCTGGGTGCTCGATTGCGTCGATGGCGAGGTCGCCCGCGCCCGCGGTGCCGCGTCGCTCGATGGCGAGTTTATCGACGCCTGCCGCCACCAGATTACGTGTCCCGCGCTCTTCGCCGGCATCACGCTCGGCGTGTGGGCAAGGCACCCGGACACGGGCTGGCTGCTCGCACTGGGGCTCGGCTCGACGGCGCTGTCCACGCGGTTCGTCGGCGGGATGATCGACCAGATGGTGCTCGCGGGCGTCCGCCGCGCAATCCGCGACCGGAGGGCACAGGGGACGGATAAACTCTCTTCAGAAGGCAAGAAAGATTGTCTGCCTCCCTCACGAAGGCACGGTTGGCGCCACGCGCCCCGAAGATTCCTCACGCCGCTCTTTGTCGATTTCAACATCCTGCACGTCCTGATGCCCGTCGTCGCGCTCGATGCGTGGGGCGTGCAGGTCGGGCGGTGGACGCTGCTCGACCTGCTTCACATCGCCTACGGCGTCGCGTTCCCCGTCGTCAAGCTCGGCAGCATGGCCGCCGCATGGCGCCGGGGCGTCAGCGGACGTGTGCAAGATGTGCTCGCCGGACGGAGTCCAGAGGACCCGCACCACTGAGCGTCGCGGCGGGCTGCGCAGGAAAGGAAGCCGCCCCCATCGGGGCTAAAGGGCAACTCGGCTTCGCCCCCGCGTATCTGCTGCCGCTGGCAAGACGGTCTACGCAACTGCCTTGAAGCGAAGGGCGTCGGCGGGAGGTCCCTCGTCGGCCTCCGTAGTTCTACACACGTGCGCGAGGACACGGCTCTCGCAACCGCCCCGCTCTTCTGATACGATATTATCGGACGTTCAGCTTCGGTTCGGGGCGGCGGATGCCTGAGCAGCGATACAAATACCTTGATCCGGCGGCGCTGGCGAAGACAGCCCGGCTCAACCTCGTCGCCAAGGGCGTCGTCGAGGGCTTCGTCAGCGGCCTCCACCGCAGCCCCTACCACGGCTTCAGCGTCGAGTTCGCCGAACACCGCGAATACGTCCACGGGGACAATCCGAAGGACATCGACTGGCAGGCGTACGGGCGGTCCGACCGCTACATGATCAAGCAGTATCAGGAGGAGACGAACCTCCGCGCGCACATCCTGCTCGACATGTCGGGCTCGATGGGCTACCGGTCGGACGACGCTCGGCTGACGAAGCTCGAATACGGCTGCTTCCTTGCGGCTTGCCTCGCCTACCTTCTCGTGCGGCAGCAGGACCCCGTCGGGCTGGTCACGTTCGACGACGAGGTGCGGACGTTCCTGCCGCCGGGCTCGACCTCCGTCCACCTAAACCTCCTGCTCCGCGAACTGGAAAAGGTGGTGCCGGGCAGGACGACAAATATATCCAGCTCGTTCCATCATTTGGCTGAGCACATCCGCCGCCGCGGCCTCATCCTCATCATCTCCGACCTCTACGACGACCAGCGCGAGGTGCTGCGCAGTCTCCGGCACTTCCGCTACAAGAAGCACGAGGTCATCCTGTTCCACGTTTTCGACCCGGCGGAGTTGGAGTTCCCGTTCCGGACGCTGACCGATTTCATCGACCTTGAGACAAACGAGCGGATTCAAATCGACCCGAAGTATATCCGCACTGAATACCGTTCGATGCTCGAGAAGTTCATCGGCGCATATAGGAACGACTGTTCGTCGAGCCGGATCGAATACGTGGAGACGCACACGGGCGTGCCGTATGATCTGATGCTGATGCGCTACCTGTCCGCGCGGCAGAAAATTGTGTAAGAATGGCGGGTGGGACGCGGGAGGGTGGAGACTGGGCAGCAGGGGGATCGGACTGGCGTGAACTCGGAGGAAAAGGGCGTGGCCGACAAGTGGTGGAGACTGGAGAACCGGGAAGGGGCCGCCGAAGCGATTCGGGGGATGGGCGAGGAAGACCTGCGCTTCCTGAACCGCCTGATCGTGGACCGGCTGAACCTCATCGCGCAGGCGCGCAGCACGGCATTGCTCGCGCGCTTCAGCGTCGGCGATTCCGTGACTTCCAGGCCCCGAACGGACAGAGAAAGAAGGCGTTATTCTCAAGCTCAACAAGAAGACCGTGACCCTGCGAACCCATGATGGGCAACTCTGGAATGTGGGGCCGGCCTTCCTGACCCCGGCCGCCCGAAGGTAGAAGCCGATGCCGGCCAAAGGATACGAGCGCAACAGACCCCCGCCAGGACTGACACGATGACCCCTCTCGCTCCGGTATACCTGCTTGGGCTGGCGGCGGCGGGAATCCCGCTCGTCCTGCACCTCATCTATCGCCGCCGCGCGCAAAAGATGTTTTTCTCGACCGTCCGCTTCCTGCGGCTCTCGAACGAGCGGACGGCTCACCGCCGCCGGTTTCAGGACCTTCTCTTGCTCTTGCTGCGGACGGCCCTCTTCCTTCTACTCGTGTTCGCGCTCGCCCAGTTTATCGTCAAGCTGACTGGGGGCGCGGGGCTTGTGAACGCGCGGGCCGCCCTTGTGCTCGTTGTGGACAACTCTTACAGCATGTCCGTACTGGACGGCGAGAAGGAGCGCTATGCCGCCGCGAAGGAAGCGGCGCTTGCCATCCTGCGGCGCCTGCAATCTGGCGACGAGGCCGCCGCGCTCTTTACCAGCGGCCCCGAACGGCAACTGGAACCAGAGTTCTCCAACGACCTCCAGGCCGTGCAAGGAGCAATCAACCGCAGCCGCTCTTCGGCCGAAGGCGGCAATGTCATGGTCGCCGTCCGCGAGGCGCAGCGACTTCTCCTCGCCAAAGACGCGCAGGCCAAAGAAATCTACGTCCTGACCGACCTCCAGAAGCGGGCGTGGGAGACGGGGTCGCGATGGGACGAGCAGCCGGAGACGGCTCTGGAGCGCGAACGGAAGGCCGAAATCCCCATTTTCGTGTTCGATGCCGGGCGGCCGGTCGAGACGAACCTCGCCGTCCGCGAAATCCGCGTTTCCGGCCACGCCTTCGTGCGCGGGACGACGGTCGCCGTCGAGGCCGACATCGCCAACCCGACGCCGCTCCCAGCCGCCGCTATGGTCGACCTCTTCGTCTCCGGCGAAGCCCAGGGCAGACGCAAGCTCGACCTCCGGGCCAACGCCGTCGGCACGGCGACCTTCGCCTACGAGCTGCCGCAATCCGGGCTGGCCGACATCGAAGTCCGGCTGCCCGATGACCTCCTGCGCATCGACAACCGGCGGCACTTCAAGCTCGAGGTCAAAGAGCATATCCGGGCGCTCATTGTCCAGGATACGGCGTCGGCTGTGGACTTCCTCGACCAGAGCTATTTTCTGGAACGCGCCCTAGACCCGTCCATCGCGCTTGGTGGGCCGTCCGCCTCGGTCATCCGCGCGAGCCGCGTGCGGGTCAAGGACGTGGATGCGGCGCGGCTGGCCGGCCATGACGGCGTGCGGGTTGTTCCCGATGGTGCGGCAGCGGCGTTGAAGGAGTTCGTGCACCGCGGCGGCGGCTTGATCTTCTTTGCGGGCGAAGAGCTGGACGCTGCCGCTTACTCGCGGCAGTTCGGGGCCGGTCCCGACCCGCTCCTGTCGCTCGGCTTGCTCCCGTTCGACCGGGGCGAGCCGGACCGTGTGCACTTCCGGCAGATTGCGTCGGTGGACGAATCGCACTTCGTCTTCGCGCCCTTCCGCGGGCTGAACATCCTCAAGGCCGTCCGCGTCTACAAGTCCGCCCGGATCGATCTGCACGCGGCGACGCCAATGGCGACGCTCGCCCTCCTGACCGACGGCCAGCCGCTCGTGCTCGAACACTCCTGCGGCCGCGGCAAGGTCGTCTTCATCACCGTCTCTGCGGACACCTCGTGGTCGAACCTGCCGGTGACCGACCTCTTCCTGCCGATGATCCACCAGCTTGTCTATCACGTGTGCGGGTCAGTTGCCGAGACCGACTCGCTCTCCGTCGGCGCGCCGTATCGCTTCCGTTTCCCCGAGGCGGCAACGCCCGTCACCATCACTCTCCGCCGCCCGGACGGGGCGGAGGAGACAATCACGACGCGACCGATGCCGGACTCGAACGAGGCGGTTTACGCGGATACGTTCACGCCTGGCTACTACACCTACACGGCCGAGGGCGGCGTGAGCCGACGAGGAGCGTTCGTCGTCAACCCCGACACGTCCGAGTCCGACCTCGCGCGCGTCTCCGCCGAAGAACTGGAGCAGCACCTCGCGCCGGCGATTGTCCGCGTCTCGTCAAGCATCGAAGAAATGGAGAAGCTGGTGGCGCCGCTCCGTGAGGGCGTTCACCTGCGCGACCTGTTCATCGTCGCCGCCATCGCCCTCGCCGTGTTCGAGACGGTCATCTCGAACTGGATCAGCCCGAGGAGCGAGGCAGATAGGAAGCCGTCTCTCGCGACGGAGGGAGCGGCGGAAGAAGTGAGCGGACGCACATGACGTTGCTCGATTGGATCGACCGGTTCCTGGAGCACATCGAGAACGAGCGGAACCTCTCGGGGCACACGGCCCGCGCGTACAGCTCCGACCTTGTCGAGTTCGCGCGGTTCGCCGAGGGCGCGGGCGCAGTCGAGCCGAGCGGCGTAGACCATCTGATGCTGCGCCGCTACCTCGCCCACCTGCGCGACCTGCGGCTTTCGCGAGCGACGATCGCACGAAAGCTCGCGTCGCTTCGGACGTTTTTCCGGTTCCTTGTCCGCGAAGGGACGCTCGAAGAGAACCCGGCGGCAGACATGCGGACGCCGCGCAAGGAGCGGCGCTTGCCCGCTGTGCTTGACGAAGGCCAGGTTCGAGCGCTCATCGAGCAGCCGGATACGTCCGACTTCCTCGGGTTGCGCGACCGCGCGATCCTCGAAATCCTCTACAGCACCGGCATGCGCGCGAGCGAACTCGTCGGCGCAAACCTGGACGACGTCGATCTTATTGGCGAGGTTATTCGGGTTCGCGGCAAGCGGAAGAAGGAGCGGCTGGCGCACCTGGGCAGTTACGCCATCGCCGCCCTGAAAAACTACCTCGCACAACGCCGACTCGAACCGCGAGAGCCGCTTTTCGACCGCCGGGCGCTCATCGTCAACCGGTTCGGCAAGCGCTTGACCGACCGCAGCTTGCGGCGGGTGCTCAACAAGTATTTTCGTCAGGCGGGCTTGCAGCTTCGCGTGACGCCCCACACGATCCGCCATTCCTTCGCGACACATCTCCTCAACCACGGCGCCGACCTCCGCAGCGTCCAGGAACTGCTTGGCCACGAAAGTCTTCAGACGACACAGGTTTACACGCATGTCTCCACCGATCGGCTGAAGAAGGTTTATGAGGAGGCCCATCCACGGGCAAAGTAGCCGGAGCACCCGTTGGCCCGGAGTTGCGAGGCCACCCCTTGACTTTAGGGCCTCGCGCTGTTTCACTATGGGCGCCTCGTGCGGAATGGAGGTCGCTATCGGCGGCCAGGGAAAGGGAACGGCACTGGTCACCGGAGCCAGTGGCTTCGTCGGAAGCCATCTGGCCGAGCGGCTTCTCCACGAGGGCTTCGGCGTCGTGTGCCAGGTCCGGGCGACCAGCCGGACAAGCTGGCTGGATGGCCTTGACGTCGAGCGACGCGTCGCAGACCTCCGCGACCCCGATGCCCTCGGCCGGCTGGTTGACGGCGTGGACCATGTGTTTCACGTGGCCGGGTTGTTGCGCGGCCGGACGCCGGAGGCCTACAACGCGGTGAACGTCGAGGGGACGCGGCTCCTGCTCGAAGCGGTTTCGCGGGCGGCGCCGCATCTCCGACGCTTTGTATACGTGGGCAGTTTGGCGGCGGCCGGCCCGTCGGGATCGAGCGACCCGCTGGACGAAACCGCCGAGCCGCACCCGATGACGGCCTACGGTGCGAGCAAGCTCGGCGGGGAGCGGGCGGTGCTCGAATGGAAGGACCGGCTGCCCGTCAGCGTCGTCCGGCCGCCGGCTGTCTATGGCCCGCGGGACACGACGCTTCTTTCGCTCTTTGTCATCGCGCAGCGGTTTGGCGTTGCCCCGGTCATCGGCGGCCTCGGCAAACAGGTCTCCTTTGTGCACGTCGCAGACCTTGTGGAGTGTCTTTGGCTCGCGGCGACGGAGCCGGCCGCGTGTGGGCAGGTCTATTTTGTCGGCAGCGGCACCCACACATGGGGCGAGATTATTGATGCCCTTTCGAAGGCCTTGGGGCGGCGGCTTTGGCGGCTGCGGATACCGGGATTGGCCGCGCGGCTCATCGGCGAACTCGGCGAACTCCGCTGGACGCTCACCGGCAAGCCGCAGGTGATTTGCCGGCGCAAGATACGCGAGCTGCTCGAACCGCGTTGGACGTGTTCGTGGGCGAAGGCCGAGCGAGAACTTGGCTACCGGCCACGGGTCGCGCTCGAAGCCGGCCTGCGGGAAACCGCCGAATGGTATGCAGACCACGGCTGGCTGAAGCCGTTGAAAAGTCGTTAGGACCGTCCCCTTGGGGACAAGCTCTTTGACAGCTGCAGGAGTTCGTCTACCATTTCGGGCGAGCGGGCGACGCGCGGGAGCTTGTGCTGCCCGCCGAGCGCTCCGTGTCGCTTCGCCCACTCGTAGCATGTGCCCGGCGCGAGGGCGATGACCTCGGGAGCGTGCATGCTGGCGTCGCGTTCCCGGTGCGCCCTGTAGTCGAGACTCTGCCGCTGGACGCTGGCGTCGAGCTCGGCGGCAAAGGCGTCGAGTGGCGGCGGAGCAGCCGCGAATTCGACCAGCCAGAGGTGCCGCCCGCGCGGATCAGTTGCCGTCGGCAGAACAGAGCCGACGGTGAAATCGGTCACGGCAACGCCGAGCAGCCGGCAAGCATCGACAATTGCCCGTTCGAGGTTCTCCTGGATGACGTGCTCGCCGAAGACGTTCAGCGCCAGCTTTGTGCGGCCTACGACGAGGATTTTTGGCGGGCGGAGCGACGTGAACCGCACGACATCGCCAACGTCATAGGCCCAAATGCCCGATGGCGTGCTCAGGAGAATGGCGTAGTCGCGGCCGGTTTCGACCTCGTCCAGCGTCAGACGCTGCGGGTCCGGGCGGCCGATTTCGTCTGCGGGAACAAACTCGAAGAAGGCGCCCGTGTCGAGTTCGAGTTGCATGCTCGGATCGTCCTGGGTGGTTTGGATCGCGTTGAGGCCGCCTTCGGATGAGGAATAGGTATCGACGGTTGCGATGGGCTGGCCGACGATTTCGCGGAACTGTTCGCGGTAGGGTTCGGAAGCCATTCCGAAGTGGATGAGAAGGCGCAAATTGGGCCAGACGTCGGCGACGGTGGCGACGGCTCCCCGCAGGCGCTCGCGGGCAACGTCTACGAGGCGGCGGAAGAGGATGAGCGTCCAGGAC
>CAZBRH010000026.1:11616-12913 GCA_964494245.1 uncultured Planctomycetota bacterium | reverse complement strand
TGCGTTCGGGCAGGCGGAACCGCCATGCGAACCGCGGCAGGTGGGCGGCGTTGATGCCGCTGGCATCGCCCTGCCAGCATCGGCCGCGCCGTTCGAGATGAATCGAGCCGCCGAAGTAAAGCGTCTTGCCGGAGGCCAGTCGGAGGCCGGCCGCTTGCTGCTCGCACAATCCGAGCAGTGTGGCGCCCGAGCGGAAGTTGGCGCGGATGGCAGCGTGGGACACGGGAAGCGCCTTGGAGTCGCCGGACGTGGTGCCGGACGAAAGCGCGAAGTGGTCGATGTGTCCTGGCCAGGTGACGTCGCGGGCGCCGTCGAACGCGCGGTGCCAGAGCGGAGCGAGGTCCTCGTAGCGGTTTACGGGGACAGCGCGTTGAAAGTCGCCAACCGAGCGGATGAGGCGGAAGTTGTGTGTGCGGCCCCATTCGGTGTCCTGGGCGTGGCGGACGAACTGGAGCAGAAGTTGTTCCTGGGTTCGGGCAGGGTTCTGCGACGCCGCTTCTACTTGTCGCAGACGGCGACGGATTGCCTGCTCGATTGCCCAGCGGAGAAGGACCATTATGCCTCCAGCATCGGGCCAAAGGAGGTCGCGATGAGGGCATATGATACAGGGGAAGAGTTGTGTTGCAACAGGGGGCGTCTCCCCGCGCCCATCTGGAACCTTTTTAAGAAGGACGAGAACCGTGGCTGACGTTTTTGATCGATGTCTGTCGTTTCTGAACGAGTAGCGGATTACGACGCGCGAAGAATTGCCGGTTGCGGAGCGGGTGCTCTTCGGCGTTTCGCCCATCGAGAACGCCGGCCCGGCGATTGAGCTGAACGGGCGCCCCGGTCTCCAGTTCAGCACCAATGATTACCTCGGAATGAGCGTGCATCCTGAAGTCCGCGCCGTCGCCGCCGACTACGCTGCGCGCTACGGCATCGGCTCGCCGATGGGAGCTCGCCCGCTGACCGGGACGACGGAGCTGCACCTCGAACTCGAGCGGCAGATCGCGGACTTCAAGGGGACGGAGTCCGCGCTGACGTTTTCGATGGGCGCTGGGGCGATGCTCGGCTCGATCGCCTGCCTCGCTCGGCCCGGCGACCTCATCATCTTTGACCAGCTCGCCCACGCGAGTCTTGTCTGTGGCGCCAAGATATCGGGCGCGGGGATAAAGTATTTCCGTCATAACGATCCTTCGAGCTTGGAACGTGCCCTTGAATCCGCCGAACCCGACCAAGCGATGCTCGTCGTCGTGGACGGCGTTTACAGCATGAACGGCGACATCGCGCCGTTGCGCGAAATCTGCGACTTGTGTGA
>CAZBRH010000026.1:6837-11606 GCA_964494245.1 uncultured Planctomycetota bacterium | reverse complement strand
CGCGGCTTTTTGTGGACGACGCCCACGGGATCGGCATCTGCGGCGAGCACGGCCGCGGCGCCGCCGAGATGCTCGGCGTCGAAGACCGCATCGACCTCCACGCGGGCACGTTCAGCAAGGCCTTCGGCACCTACGGCGGCTTTGTCGCCGGGCCGCGCGACGTCATTTTCTACATCCGGTGTCTCGCTCCGACAATCCTGTTTACAAAGGCGACCCCCGCCTGCGTCGTTGCCGCCACGCTCAAATCGCTCGAACTCGTCCGTAAGGCCGACGACCGCCGCAAGAAGGCCTGGGCCAACGCTCGGTTGCTCCAGTCGCTGCTCCGCGCCAACAACCTCGACATCGGCAACACGCAGACGCCCATCACGCCCATCAGCTTCGGCGGCAATGCCGCACTCCACGTCGCGGACATCCTCCGGAGCAAATATGGCATCTGGGTCTCGCCCGTCGTGTACCCTGCGGTTCGCCGCGGCTCCGCCATCGTCCGCGCCATCCCGACGGCTCTGCACGAGGAGAAAGACATCCGATACCTCGTCGAATCGCTCCTCGAGGCCCTGGCCGAATGCCGGGCAAACGGCAAGGGGGTGCCCAATGGCGGCCAGCCCGTCGCCGCCCGCTGGTCCTGACGCCATCAGGGTGTGCGAGGCAGTCAGCCGCCGGGAACGTCGGCTCTTTCTCCGTCTCCCCTGGCGTCTCTACGCCCGGGATCCCAACTGGGTCCCGCCTCTGCTTTCGGCTCTCGACCGGCAGCTCGACCCGCGGCGGCACCCGTTTTTCGAACACGCCGATGCGCGGCTCTACATTGCGTGGAGCGGCGGCAGACCCATCGGCCGCATCGCTGCCATCATCAACCATTTGCACAACAAGTTCCACGGCGACCGGATGGGCTTCTTTGGGTATTTCGAAAGCGAACGCGACCCTGCTGTGGCGGTGGCCCTGTTTGACCGTGTCGCAGCCGACCTCCGCGAACATGGCTTGACGGCAATGAGTGGGCCTTTCAACCCGTCCATCAACGGCGAATGCGGACTCCTCGTCGAGGGCTTCGACTCGCCACCCGTGTGCCTGATGCCCTACAACCCGCCCTGGTATCTGGATTTGGTGGAGGCCGCGGGCCTGAGGCCGCTGAAGGAGCTTTACGCCTATCACCTCACCGGCGAGGAAATGGCGCCCGACCGCAGACCGCGGCAGCGGCTCCAGCGAATCGCTGAGGCCGTCGCGCGACGCCAGCCCGAACTTGTTGTCCGCTCGCTCGACATGCGCCGCTACGATGCCGATGTGGTCGCGCTCGGCAAGCTCTTCAACGCGGCCCGACGCGGCAACTGGGGCTTCGTTCCCGCGACCGACGCCGAGCTGCGGCTGATGGCTCGGGAGATGAAGCCCATCGTTCGTCCCGAACTCATCCTTGTGGCCGAACTTCGCGGCGAGCCGGTCGGCTGCCTCATCGCGCTGCCCGATGTGAACCTGGTGCTGCGGAAGATCCACGGACGACTTCTCCCGTTCGGCTGGCTTCGGCTGCTGCGGTTCGAGCGACAGGTGCGGTCGATTCGCGTCTTCGGGGTCGCCTGCCTGCCGGAGTATCGAAACCTCGGCATCACGCCGCTCCTTTTCGAGCGGTTCATCGAACGCGGACTCCGACTCGGCTGCGAGGAAGCGGAATTGTCGTGGGTCGCAGAGGACAATCAGAGTTCCGTCCGGACAATCGAGGCGGCGTTCGAGCCGCGGCGCTACAAGCGCTATCGCATCTACGGGCGCGAACTCTGACGGCGTCGTCCGAATCTCTCTTACTTATTGCCGAGAACGCGGAACACGCCGAGAATGACTCGCGCCCGCTGCGGTCTCTGCGGCTTAGTGTCCCCAATAGCATTTTCTCCCCGAAAAGCGACGCACCCGCGCGGGGGCTTGCCCTGCGCGGGTGCGTCCGGAAACGTCGATTGCGTTTCCTTATTTCTTCTTCGCTGTCTTCTTGGCGGGCTTCTTCGCCGCCGCCTTCTTGCTTCCGCAAGACTTCGCCATGCTCTTCACCTCCTTCCGTGCGAAAGGGCCCGCGGCGACTTGCCGCGCGCGAGCGTGATTCTACAAATGACGGCGCTGCGCGGTCAAACATAACTTTCGCAATTTGCAAGAATTTTTTTCGGAGATGGTTATGTGATGACAGGAGGCGCAAACGCGACGACGTCGCGGATGTCCGACGCGCCGACAAGCAGCATGAGCAGCCGATCGAAGCCGAGCGCAACGCCCGCGCATTCCGGCAGCCCGCGTTGCAGCGCCGCGAGCAGCTCCTCGTCGATCGGCAGCTCCGGCTTGCCGAGCGCTCGCCGCATCCGTCAACTCGCTGAACGCATTGGCGAGTTCGAGACCGCCGGCGTAGAGTTCGAACCGCTCGCATACCGAGGAATCGGTTCTTTTGATGCGCGCGAGGGAGGCCATCCTTGCGGGATAGTCGTAGAGGAAGGCCGGCCGCTCGCGGCCAATACGCGGCTCCACAAAGCGCAAGAAAAGCTTCCAGAACACTTCGTCCCAGTCGTCGTCTTCGACGATGTCTGTTGCCTCCGCGGCCTTCGCGATCTCCATCAGTGTTTCGAGCGGCTCGGTGAAGCTCATCCCCACTCCTGCGTAGCGTCGGAACGCCTCGCGCACGCTCAACCGCTCGTAGGGCGGCGACAGGTCGAGCGGAGATCCTTGCCACAGGACGGACGAGGAGCCGCACACGGCCTCTGCAACGAACGAGCAGAGCCGTTCGCAGTCTTCCATTGCCGCCCGGTAGTCGGCGCCGACGCGATACCATTCGAGCATCGTGAATTCGGGGAGGTGGTGGGCGCTTGGGGGCTCGTCGCGAAACGCCCTCGCAACCTGAAAGATACTTCCGGAGCCCGCTGCAAGGAGCTTCTTCATCGCATATTCCGGCGAGGTCGGCAGATACCGGAGGGGGACGGCGCGGACCTCGAACGGGTCGAGGTGCGGCTCGACGCCTGGCGACGGCACGAGGAGGGGCGTCTCGACCTCGGTGAATCCCTCAGCTTTGAAAAACCGGCGCACGGCGTCGATGGCGCGCTCGCGCAAACGCAAGAGCTCATCGGTATTCATCGTTTGACCAGAAAATTGCGGGGCGGAAGGGGCGTGCCCTCGATGTCTGCGTCTCCGTCCGTCCGGTTGATAAGCACGACTACGCCGTTCGAATAGCCGACTTTGATTATCCCCGGTTCGGGACTCTCGTGGGTCTCGATGAATTCTGTGGCGAGCGGAGCGAGTTCTGCCGTGTAGCGGCGGCAGAGCTCCGACATGCTCGGCAGCGCGGAGCCGAATTCGCCGGCCGAGGTGGTGTAGATGGGGACGGCGCCGTATTCGGCCACGCGAAGAGGGTCTTCGTCGGCTTCGGCAGCAAGAAGCACCATCCCGTGCAAGGCGATGGGCAGGAAGGGCACGCGCTCGTCGGTGAACCATTCGGGCTCGAGTTCGTCGATGGGCGCGGGTTCGTGTGCGGGGCAGACGCAGGAATCGGCGGCGAGTGCGGCGAACACGCTCGGGCCGGAAACGCGGCAGACGCCGAAGGTCGAGCGTGCCATGTCGATGATTTCGCGGACGCACCGCGCCCACTCGCTGCGGGTCAGGGGGTGCTCTTCGTTATGGCATTGGAGCACGCCGGGGCCGGGGCAGTGGTCAAGGTGCAGCGTTCCTTCGACGCCGAGGTCGCGGAGGCGGCGCATGTCGCGCTGGGCGTGTCGCTCTCTTGCTGGTTTGGGGCAGACGATGTAGGCATGGCCGCCGGCCCAGGCGCCGCCTCGCCACGGCTCCCCGCCGAGCTGCCGCGCCTCGAATTCGGCGTTGAAGGCCGGGGACCGACGATACATGTCCGTAAAGTTGTCCAGCGCGCCGGCGTGAAACCCGAGGCGCTTCACGGCGGCGAGCGCGCGGCTCATCGCGTCGGCGCCGCCAACCGCGCTTTCCACGGGGAACCGCGTGGGGTAAAGCCCATCGCGTCCCTCGCAGTTCCATCCGACCAGAACGATGGTGGCGGTTTCGACGTTGGCCTCGCGGAGGCGCTTTGCCAGTTCGGGCACTTCGGCGAAGCTGGTTTTGACAAGCAATTCGCCGTCGCCTGTCATTCGGCTCAAGCGGCGCTTTTCGGCAAGTTCGACGTGAATCGCGGGCGCCCGCACGGCGTATTCGAGCAAGGGGCGACGCGCCATACGGTCGCTCAGACGCAGTTGGCGGGCTTTTCCAATCAGGTATGTGCGATACGCGCGGGCCATGCCGGCGGGCGAGGCGTCGTCCCCGCTGAGAAAGATGTAGCGGACCTCGTGGTCGATCTCGCGAAGCGGGTCGGCGGAGTGGAACCGCATTCGGATGCGGGGATGGACGGAGGTCAGATTCCGGCCGGGGCCAGCGTTGGCCGCCAGGACGAGTTCGGCATCGCAATCGCCCTGCGAGATGACACCGAGGAATCCGGAGGAGCCGCGGGCTGTTCCAAAGACAGGAGCGGTCAGCCCCCGGTCTCCGCCCGCGTAGAAGAGCAGCGGGGTTTCGTATTCGCGGGTCTTGTTGAAGCGGCAGAGCGATCCGAGGCCGTGCGGAACAAGGAGGAATCCGGGTTCACCGGTCTTGGCGCCGCCGAACCCCTCCAGGACGTCGAGGGCCATGTTGCGCACATCGAAGCGGCGGTTTTCGACGATTCGCCTGCCCGGGAAGAGGAGTTCGAGGGCTGCGCCGTCGAGCCGGAGGACGGCTCCGAAGCCCGCGGCAGCGCGCGGCCATGCAGCCCGCACCTCGAT
>CAZBRH010000026.1:5846-6738 GCA_964494245.1 uncultured Planctomycetota bacterium | reverse complement strand
GTCCCAGTAGTGGAGTGTAAACGGAGCGGCCGGACACCCCCAGACGAAGCCCGTTCGTTTGTCGGTGGCGGCGATGCGAAGCGTCGGCTTGAGCGTGATTTCGACCCGGAGCAGGTCGTTTTCGAGCAAGGCGGTCTCGGCCACGTCCGATCCCTGCCCTAAGGGGCTTCTTATGCCTTCACGATTTTCTCGCGGCCCTCGGTTACATGCTTCGTGGCGTTTCGCGTGTCCACGACGAGTTGCGAATGCCGGACGAGTCGATCGTAGTCGTAGGCCGAATGGTCGGTCGCAATGAGGAGGCAATCCTGCTGTTCAAGGAACGCGTCGGTCAGTTCGACGGATTCGAGGTTGAGCTTCGAGTGGCGCGTCTTCATTCTTGGGATGTGGGGGTCGTTGTAGGAGACGATGACGCCGGCGGCGTGGAGGAGGTTGACAAGCGTGATGGACGGGGATTCGCGGAGGTCGTCTACATCCTTCTTGTAGGCCATTCCGGCAACACAGATTCGGGAGCCCTTGAGCGGCTTGCCGCGCTCGTTCAGGGCTTCGGTAACGCGGTGAACGACGTATTCGGGCATCGCTCGGTTGACTTCGCCTGCGAGCTCGATGAAGCGCGTGGGGCAATCGTATTGCCGGGCCTTCCACGAGAGATAGAAGGGATCGATGGGGATGCAGTGGCCGCCGAGGCCCGGCCCCGGATAGAAGGGCTGGAAGCCGAAGGGCTTGGTCGATGCCGCGTCGATGACTTCCCAAATGTCGATGCCCATCTTGTCGAAGAGAACCTTGAGTTCGTTGACCAGGGCGATGTTGACGCAGCGGTAGATGTTTTCGAGGATTTTCGCTGCCTCGGCCGCCTGGCTGGAAGAGACCTCGACGACCTCGACAATGACTTGGC
>CAZBRH010000026.1:3340-5836 GCA_964494245.1 uncultured Planctomycetota bacterium | reverse complement strand
AAAGGGCGACGGCAGCGCGGGTGCTTTCTGGCCCACACCCGCCGACGACCTTCGGGATGTTGCCCGCCGAATACTTCGGGTTGCCGGGGTCTTCGCGTTCCGGCGAGAAGGCAAGCAGAAAATCGCGTTCGCACCGCAGGCCGGTCGCCTCGAGGATCGGGCGAACGTCCTCTTCGGTCGTGCCGGGGTAGGTGGTGCTTTCGAGAACGACGAGCTGGCCGGGGCGCAGGTTTGCCGCGATGGTCCGTGTCGTCTCGAGCACCGCAGTGAGGTCGGGTTGACGCGCCTTGTCAAGCGGCGTGGGAACGCAGACGATAATCGCATCGGCGTCGCGAAGCCGTGTGAAGTCGTCGGTGGCGGAGAATTGCCCAGCCCGGACGACTCGGGCTATCATGTCGGACGGGATGTGTTTGATGTAGCTCTGGCCGGCGTTGAGCTTGACGATTTTCTCTCCGTCTATGTCGAAGCCGAGGACGCGAAAGCCAGCCCGGCAAAACTCGCGGACGAGCGGCAATCCGACATAGCCCATCCCGATGACGCCGACGGTCGCCTTCTTGCTCTCGATGAGGTCGATAAGGTTCATGCCTAACTCCTGTTGCGAGGCCTGCGACACAGGGGCATGAGAGCACGGGGCATGAGAGCCAATCCCGCGCACCCATGCGACGGGGCTGCGTGCTCCTGCGCTATTTCTTCTCCGGTTCCCCTTCGATGATTTCCAGCTCGGGTTCCGGGCAGCTGTCTTCCATCATGACATCTTCGCCCTCCGCATCCAGCCCGCGAACCAGCCCGGTGTATGCGAGAACGCCCAGGCAGTTGAGAAACGCAAGCGGCAGGGTCAAGACCGGAGCCGTAATCAATAGTCCCTCAGCCAGCCGCATGACGAAGCGCGGGAACGAAGCAAGCGGCATGTAGGTGACGGTTCGGTGCGGCCAGCACACGGCGTCCACCCCCGCGAGCGCCAACAGCAGCGCCGGAAGCGCGAGGCATATCGCCACGACAAGGCCGATTGCAAAGAGCCGCACAAGCTCCATCTTCCGCGTCCAAAAGAGCCGCCAGAGTCGGCGGAACGCCTCGCCAAGCGACGGCTGCTCGCTCGCCACCATCGCCGGGACGATGAAGAGGAGCATGAAGAGGTCGGCGACCACAATCACGGCCAGCAGGAAGACGGGAATCGACGGGATAACGAGGATCGCCTGCCACGTCTCGTAGGCCCAAAGCGCCGCAGGGGCGCAAAGGACGCCCGCCAGAGCGACGGCCACGCCCGCAAAGATCAAGGGCAGGAGCAAGGCCGTGCCGATGTGGTCCACGAGGAAGTGCAGGGCCCCCGTTCCCGTTTCCTCGCGTCCCTCGTCTGCTGCGGCGAGCGTCCGCGCGATGACGCACCCCGTCGCCGCCAGAATCACATAGGCGAGGATGAAGGCCAGCCCGCTCAGGACGAAGGCCACGCCCCTGTCCACATTGGTGGGCAGCTCCGCCAGCAAGAAATACACGAGCGCCGCGACCATCGCTCCCCCCAGTTGCCACGCCAACACGTTGCGGGAGAACGCCTTTCCGAGCGCCGTCCCTACAAGTCCCAACTCGGTCCCAAACGGTGCTTCTTTTGCCATCTCGTTGACCCCCAAAGAGTTGCCCTCGTCCGCACGTCGGAAGAAGCCGGGTCAACGAACCCAGCTTCGGACCTCACGGGCGCTGACCGAGAGCTTTTTCAGATGGTCGTAGAAAATCTTCGCCACATTATCCGCAGCATGTTTGAGCAGCTCGCCACGAAACGTCTCGTCGTCCATGCCCACATACCGGACGCCAAAACGCTCGCCGATTTCCTCGGGAAAGCTGAACATCCAGTTCACGTCGCAAACGCGCTTGGGCGTTGCCTTCGATACATCGAGCACCCGCACATCGACGCCAATGACTCCCTCCCGACACTGGAGCTCCTTGTCATGCCAGGCGTCAATGGCCGTAATCTCAACAAGGACGATCAGTTGAGCAGCAAGCTCGCGGCCAATCGCCGTCCAGCGGGCCTCGTTCAGGCCGTCCTTCAGGATCTCCCGCATCGAACTGGGACCGATAACTTTTGTCCCGGCTAGCGTGCTCTGCAACTGCATCGCCACCAGCTCGGCAACCTTCAGCCCGTCCGCCCGCGTCGCCCCGCCGCGCTTTGTGTCCAACGGGATAATCGCCATCGTCCGTGCGCCCGGCCGGACAAGGGCCTTGACGAGTTCGTAGCCCTGCGGCACTCGTTGGCGCTGGACGCAGCCAGCCGCCGCCAGCAATGCACACACGATCAAGGGCATTCGTCGCATGCTGCCTCCGTTGCCGATCATCGCACCGTCCCTTCAAGGGCTTCTATGATATGCGAAACGAGCACGATGTCCAGTGTCAACCCCCTGCTCAGGCCAGCCGCAGCCCCCTTCGGCACAAAGGCCCGTTGAAAACCAAGCCGAGCCGCTTCGGCCAAGCGGGACTCGATCTGAGTCACCGGGCGAACTTCGCCGCCCA
>CAZBRH010000026.1:0-3303 GCA_964494245.1 uncultured Planctomycetota bacterium | reverse complement strand
GCAATCGCCAGCGCAATACCCAAATCCGCCGCCGGCTCCTCGACACGCACGCCGCCCGCCGCACTGACGAAGACGTCCTGTCCGCCGAGGTCCAAGCCCCCGCGCCGCGCCAGCACCGCCAGCAGCATCGGCACCCGCTCGCGGTCAACTCCCGACACCTTCCGCTCCGGTGTGCCGTAGGTCGCCGGGGCGACGAGCGCCTGCACCTCGACCAAGAGCGGGCGTGTTCCTTCGATGCACGGGACAACCGCCGCCCCAACCCCGCCGCCATAACCGGAAATGAAAAGCTTCGATGGGTTCGACACCTCCTGAAGCCCATCCGACCGCATCTCGAACACGCCGATCTCGTTTGTCGAGCCGAAGCGGTTCTTCACCGCCCGCAACACGCGGTAGGCCTGGTGCGATTCCCCCTCGAAATAGAGCACCGTATCGACCATGTGCTCCAGCACCTTCGGCCCGGCGATCATCCCGCTTTTCGTGACGTGACCCACGAGGACGACCGGCATTCCGGTTTGCTTGGCGAGGCAGACGAGTTCCGCCGCGCAGTCGCGCACCTGCGAAACCGTTCCCGGCGCTCCGCCGACCTCTGGCTTGTAAACCATCTGGATCGAATCGACCACGAGCAGCCCCGGTTCGAGTTCTCGCGCGCTCGCCATCACCGCGTCGAGTCGCGTCTGCGCGGCGACCAGCAGCCGGTCCGACTGCACGCCGAGCCGCCGTGCACGAAGCGCCGTCTGGGCGACGGATTCCTCGCCAGTCACGTAAAGCGCGGCGTATCCGCTGCGAGTGATCCGGTCGCACACTTGGAGCATCAGCGTCGATTTACCGATACCGGGGTCGCCGCCGACGAGCACCGCCGACCCGGCGACGAACCCGCCGCCGAGGATGCGATCGAACTCGGAGATTCCCGTCGGAATTCGCAGGTGGTCGTCGGCGCCGATATGCGAAACCGGCGTCGGCGCGCCGCCGTCGAGCACTGGGCGGCCCCCTGCCTCCGACGGCTCGGCCTCCTCGACCATCGAGTTCCATTCGCCGCAGGCCGGGCAGCGGCCCACCCATCGGGGCGACCGCGCCCCGCATTGCTGACAAGCAAAATCTGACTTTGGCCTCGCCAAACCGCCCTCCGATTCTCGCTCCCAACTCCTGCGGATTATAGCCCCGTCCAATGGGCAGTCAAATGCTGCTTCGGCGACCCAATCGTATTTCTGTTTCAAGTAGATGCTGACGAATGCCCCGCTGCCTCACGCAAGAATGTATGTCTTGACAGGGTCGAATTTTGGGGCATAATCCCATATACTACACAGCCACGAGGAACCGTAGTGATCTGCCCTGCGTGCCGCGAAGAAATGATCGTCGTCGAGTTCCGCAAGATCGAACTCGACTACTGCGTCGGCTGCAATGGCGTCTGGTTCGATGCCAACGAACTCGAACTGCTCCTCGGAGCGCTCGACCTTTCGCCCGACCAACTGGTTCGTCCGCTTGCCGGGAAAGCGCCCGAAGGAAAGCGGCGGTGTCCCCACTGCGGCGCGAAAATGGAAAAGGTTCTCATCGGCTCCGGCAATGAGGTGGTCATCGACCGGTGCCGACGTGGACACGGACTTTGGTTTGATGGTGGCGAGTTGGACACGGTCGTCCGCGGGCTTCAGCAGCCCGATGCCGCTGGCAAGGTTGGATCGTTTCTTGCCGACGTCCTGCTCGCCGGAGACGGTGAACCCGAGAAGGGAGGCGACAAATGATGCTGGCAGTGGGAACGGCTGCGATCATCCTGATTGTCTTGTTGGCGGTTGTTGTGCTTGTTGTGCTCTGGCTTATCGGAGCGTATAACGGCCTCGTCCGGCTCCGCAACCAAGTTCAGAACGCCTGGGCGCAGATCGACGTCCAGCTCAAGCGACGCTGGGACCTCATTCCGAACCTCGTCGAGACGGTGAAGGGCTACACGAAGCACGAGGCGGAGACGCTTCAGAAGGTGACGGAGGCCCGCAACCTCGCGCAGGCCGCTGCGGGCAAAGGCGTCGCCAAGCAGGCCGAGGCCGAGTCGATGCTCTCCGGCGCCCTGAGCCGCCTGATGGTCGTCGTCGAAGCGTATCCCGAACTCAAGGCGAACCAGAACTACCTCGCGCTTCAAGAGGAACTCACCTCGACGGAGAACAAGATCGGCTTCTCGCGGCAGTTCTACAACGACATTGTGATGCAGTTCAACACGCGAACGCAGGTCTTCCCCGTGAATATTGTGGCCGGGATGTTCCACTTCAGGCCGGCGGAGTTCTTCGAGCTGAAGGACGAGGCCGCGCGCGAAGCGCCCAAAGTGAAGTTTTGAGGGCGGGATGCAACTGGCCGAAGCCGAGAGGAAGGCGCTGGTGGAGGTTGCAGCCCAGCTGTGCCGCTCGGGCTTCCCCCTTCGTGCTCACCATCCGGCACGAGGGAGTTTCTCTTTGACTGACGACGTGTGCCAACGTGTCGAAGGTCGCTTCCATCAGGCGGCCGAAACGCTGACGGCAGCGCTGGGCATGTGAAAAAGCATGCGGGACAGCTGAACTTGCCATGTGGGAACTGATTGCCGCGAACAAGCGGAAGTCCGTCGTGCTCATCACACTGATGGGCATGCTGATGATCGGCGCTGGCGTGATCATCGCCGAGGCCGTCGTGCCCGACGGCGGGCCGGTCGGCGGCATTCTCGCCTTCGTTCTCTGGGCGGTCCTCTCGCTCACAAGCTACTTCGGCGGCGACTCCATCTTCCTTGCCAGCTCCGGCGCACGCCGCATCGAAAAGCAGGACCATCCGGTCCTTTACAACATCGTCGAGGAGATGTGCATCGCCGCGGGCCTCTCGACCCTGCCGAAAATCTACATCATCGACGACCCGCTGCCCAACGCCTTCGCCGTCGGCCGCGACCCCCAGCACGCCTCCGTCGCCGTCACCGCAGGGCTCTTGAACCGACTGAACCGCGACGAGGTGCAGGGCGTCGTTGCCCACGAACTCGCGCACGTCAAAAACCGCGACATTCTTTACGTGATGATCGCTTCCGTGATGGTCGGCGTCATCGCGATTCTGGCCCATG
This sequence comes from uncultured Planctomycetota bacterium, assembly GCA_964494245.1. Lineage (GTDB taxonomy): Bacteria > Planctomycetota > PUPC01 > PUPC01 > PUPC01 > CAZBRH01. Next base: position 245 of record CAZBRH010000026.1, on the reverse strand, counting down.
TCTTCCTCCGAAGCTTGTGGTTCACTGGCGGGGGCCGCAGCCGCAGCCGGTCTCGGGATGGCGGCGGGCAGGCACAGGCCGTCATCATGCTGGTCGCCATTCTCTTCGCCATTCTTGCACCGATTGCGGCGCAGCTTCTTTACTTCGCGCTTTCGCGCCGCCGGGAATACCTCGCGGACGCCTGCGGCGCGCAGTTCACCGCCAATACGATGGCCATGATCAGCGAGGCCATCGGGCTCGCGCTC
>CAZBRH010000025.1:22781-27666 GCA_964494245.1 uncultured Planctomycetota bacterium | reverse complement strand
AAACCGGGTCGGCGAAGGTTCCGAGGCGAACGGCCTGGCGCAAGCGCGGGCCGAAGCGCTCGCCGTACGGCGGGAACTCGAAGAGACCAACCGCCAACTCGAAGAGGCCATTGCCCGGGCGAACCAGATGGCCGCCGCCGCCGAACTCGCCAGCGCCGCCAAAACCGAATTCCTCGCCAAGATGAGCCACGAAATCCGAACCCCGATGAACGCCATCATCGGCATGACGGAACTCGTGCTGGATACCTCCTTGACCGACGAACAGCGCGAATACCTCGAAACCGTGCGTTCCTCCGCCGAGGCGCTGCTCTCGCTCCTCAACGATATCCTCGACTTTTCGAAGATCGAGGCCGGGAAACTGGAACTGGCTCCTGTGGACTTCGGCCTGCGCGACACCTTGCACGGAGCCATCCGCCCGCTCGCCGTGCGCGCACAGGCCAAGGGCCTGGAGGTCGCCTGCCACGTCTGGCCCGACGTCCCGGACTCCCTCTTCGGCGACTCCTCGCGGCTCTGCCAAGTCATCATCAACCTCGTCGGCAACGCCATCAAGTTCACCGACAAAGGCGAAATCGTCGTCTCCGTCCAACTCCTCCAACGAACAAACGAGAACGTCCTGTTGCACTTCACCGTATCCGACACCGGTTGCGGGATTCCAGAAAAGAAGCTCGACCTGATCTTCGACGCCTTCGCCCAAGCCGACGGCTACATCACACGCAAGCACGGCGGGACGGGGCTTGGGCTGGCGATCTCGCGGCAACTCGTCGAGATGATGGGCGGCCGTATCTGGGTGCAAAGCCAGGTCGGCCGCGGCAGCGTATTCCACTTTACAGTGAACCTCGGGCTTGCCGCCGCTCCGAACGAGGCGGCCGTCTTGCCCGACGGCTCCTCGCTGCGCGGCGTTCGGGTGCTCGTGGTGGACGACAACGCGACAAACCGCCAGATTCTCGAAGAAACGCTGCTCCATTGGGAGATGCAGCCGACCCTCGCCGAGAACGTCCCCCAAGCATTGCAGGCTTTGGCCAGGGCGAAGGAAATGAACGAACCCTTCGCGTTGGCGCTCATCGATGGCTGCATGCCCGGTGCCGACGGCCTCGCGCTCGCGGAAGCGATTCGGCGCGACCCCGCACTGGCTGACCTACGAATCATCATGCTCACCTCGGCCGGCGAGCACGAGATCGCCTCCCGCCAACGGGAACTCGACATCTCCGCCCGGCTGTCCAAGCCCGCCAGCCAGTCGGACCTGCTTGATGCCGTGCTCACAACGCTGGACCGCGACCGCGATCCCCGCGGCGCCGCACGCCCCCAGCCGCCGGTTCTCCAAGAACGCGCACAACGCCCCCTGCGGATTCTGCTCGCCGAAGACAACGTGGTGAACCAGCGCCTCGCCCGCGCACTCCTCGAAAAGTGGGGACATTCCGTCACCATTGTCGGCGACGGCGCCGCCGCGCTCCAGGCACTGGGCCGCCAACCCTTCGACGTCGTCTTGATGGACGTCCAGATGCCGGTCCTGGATGGCTTCGAAACAACGGCACGAATCCGCCAGGCGGAGCAGGCGACTGGCCGCCACCTGCCCATCATTGCGCTGACCGCCCACGCCACGGACCGCGACCGTGAGCTTTGCCTTGCCGCCGGCATGGACGGCTATGTGGCGAAGCCCATCCGGCAGGAGCAACTCCGCAACGCCCTTGACGAATGCGTGGGGTGCGGCGCGGCGCCGACCGCCACGGAAGCAGCGCCCGCTCCCACCGCTTCCGGCTTCGACAAGGCGAAGGCGATGGAGCGCCTCGGCGGCGACGAGTCGCTGCTCAAAGAAATCGCCTCCCTGTGCCTCGAAAGCTCCCCCAAACTCTTGGAGCAACTTCGCTCCGCGCTATCCGGGAGCGACGCCGAAATGCTCGCCCGCGCCGCCCACGCCCTGAAAGGCGCGCTGGGCAACTTCACCGACGAGGACGCCACCCGCGCCGCCCTCCGGCTCGAAACGCTTGCCCGCGAGGGCGCACTGGCGGAAGCCGCCGTCAGCGCCCTCGAAGAACATACCAACCGTCTCTTTGATGCACTCCGACACTTCGTTGAGGAAAAGAGGCCATGAGAGTCCTGATCGCCGAAGACGAAACCGTCTCCCGCCGCATCCTGGAAGCCATGCTGCAGAAATGGGGACACGAGGTGGTGTCCGCCTGCGATGGCAACGCAGCGTGGGAGGCGCTCCGCGCTCCTGACGCTCCCCGAATGGTCATCCTCGACTGGATGATGCCCGGAATGGACGGCATCGAGGTATGCCGCAAGGTCCGCCAACTCGAAACAGAAGTCCGCCCGCATATCATCATGCTGACTGGCCGGGAAAACAAGAAGGACCTCGTCGAGGGAATCAATGCCGGCGCCGACGATTACGTGACCAAGCCGTTTGACCCGGACGAGCTCCGCGTGAGGATTCAGGCCGGCGAGCGCATCATCCAACTCCAGCTGGAACTTCTGGCCGGCAGGGAAGCGCTGCGCTATCAGGCCACCCACGACGCCCTGACCGGTTTGCTGAACCGTAGCGCCATTCTTCAGGCAGCGGAGCGCGAGTTCCTCCGCTCGGAACGCACCGGCCAGCCCGTCAGTCTTGTGCTGCTTGATATCGACCACTTCAAGGACATCAACGACAACTATAGCCACGCCGTCGGAGATGCCGTCCTGGTCGAGCTCGCCCACCGCACCGTGGCGAAAATGCGGCCATACGAAGACTTCGGCCGACTTGGCGGCGAGGAATTCCTTGCCGTGCTCTCGCCGTGCGACTGGCCGGGAGCAGGGCGGATGGCCGAGCGCGTCCGAGCCGCAATCGCGGATGAAGAGTTTCAGATTGAAGGAATGCGGATTCCAGTAACCGCGAGTTTCGGCGTCGCCGCCAGCACCCAGTTGAGCAAAGCGGACCCCGAGCGGCTCCTGAAGCTCGCCGACGCCGCGCTCTATCGCGCGAAACGCAACGGGCGCGACCGCGTCGAACTGGCAACAAGCGTTGCCACGGCGTGCGGACCTGCCATCACTACCTACGGTTCGATATAAGACGGACCCGAGTGCAACGAGGCGCACGCTGGTTATCGACCTGCCTGCTTGGCTGCATGCGGCGGACAATCGCAGACTGCGCTGGACTTGCGCCGTGTGAAGCCCGCTGCGAGACGGAAGCGCGTTTGCCTGCGCAAGTCCCCCGTTGCCTCACATAAGAATCTATACGAAAGACGAATAATCGTCCTCTTGGTGGTGGGGGAGTCCAGAGGGGGGAGGGTGCATAACGTGTGAACTTTTGGATGACTCTCGCCCTGCCTCTTTGAGGCAATGACTCACTTTCGTATAGATTTTTCGGGAGGCAGTTCGAGTGGTTGAATCCGAGTGCCGCACGGGGTAAATTCTTGCTGTCTTGCCGGCCGCTTTTCACGAGGAAGAACGTGAAGCCAACATGTGTGCTCCTATGCTGTCTTGTATGTTGCGGCGTATTTCGCCCCGGAACAGCGTTGTGGGCAGCGGAGGGCGCCGGCGAGGCGGACAAGCTGGTGCTTGATACGCTCAGCTATTGGCGCTGCCACATCACGTTGCGGCCGACCGTCTTCGGGACACAGAAGGACGCCAAGCCGGACAAGCTCGCCACGTTTCATACCTCCTTCCGGAAACCTGTCCTTCCGGAGGACGGCCCTGCCACGGCCTTCCCTCCGGCGGACTGGATGCAGCCCGATTTCGACGACGCCGTCTGGTGGCGCCAGCCAGGGCCGTTCTTCGGTGGGGAACTCCTCCGTGCCGGCTGGCAGATGGAGGCGTTCAGCCGCTACGGCAGCGCACAACCGCCGTTTATCGCCCTCATCTGCCTGCGCGGCAAATTCGCCGTGACAGATCCCTCGCAGGTCAAGTCGGTAAAGCTCTCCCTCGCGTTCCGAGGAGGCGTTGTCATCTACGTTAATGGGCGTGAAATCGCACGACGACATCTGCCGGAAGGGGACATCTCGTTCGAGACTCTGGCAGACGACTATCCCTGGGAGGCCTGGGTGCAAGCCAACGGTGATTACCGATACCTGTTCTGGAGCGGCGGACGCGAGGGCGTCGAAGTGCGGGAACGCCGTGCCGACGGTATCGAAATCCCTGCCGGGTATCTCCGGAAGGGCGTCAACGTGCTGGCCATCGAAATCCATCGATCAGCCCAGCATCCGAACACCCTGACGCACCGGCGTGGCGCAGAAAGAGACCGGCTCTGGAACACGGCTGGATTCATCGAGGCGAAGGTAAGTGCGATTGGTGAGGGGATTGTGCCGAACGTCGGGCGCCCGCCGGGGCTGCGCGCCTGGAACGCAAACCCGCTCGAAAGCGTGTTCGAATGCACCTACGGCGATCCCAATGAAACACTGAGGCCTGTCCGTATCGTCGGAGCGCGGAATGGCTCGTTCTCCGGTCAGCTCGTTATCGGTTCGGATAAGCCGATCCGGGCGCTTCGTGCCGACGTGACGGATTTGCGGCACGAGAAAAGCCGTTCGACGATCGGCGGCTCCGCCGTGCAGATTCGTTATCCGCGCGCCACAACGAAGGAGCGGGGAGCGAAATACGTCCACCGCGTGCTCGGCGGCTGGGGCGGATTTCACTCGCTGCGGTTTGACGCGCTGCACGACGAGCCGCCCGCCGAGGTCCCCGTCCAGCAGATCGGCAGCGCGTGGAAAGGTCTCTACCCGGACGCCAGGTGGCTCGGCGCCGTCCAGCCCGTTTGGCTGACGGTGCAGGTCCCGCTCGACGCTGCGCCCGGCGTGTACCGCGGAACACTGACCGTCCGTTCCGAAGGGAACGAACCGGTCGTTGCCGCCGTCGAGCTTGAGGTCTATGACTATCGCTTGCCGAGTCCGCCGGATTTCGAGACGTCCGTCGGCTTCCT
>CAZBRH010000025.1:4574-22743 GCA_964494245.1 uncultured Planctomycetota bacterium | reverse complement strand
TGGTCCGAAGAGCACTGGGGGCTGATCGGGCGGTCGATGCGTCTCCTCGCGCGCATAGGCAACCGGGCGCTCTTTGTGCCGTTTCTTTGCCGGACGCATTTTCGCAACGATGAGTCGATGGTGCGGTGGATTCGGGACGGAGAGAGATACAAGCACGATTTCAGCTTGATGGAACGCTACCTCGACACCGCGCTGAAAGCGGGAAACCGACCGAAGATCGTCTGCTTTCAGGTCTGGGACTACCACATCGGGGCGAACCCCAAGACCAAGATAGGGACGGGACTCTACGGGCAGTCCTGGGTGAAGGAGCAGGCGCCCGTGCCCGTAAGTCAGCTCGACCCGCACACGGGTCGGGTACGGGAGATGGCGGGGCCGCGGTACACGGACGCCGAGGCCGAGACCTTCTGGCGGCCGGTCGCCGAAGGCGCGATGAAGGTGCTGAAGGCGAGGGGGTTGGAAGGCACAGCGATGCTCGGCATCTGCGGCGACTATATCCCCGTGAAGGAAACGGTAGACCTGTGGGCGAAGCTCCTGCCCGGAACGCCCTGGGTGACAATGGCCCACGGGGTGACGTCCAACCTCTACGGCCAGCGCGTCGGCTACGCAACCGCCGTCTTTATCGCGTATTTTTCCGACCCAGCAATCAGCCGCCGCTACGGCTGGCAGCGGCCGGACCACACGGCCTACTTCCCACGATATGCCGACGCCCGCGCGACGTTCGGCATGAGCTACGAGCGCACCTTCTTCGAGTTCGGACTCCTCTGCGGCCTCCGGGGGGCTGGCCGCCAGGCGCTCGACGACTTCCACGACTACAGCGCCCGCAGCGCCTGGGGTTCTGATTGCTGTTGGGGCTCGCTCACCCCAGGCCCCGCCTGGCTCGCCCCCGGCGAGCAAGGGCCGATATCGACCGAACGATACGAGATGGGACTCGAAGGTGTCCAAGATTGCGAGGTGCGTATTTTCCTCGAAAAGGCGCTGACCGACGAAAAGCTCCGGGCCAAGCTCGGCGAAGAACTCGCAGCGAAATGCCAGGCGATACTCGACGAGCGAACCCGCTTCCTTGCCTGGGGAAACGAGCAGAACACCAACGGCATCCTCCACACGTACCTCCCCTACGGCCCGCTTGGGTCCGACTGGTACGCCTGCGGGACCGACTGGCAGGGGCGGTCGGCGAAGCTCTACGCCGCCGCGGCCGAAGCCGCCGCCGCGCTGGCCCGGTGAAAACAAGCCGAAATAGTGGCCAAACTGCCGCCCGACGCGCGGCGGCGGAATCTCTCCTCCGGTTTTCCGTCTTCTCGTTTTTCCGTTGCTTATCCGTGTCCGGACCGGACTACGGCTCGGGCAGGTGGCAGAGCTTCTCGAACGCGGTGCAGATGGCGTCGATGTTGGCGAGCGGCACGTCGGGGCCGCACTCGGCAATGAACATCAGCCCGCCTTCCTTCAGGTACAACCCCTCGTACATCTCGCCGATGTGGTCTTCGACCTCGGAGGGCGTGGCGAACGGGAAGAGCTGGCGGTCGAGGTCGAGCCAGATGGCGACCTTGCCCTTCGCAACTCGCTGAAGACCTTCAAGGGTGTTCGCGCGGATCTGCGGGTTGATGATGCTCGCGCCCGCCTCAATCAGGTCGGGGATGATTTCGAGCATGTGGCCGTCGCTATGGAGAAAGACAATGGCGTCGGCCCGGCGGCACGGCTCCCAGCAGTGCATGTACGCGGGCTTGATGTATTTGCGCCACGCGGCCGGGCTCATCGGGAGCTTCTCCTGAAGCCCGAGGTCGTCGCCGAAGTGCATGTATTCGGCGCCGAGTTCGATGTATTTGGCGACGACGGCGCGGCTGTAGTCGCGGACGATGGCGATGAGCTTCGGGAGCCGCGGGTCGTCGGTCGCAATGTCCATCATCAGGTTGGTGAAGCCGCGGAGGTAGAAAAGGCGCATGTACATGAAGCCGTGCTGGAGTCCGCCGCCGCTCGCGAGTCCGCCGCTCTGCTTCGCGCGGTCCATCTGGTCTTTGATCTTGCCCCAGTCGGCACGCGGGCCGAACACGTCGTCCTTCATCGGGTCGGGCGGGACGTAGGCGTCGAGGTCGTCCCAGTTTTCGAGGGGGAATCGGACTGGGTGGCTCGAAAGGCCGCGTTCGATGTTGTTCCAGACCGTGCCCCAGCAATCGGTGTGCTCGCCGAGTTCGTGGAGCGGGTCGCCAATCGCGTCGAAATCCCGCGAACCCTTCTTGTAGTCGGGAAAGACACGTGGGTGCGCGAGCACGACGCGTTCCAGCTCCTCGCGATACTTCATCCACGTCGCAGGGAGAAAGCTCACGCTGCATGGCGTCCATTCGGGATAGTCGAAGTAAACGGTCTTGAGCAGATTGACCGTTCGACGGTTGCGTCCTTCGTAGCTGATCAAGTTAGCAGTTGCTCCTGCTGCCGGCGATCGACTTCTACCAGCAATCGAATATACGTTCGCGGCGAGGTGCCCGCAAGTGTTCGCCCCAAGACAAGCCCGCCCCGCGCAGCCGGCACAGGCGTGCCCCGTGTTGAGCGCGCGCCAGACGGCACAGCCGTGAATCGTGCCGCAAGAATCACAGGGCGGCTTGAGCGTATCCGAACTGAATAAGTGCCGCGCCCAGGAGGATAACTTGTGGCGTGTTCTCGCAGAGCACTTACTGGCCCCGCTCGGCGGGGCGGATGCCGAGCTTCTCTGCTTGGTCCAGCGAATGGAAAAAGACATCCGGCGGGACAAAGTCGTTGTCCACGTCGTGATGGTTCCAGCGGAGTTGGAGGTATGCTCCGCCGGTGCCCTGGAAGAACTCGATGCGGATTTTGTGAAAGCCCCTTTCGAGAAAGAGCGGTCTTGTCGCCGCCACGTTCTGGGGGCTGATGCTCCACTTTTCCAGCAGCTTCGCGCCGTTGAGCCAGAAGCGGAAGCCGTCGTCGGCGACCAGGGCGAAACGGTATCGGCCCGGTTCGGTGATACGCATGTAGCCCTCCCAGCGGACGGAGACATTCTCGGTCTGGTCGATCCGTCTGCGCAATCGGTCGATGTCCACGTTCGGCGTCCGGTCGATTCGGGCGAGTTTGACGCGGTTGAAGTCGCGTCCATCGTGGTAGATGGCGATGAGGCCAGGAGCGAGGCGCTCACCCCGCATGGCGGCGAGATCGCCCAGTTCGGCCAGTTCGTCCATGCTATCCTTATACACCTGTGTCTCGCGGAACTCGTTTAGTTTCTCCAACTTAACGGCGAGCGTCTTCCATGCTTCTTGCCGCGCGGCGGTCCGGGCCTCGGTGAGAAGCTGGCGGGCAACCCGCTCGGATTCAAGCTGCTTGACGATGTCAATATATCGCCTTCCACGTGCGGCGCCTTCTGCTGCGCCAAGCTGCTCGGCGGCAGTGAATTCCCTAAGCGCAACATCGATTTTGCGCTGCTTGTCGAATGTGTAGAAAAGCCCTCGTCGAAGGTAGGGCGACGGATCGCGGACTTCTGCCTTGTATTGCTCGGCCAGCAGGCCGCTGAAGAGGTCAACGTCGCTCATAGCCCGAAGCGGAACGGTCTCCACGTGCGTGCCCACCTCGGCCGACACGAAGCCATTTTCGAACTTGACGAACGACCGGAGAATAGAGCCGAGCCGGATCGGGTCGCCGGGCTTGAGCTTCAACACCCGTTGCTCGACTTCCTGCCAGAGCGATTCGAGCAGCTCGATGTCCTGGGCGAACGCGGCGAACTCGTCGGCGTAAGGAGTGAGGGCGGGGTCCTTTGCGGCCTCGGCTGCGATGGTTCGCGCCTCCTCACAGCGGCGTTCCTGAAGCATCGCAATGATGCTTTGGAGCCGTTCGATGCGGAGGGCCGTCTGTTCGGCACGCAGCCGCTTCTCATCCCGCGCTTTCTCCGCCTGCCACGTCTGGATCAACTCATGAGCGGCTTCTGTGCGGGACGGCAGACCCCACGCGGCGACATCCTGCATGATCGCGATAGCTTCGTCGAACTTTCGCGCCGCCGCGGCGGCGTTGGCGGCTTCGAGCGTGCGGGTGTATTCCTCATCGGCTCGACGGATCACCTCGCTGGCCGCCTCGCGGAAGCGCGCCATCCATTCCGCAGGCAATCGGCCTTCGAAGAAAGAACGGAAAACCGCTTCGGCCTCTCCGAACCGCTTTCGCCGGCAGAGGTCGTCGGCGCGGGATCGTAGTTCGCTGAGCTTCGCGCTTGCGGCTTCGGGAATCCGCTTCAGTGTGTCGTCCAGAAGCTGCCGCAGTGCGCTCTCCTGTTCTGTTCCCCTTGCGCGGTCGAGCAGCCGCCGAAGTCGCTCCTCGATTCGCCATGGCTCGTCCGGGTTCTCGCTCGCGAGTTGCTGTGCCTGGACGAGAAGTTGTTCGCCGGAGACCGGCGTCGGGGCGGGGGCGGCGGAGTCGCCGTGGGCTTTCGGGGGCGGAACATCGGGCGATTGTGCCGGCGTGCGTGGCAGCAGCGTTGTCTGCTCGTGCCGCCCAGGCCCCGTGGTCAGGATGGCGATGATGGCGGCAACGACGACAGCAGCGCCAATCGCCGTGGCGACCACAAAAGGGCTGAGGTGCTGCCGGGGGCTTCGGATCGGCTTTGCCATCTCGTGGGCGGGTGCCGCGGGGGAGAGCCGCCGCAGGGCGGATTGGAGCGCACGGAGCATGTCGTCGATGGTTTGATAACGGCGCGCCCTGTCCTTCTGCATCGCCTTGCGGACGATGGCGGCGGTCCCGGCGGAAATCGATGGGACGATGGTTCGCGGGTCGGGCGGGGGCTCGGTCAGGTGCTTCGCCATAACGACGTTGGAGGTTTCCCCTTGATAGGGCGGCCTGCCGGTGAGGAGATGGTAGAGCGTTGCGCCGAGCGAGTAGATGTCGCAGCGGCCATCGAGGTTCGTCTCGCCGCGTATCTGTTCGGGCGAGATGTAGTCGGGCGTGCCGAGCGTGGTGCCTTCGAGTGTGGCCGAGTGGTCTTGCTGGAGCGTTTCGCGGGCGAGACCGAGGTCGGCCAGTTTCACGTGGCCTTCGCAATCGAGAAGGATGTTCTGGGGCTTGACGTCGCGGTGGATGATGCCGGCTCGGCTGTGGGCGTGCTGGAGTGCGCGGGCAACTTGCACGCAGATGGAGAGCGCCTCTTTTTCCGGTAGTGGGCCTTGGCGCTTGACCCGTTCGGCAACGGTCTCGCCGTTCACATACTCCATAGCAAAGTAGTAGTAGCCACCAGAGCTGCCGACATCGATGCCCTGAACGATGTTCGGGTGGTTCAGCTTCGCGGCGGCACGGGCCTCGCGGATGAAGCGCTCGACGTATCCCTCGTTGCGGGCCAGCCGCTGCGAAAGCACCTTGAGTGCGACAATCCGGTCCATGCTGATCTGGCGGGCGCGATAAACGCTCCCCATGCCGCCGCGCCCGATGCGCTCAAGCAGCTCGAAGCCGCCGATCTCGACGCGCTCGTCCGGCCGCGGTGCGGCTCCGCCGGAAACTTTCGTGTCCGAGTCACCCGCCAAGGGAATGCCCTGCAAAACTGTATCCGTCTTGGTCCGCCCGCAACGCTTGGTTCACTCGAACGCGGGCTCGATTCGCGCGACTTCGACCACCTTCGCTCGTTGTCCGGTAAGCAGGTCGGCCTCGCCCGAGACCTTGCCGGTGAGCCGGACGCGCGTGCCCACGAAGGCGCCGAGGTCAACTTGCCGGCCCCGAATGAGCGCGAGCACCTTCCCGTCCCGAATGACCCGATGCGTCGCCCCTGTGTCCTCCAGCCCGGGGCCGAGGTAGAAAACCCAGCCATCGAGCGGAACGTCGCGCTCCGGCGCGGGCGAAACCCCCTGTGTGGACGGCGTCGCAGCGAGCTTCTGCGCCTGTTCGTGCGCGGCAAGCAGGTCATCAATCGCGCGCCCGACGCCATATTCCGCCTTCGCCCGATCGAAGTCGAGATCGGGCAGCGGCGCCGGCGCGGACCGTTTGAACATCCTGCATCGCACGAACCAGCGCTAGCTGCACGGCAACGCGGTCGCGCAACGCCTCGTCCTTGATCTGCTGCTGCACGCTCTCGTATGCCCGCAGGACCTTGGCGAGCGAGCGCTTCTCGACGGGCCGATCCAGTTCGGCGGCAAACAGGCGGTCGGCCTCGGCAACCATCGCTCTCTCGCGCTCCGTTCGGGCGATTTCGGCTTTCTGTCGTTCTTCGTCAGTCTTCTTCCGGCGGAACCGAGCCATATCTTCGTCGCTCATCGGAGTCACGTATTCGGCGCTAATCCACGCAACCGATCCTTCGGGCGGCGCGATCTTGATCCAATCGCCCTCGCGACTTTTGACCCTGACAACGGCTCCCTTGTCCAACCGGTGAACCTGCTCGGCGTTCACATCCGGCCGAACGCGAACGCGCACCCGGTCACCAGTCAGCACTCCCCGTTCCCCCTCAACGTCCACGTATTGCCCGTGCACCCAGACATCGCCCTTCTCCGGCGCGACGATGCGAAACCACCGCTTGTCGGGCGAAATCTCGAGAATCTCGACGACCTCATCCTTGTCGAGTTCGCACATCTCGCGGTATCCTTCTGCGGGGCCGGAGCGAACGCGCACGTTGTCGCCGGTGACGGCGCCCCAACGCCGGACCTCCGCTCCATTTGCACAGGCGATAACAGAGAATAACGCGGCGACCAGCGCTGCTGTTCGTATCCTCATTTTCTCATCTCCAAAGGCCGCTTCGCTCGGGATCGGGCGCTTGCCCTCTCGCCGTCTTCCGTTAGGTGGCCGAGGGGAGATTCGAACTCCCATGTCCCTTTCGGGACGACGAATTTTAAGTCCGTCGTGTATTCCGGTTCCACCACTCGGCCGGACGATTGGACGTAGTGCTCTCACGCCCTCGACGCCATTGTATCCGCAGACGGCTGTGCGTCAATTCACTTTGCCCGGCCGCACCCCGAACGATTCGAGAATCTGTTCCAAACGCTCCATCGGCAGGCCAACGACGTTGGTGTAGCTTCCCTCGACACGCAGGACGTATCGGTCGGCGGTCTCTTGGATCGCATAAGCTCCCGACTTGCCGTCGGCCTCGCCGCTCGCGACGTATGCCTGGATTTCGGCTTCGGTCATCTTCTTCATCGTGACGGCCGTTGAGACGCTCTCGCTGACCCGCCGACCTGTTCGCGTATCAAGGACGCAAAGCCCCGTGATCACATGATGACAGGTGCCGCCCAAACGCCGAAGCATCTCGGCGGCGTCTGCGCGGTCTAGCGGCTTTCCGAAGACTTCGCCACCGAGGGTGACAATCGTGTCCGCTGCGATGACGACGGCCGGCCCGACGCGAGCGGCAACATCCTCCGCCTTCGCTCGTGCAAGGCGCTCCGCCTCGGCGGTCGGCGAGGCCCCTAAACAAACACTCTCGTCTGCATGGGGCACAACCGTGCGGAACGAATAGCCCCGTTCCGACAAAAGCGCGGCGCGCTGCGGCGACGCCGACGCAAGGATAAGTTCCGGCTTCGTCACGAGATTCCGTATGTCTCCGCAAGGTGCTCCCGGCCGCGGCGAACATCGGCAGGCGCATGCCGCGCTGCAATCTCCATCACGCGGACCGTGTCCTGCCGGAGCACGCCCGCAACGAGGCCAAAATCGAACTCCCCGGTGCCCGGTGGACGGTGGTCTTCGAAGCCGCGAACATCATGCAGGTGCATGCCGACGAGTCGATCCGAGTAGTGTCGGAGCAGGTCGGTGTGGTGAACAAAGCCGAGGCGGTCGAGCACGTGCGCATGGCCCACGTCGTGCCAGTAGCGAAGGTTGGGCGCAGAGACATGGTCAAAGATTCGATCGAACTCGTCGCCGTGCGGCACGTCGTGTAGGTAATACCGATTTTCGAGAGCGAGAGTCACATCGGGCGCGTAATCGCAGAGCTCCCGCAGCGTCGTTTCGAGAGCGCGCAGATACGCCGGAACCAGCATCTCGCGCTCCGCCCGGACGCCTTCGAGACAGGCGCGGATCCGCTCCGGCGGCGCTCCCTCCGAGACAAGTTGATACAGTCCGGCTTGGAGCGTCGGAACCTCAGGCATCGGGAGCACGCCGCCATGCAAGACGACGACGCGAGCGCCGACGCGACGGGCAAGGTCGATTGTCTCTTTGGCGTAGCGGATTCCTTCTTGCCGCCGCTCCTCGTCCGGTTCCGCAATCCAGTCACCACGGCGCGTTGGCTGAGGCACTTCCCCCTCCCGGCACACCGCGTGCACGCTCGATATGGCCACTTCGTTGTGCTCGATGGCGCGGAGCACCGCGTCCAGTTCGAAAGGAACAGGCGACACGCCGAGTTCGAACGAGGTGAAGCCGATTCTCTTGCCAGCGGCGAAGAGCTTTGGAAGAGTCGGTATGTTGGGGGGGCACCACGCGGTGGAGAGTGAAATCACGGTGCGGCCTCGGTGTCGTTATTCTCCCCAGCCCGATTGGGACAGCAGTCGCACGGCGGGGACGGTCTCGGGCGGACGCCGCTTGGGCCGGTTCGGCACCCGCCCGAAACACGTCCCGAATCAGAACGCCTGGGCCTGTTGCCCTGCCTCTTCAGTATACGCTGCGCCGCCGCTGGGCGGGACAGCTTCTCCGAGTTGCCTTCGCAGCGCAGCGTGCGCTTCTTGGAGCAGCGCCTCTGCCCTGCGGAAACTGGCTTCCCACTCTTTGACGCGAATCTGCGCCTCGGAAAGAGGGATCGCCTGTGGTCTTGTTGACGTCATACGTTTCTCCTCCTCCTGCGTGTCGGCATCTCGTATCTTTTGCGCCGGCATCAGGCGCCAAGTCGTCCGGCTGTTGCCGAGGCGCCGGCTGGCCATGCCAATAAGTTGCTTTCCGGCTTCCTGGGCGGCGTTTGGGCTGTCGGCGACCACGACAACCTCAACATGGCTCGGAGCCGCCATTCGGATAATCATCTGCATCATCCTGCCGGATTCGGCCATGTCCTCCGACCGGCTGCCCGTGATGAGGACGACGTAGCGGGCGGTCGCCAAGAGCAGCCGCGCGGACGCCGAAAAACAGTTCTGCACCAAGAGCAGAACAACGTCTGGCCGGACGGTGTCCAGTTCCTTCCCGGCGGGGACATGCCAGAAAAGCGGCTCGCGTGCGCCGACGCCAGAGAGCACGACCGCCCGGTCGGGCCGCGCGAGATCGCGAGCCAGTTCCCGCGCGGCAGACAGGGTTTCGCCGGGAGACAGCGTCGAGAGCACCATTGCTGCATCATCCAGGCGCTGACGCCATGGCCACAAGCTATCGACCAGTGTCGGATTCAGTTCGGCCATCCGGATCGCCTTCCGCGGGACTATTTGCTCCAGCGGGCGCGCACTCCGAGCGCGCCCCAACCACGCCACACGGATAACAACAATTTCTTATCGTCATGAGTCGCTCAAAACTTTAGTAAAATCTTTCGCACTGGGGACATTACATCGTGCCGCGCGCGGCGACCGCTCCCATCCCATTCGTTGCGCTTGACGGCAGGACGGCCCTTTCGTAGAATCCCGCAAGTGCTTCAGGCGGGAGGGACCACCGAAGGCGGTCTTGTATGTCGGCGCTGGGCCACCATCAGCATCTTGTCCGTGCGCTGGCTGCACGCGCCGCCCGCCCGCTCTCGTTCCTTTCCGGCAACTACCGCGACCAGGAGCTCTGGCGCGGCTACGCTCGCAAGAAAATCTTCGAGCTGCTGCACTACGCCCCACCGCGTGTGCCCTTTTCGGAGGAAATCGTCGAAGAACAGAACCGCGGGGTGTATTCGATCCGCAAGCTTTGGTTCAGCACCTCCCAATACAGCCGCGTGTCCGCCTTTCTCCTGATGCCGCGGCTCCGGCAGGGAAAGTTGCCGGGGCTCTTGTGCCTGCACGACCACGGCGGCCTTTTGGCGTGGGGCAAGGAGAAACTCGCGCCGAGCGCCGCCGACGGCGTTCCAGCGCTGGCCGAACATAAGGAACGCTTCTATGGGGGCCTTTCGTTGGCGCACGAGTTCGCGATGGCCGGCTTTGCCGTTCTTGTGCCTGATGCGTTCTATTTCGGGGACCGTCGGCTTGTCGGCTCGCCGGAAGTCGCCGGGCTCGACCTTTCCACGGCGGAGGGGCACGCCCGCTTTGAGGAAATCGCCGCAAGAAGCGAGCCAATCGCCGCGCTGAATGTCATTCAGGCCGGAGCAACGCTTATGGGCTTGGGCGTCTGGGACGCTATCCGGGCCGTCGAGTTCCTCACTACGGTGGATGGTGTGGATGCGCGGCGCATCGGCTGCTTCGGCGCCTTTTCCGGCGGCCTGATGGCCGTGTTCCTTTCTGGTCTATGCGACCTCATTCGAGTGACCTGCGCCGCCGGCTGGGTAACCACGTTCGCCGGCACCGTCGAATCCGGCGTGCCGGGCAGCGGGTGGTGCCATTACGCCATCCCCGGGCTTTATAACTTCCTCGACTTGTCCGACATCGCGTGCCTGAGCGTCCCGCGCGCACTTTTTCTGATGGGCTTCGAGGGCGATCCCCTTTTTGGAGGAGCACGAGCCGCCGCCAGCTTCGCCAATATCCGCAGGGTCTACTCCATGGCCGACTGCGGCGACGATTTTCTCTCGCAAACATACCCCGGCCCGCCCCGGTTTGCGCGCCAGAACCTCAGCGACGCGCTACGTTGGTTCGAGCGCTGGATTTAGGGGAACCGAGACAGGAGAACGCTTGATGGCTCGATGCCCGGACACAACCCGGCAGATTCTTGCCGACGCCCGCAAGGTGCTCGAAACCGAAGCCGAGGCCGTCCGGGAGCTGAGCGCCCGGCTCGGTCCTGACTTCGCGCGGCTTGTCCGCCTCCTCTCGCGCCTGCGCGGCAAAGTCATCGTCTGCGGCGTCGGAAAGTCCGGCATCATTGGCGCCAAAATCGCCGCCACGCTATCGAGCACCGGAACCCCCGCCGTGTTCCTTGACCCGTTGAACGCCCTGCACGGCGACCTCGGCGTAGTCAACCGTGGCGACGTGCTTCTGGCACTTTCGCACAGCGGGGAGTCAGCTGAACTGATCAACGTCGCCGAAGCCGCGCGCCCCCTAGGCGCGCGCATCGTCGCCCTCACCGGCAACCGCGAATCCGGCCTCGCTCGCGCCGCCGACTTCACAGTCGAAATCTGTGTCCGGCGCGAGGCCTGCCCACTCGGCCTTGCACCGACCGCCAGCACCACCGCGATGCTTGCGTTCGGCGACGCGCTCGCGATGGCGCTCGCCTCGAAGAAACGGTTCACGGCCGAGGATTTCGCCATACGCCACCCCGCCGGACGACTTGGCCAGCGGCTCAGACTCCGTGTCGCCGACCTCATGCGAAAAGGCCGATCCATTCCCCGCGTCCGAGACACCGCTCGCCTCGCCGACGCGCTCCGCGAAATGACCGAACGCGACAACCTGGGCGTCACTCTTGTCGTGGACAGCGACAGAAAACTGGTGGGCATCCTCACCGACGGCGATCTCCGGCGCATCCTCCGAAAGCAGCCAAGCGATAACCTTCTCGATCTCCCAATCGACCAGGTCATGACGCGCAATCCCCGGTGCATCGAGGCCGACGCCCCCGCGGTCGACGCGCTCCGGCTCATGGAGGTCAAAGGCATCACGTCGCTTGCGATCGTCGATGTCCGCGGCCGGCCAGCCGGCATCATTCTTTTGCACGACATCCTCGGTCGGGGCCACTTCACGACGTAAGGCACATGCTGCGGCGCCACACCCGAAGCGACCTCATCCGCATTTTCCGCGAGCGCGGCCTCCGCGCGAACCGCCACCTTGGACAGAACTTCCTCGTTGACCACAACATCCTGGACTTTATCTGCCGGCCTGCCAACCTTTCGCCGGAAGACGTCGTCCTCGAAGTCGGCGCGGGCACCGGCCTTCTAACCGAGCACCTCGCGCGGACGGGAGCACAGGTGCTCGCCGTCGAAATCGACCGGAAACTCTTCGAAATTGCCTCCGAATACACCGGCGCCGCCCCGAACGTCCTCATCCTTTGTGCTGACATCCATGGCCCGCGCCGCCGGGTCCATCCCGAAGTCCTCGCAGCGTTGGACCGGCTCACCCATGCGGCCGACGGAGCGCGAAGGACATTCAAAGTCGTCAGCAACCTCCCCTACTGCATCAGCAGCGACCTGATCGTATCGTTGCTCGACGTGAACCCGCCGCCGCAACAAATGGTGCTGACCGTTCAGGCCGAGTTCGCCGCTCGGATGCTTGCCCGCCCCGGTTCCCGCGACTACAGTGGGTTGACCGTCCTACTCCGTGCCCGAGCGAAAGTCACGCGCCTACGGAATCTCCCGCCTTCCGTCTTTTGGCCGGTTCCCAAGGTTGGCTCATCCATCATTCAAGTTCTCCCCGAAGAAAAACGGCTCGCCGAGATTCGAGATTGGGCGCTGTTCACATCCATAGTTGCCGCGTTGTTTACCCAGCGCCGCAAGACTGCCGCGAAGGCGCTCGCGGGGTTCGCCCGCCGGCGCATTCCCCGCGGCCGCATCGATGCTGCGCTGCATGCCGCCGGCATCGCACACGGGGCCCGCGCCGATGCGCTCCGCGTGGCCCAAATCATCGCCCTCGCAAACGCATTGGCAAGCGATGGGCGGCAGGAATGGAATCCCGCAGAGCCCATCGAGCGTTGACCCTCAAGCCCGCTTCAAAATCGCCACGGGAAAAAGCGGCCGAACGTTCACCGCGAAGGACACCCTCACTCAGCGGTGCCCGGTAGCGCCGTCAGCCGCGCTTGACATCTCGGGCCGGCCGGTTAGAATCTGGCATAGTCAGCCGCCGAGGTGGTGGAACTGGCAGACACGCTAGGTTCAGGACCTAGTGCCCGTTGAGGGTGTGGGGGTTCGAATCCCCCCCTCGGCACCAGTGTAACAGGAAGCCCCGCAGTGAGTTGTGCTGCGGAGCTTTTTGTTTCGCCATCGGGAGAAGCAATCCGCCGGGAGGTCTGCGCCACAAGGGGCGTCTCAGGATTTTCGTTCCCTTTGTTGACGTTTGTGTGCAAGAAGGAAGCGAGCGCGAGCCATGTAGAGACCCTTCGCTTCGCTCGGGGTGGCAGAACTCAAAGAGGCGCAGCGGGCTACGCTATTCTGAGCGCAGCGAAGGGTCTCCGCGGAGCTCCCGTGTTGCTTCATTGATCAATGCACACCTCAACAGCAGCGCGGTAACGGGGACAGATAACTTTCTCTTGCCGGGCGAAAAAGTTATCTGTCCAGGTCGCTGCTCTGCCCCCATGGCCTGTCCCTGTTGCTCGCGGGGAAACTTCTCTCAACTGGCGGTTGACCCTCGGCAAGGGCGCTGCTAGAGTCGTATTCATGGAACTTCGCGGCAAACGCGTCACGGTGATGGGGCTTGGGCGCTTTGGGGGTGGCGTGGGCGTCGCTCGCTTCCTTCTCGCGCAAGGAACGAAGGTCACCGTGACCGACCGGGATGCGGAGGACGCTCTGGCCGATTCGGTTGCGGCCGTCGGATGCGAGGCGACGTTCCACCTCGGCGAGCACAGGCCCGAAGATTTTGTCGAGACCGACCTTGTGGTTGTCAACCCGGCGGTAAAGCCGGACAACGAGTGTCTCGAACTCGCGCGCCGGAGCGGCGTCCCCATCACAACGGAAATCAACCTCTTTTTCGAGCGCTGCCCCGCGACCATCATCGGTGTTACGGGCAGCGTCGGCAAGACGACGACGGCTTCGATGATCGGCGACGCGCTTTCCGCCGATGGCAGCCGTCCCGTGTGGCTCGGCGGCAACATCGGCGGATCGCTTCTCTTGGACGTCGACAGGATGACGCAAGACGACCTTGTCGTTCTTGAGCTTTCGAGCGCGCAACTCTATCGGCTAATGCCGACGAAGCTGGCGCCGACCGTGTCGGTCGTAACAAATCTCTCTCCGAACCACATCGATTGGCACGGGTCGATGGAGCACTATGCGGCGGCGAAGAAATACATTCTCTCGAATCGTTCACCGGACGCGGTTGCCGTGCTGAATTACGACGACACTGTGGTGCGGGGGTGGGAGCGGGACGCGTTGCGGGTGCTCTTTTTCAGCACAAGGGAGCGGCCGCCCCGCGGGGTCTTCGTCCGCGAAGGCAGGATCGTGGCAAGCGTCGATGGCAAGGAAATCGAGGCCGTTGATAGCCGCTTGATGAAGTTGCCGGGAGAGCACAACGTGGCGAACGCGGCGGCGGCAACGGCGGCGTGTCTCGCTGTCGGTGCAGACCTGCGGAAAGTGGGGGCGGCTCTCGTCGGATTCAGGGGAGCCGAGCATCGGCTGGAATTCGTGCGCGAAGTCCGCGGGGTTCGGTTCTTCAATGACTCGAAAGCGACGACGCCGGAATCGACGGTTGCAGCGCTGCGAGCGTTCCACAAGCCGGTCGTTCTCATTCTGGGCGGAAGGGACAAAGGAGCGGACTATGGCGCGCTGGCCCGCGAAGTCGGCGGTTGTCGGGCGGTTGTATTGGTGGGTGAGATGGCGGGGCGGCTTGAGCGCATACTTGCTAGCGGGGCGCCCGGAGTGGCGACCGTTCGCGCGAGCACGTTTGACCGTGCGGTGCGTTCCGCCGCTGCTTTGGCCAAGCCGGGTGACGTTGTTCTGCTTTCGCCCGCGTGCACAAGCTACGATATGTTCCGAAACTTTGAGGAGAGAGGGCGTGCGTTCAAGGAGGCGGTGCTCGCCCTCGCGCCCGGCGACATTGGCCGCGTGGCGGTGGTGCCGGGCACACAGTCAGATTGTTCGTGCTTTCGCGACTGAGGTCGCGCGTGTAGAATGGGGTGCGGCAGAGGAAACGTGGGGGGGAGCAGGCCATCTTGCAGGAGGAGCCGAGCCGTGTCGGAACAAGCGACAGACCTGCGTCGGCGTAAATACCCGCGCGTGAAGGAATCCTGTGGTGTTCGGTATCGGGTGATCGAGGAACCGGCAGCGCAGGGGGAAAGTCGGAACGGCATGGCTCGCAACATCAGCGGAGGGGGAATGTGCTTCTCGGCGGACCGGCCGTTCAAGCCCGGCATAATGATCGCGCTCGAAATGTCGCTAAGCGAACTCCCGGCGCCGGTTGTCTCTCTGGGCCGAGTCGTCTGGTGCGAGCGGGTGGAAAAATCGGACCGGTACGACGTGGGTGTCGAGTTCTGGTGGATCGGCTGGGCCGACGAGGAAGCCCAGGGACGGATGCTCAAGTATGTCCACGAAAAACTCGATGAATTGGGGATTGACCCGGCGGGCGAGGCCTCGTAGCGGCGCTCCTGCGTCATCCCTGTCCCGTCCCCGATCCTATTGACCTTTGCGCGTGAGAAAGAAGCAGGTGTGAAGCATGCAGAGCCCCGCGCTTCGCTCAGAGTGATGCAGCGGATTATGTTATTCTGATCGTAGCGAAGAATCTCTGCGTAGCTTCTGTGCCCCTTCATCATCAATGCACACGTCAATAGAGTGTGTGAACTTGGAGCGCACCTGGGCCAATGACGATGACGGACAAGGAACTTGTGCGGCGTTGCCAGGCGGACCCTGCCGCGTTCGAGGAACTCGTCCGTCGCTACCGGCGAGCCGTCTATGCTTACGCCCTCGCTTCCACCGGCTCGCGTCAGGACGCTGAAGAAATCGCGCAGGACGTTTTCGTCAAGGTTTACCGCTGGGCGCACCGCTTCAATGACCGATACAGCTTCACGACGTGGCTCTACACGATTGCGTCGAACACCTGCAAGAACAAGTATCGCAGCCGGGGCCGCGACCTTCTCTCGCTGGACGACGAGAACGCCGTTCTCCCCGCCAGCCGCGAAGCGCCTCCGCTCGATGTTTACGAGAAGAACATCGAGGTCAGCAACGTGAGAAACGCAATAAACGAGTTGCCGGCGCGGTATAGACAGGTGTTGTATCTTCGCTACGTCGAGGGCATGAGCTACAAGGACATCGCGGCAGTGCTCGGTCTGTCGCTCGGCAACGTGGAGGCGAGGATTTTTCGCGGCAAGGAGAAAATTCGTCGGAAGCTGCTGCGGACGTCTGGGATGGAGGAGAATCGTGGTCCCGATGGCGCCGAAGGAGATTTGACGTGAGTTCGTGCAGGGAAATCGAGGTCCTCCTCGAGCGATACGCGGACCGTGAGTTGGAGCGCCCCGAGGTGAACCGTGTCGATGATCACCTGAGGGCGTGCGACGCCTGCACCCGGCGGCTCCGGCTCTTGAAACGCGAAGCCGACCTCTTGGAGGCCGCGCTGGCGTCCTGCGAAGCCCCTGACAGCATCGGCGAGGGTGTTTGGGAGCGTCTGCATCGGTCGCGCGTGCGGTGGACAAACGGGTGGCGGTATGCAGCAGTCGCCGCAGCGACCATCATCGCCGCGCTTTTCGTCGGCCTTTTGAGACAGCCCTCCCGCCCCGCTATCAGCATCGCGCGTGTTGATCTCTGCTCGGGGCCGCTCGAAGTGCGAACGGCCGGCCGCGGGTGGGAGCCGCTTGCGACCAACGCCGTCCTTCGGGACGGCGACCAACTGCGCTGCGGAGACGACCGCCCCGGCACCCTTATTCTCAGACGCGACCACCGACTCGACCTCAACCGCGGGACAGAAATTGCGTTCCTCGCCGGCGGCGAATACGGGCGGTTCCACCTCGCACTTCGCCGCGGCAACATCCGCGCCGAGTTCACCCCAATCCATTCCCCGACAACGCTGCATACCCCGCTCGCCGACGTCGCCCTGCTGCCGCCCGCCGGACGCACGGGTCGAACTGAGATAGAACTTGTGCTCTCAGGGCTGCCGACAGAAACCGGGCTTTTGGGCGGACTGCATATCCTACCGGCTGCATACGCCGCTCCGGACGAGGCCCGACTCGAAGTGCGCTTGTATGATGGCCTCGCTTCCGTTTCCGCCGCGTCTGGCGGGCGCATCATCGTCTCCGCCGGTCAGCAAGTAATTGTAGATGTCCGTGGCGTGGCTCTGGAACCGACGCCGCTGCGGGTCGGCGCACGGTCGGAGTGGTGGGAATGCATGCCGTTGGCGTCGGCCAGCCGTGCGGCTGCGACGCTCATCCAAGAACCATCTCGGAAAGTCGAGGCGAGGCCGGTCCCGTTGAGAGACGCTTCGGGCTCCGTGGCGATTTTCGATCGGACTCGCGACGAGACACGCTCGGAGCCAAGCGAACACGCCCCGATTGAAGTTCCGACGGATGTGCCCGTCCGAAGGTTGCCGGCCCCTCGCAACTTGGTTGCCCGTCCCGACGTCGGATCGGTCGCCCTCTCTTGGGAACCGGTCGCCGCCGGTGAGGTCCGTGTCGCCGAATACGGCGTTTACAGGAGGGGCGGCGGCGACACGGACTTCGCCCTCATCGGCCGCGCCCCAGTTTCTGAGGCCGCCACCGGCCGCTTCGTCTTCGTTGATGATGGCCTGCCCATCGGGACGCAATATGAGTATGCGGTTGCCGCGGCGGCTCGCGATGAAAGGGGCTTCCTCGTCGAGGGCGAACTGTCTCCCGTGTTGACCGCGTCCCCTGCGGACTTCCGCATCGTCTACACAGGTGGCAGCGACGATGTGGCCAATATTCGCGTCGAAAAGTTCTTTGAGGGCGAGCTTCGAAGCAAGAGCTTCTTCGTCCGCAAGCGGGACCCGGCCAGCGCTTCCACCGGTGAAATCGGCCGTCCCGAACAATTGCGCATCCGCCAGACCCTTCCCGGCACGACGCAGCCCGTCGAGCGGCGTGTCCTGATCGACTTTTCCACCGGCTACCACCTCGTGGATATCGTCAAGGCCGTCGGGCATCCGCGCGGCATCCCGGAAGTCAGCTGGAAGATTATTATCGAAAACGATTTGGGCATGCGGCGGGAGGTGCTCTGGAGCAAGCCGAACGGCGATTGAGCGCCGACGCGGGCAATCAGTCGCTCACGAGTCGGACGAGTGGCGGCTCGTCTTCCTCGATTTCGCTGAACCGACCGACGTTGGGGCCCGCGAAGATGTTGTCGTGCAGGTCGTCGCTCATGCGCCGCCGCTCCTCGCTCAACGCGAGGCCCAGAACAAGTGCGCCAGCCCTGGCGGAAGCGTGATGCGCTCTCCGGCCTTTAGAACGAGCGGCTCTCCGGTTGGCACCTCTTGCTCTTCTCCATTGACCTGCACCCGGATGCGGGTCGCGCAACCGGCATACAGCGCAATGGCCAGCCGCCCCCAGCGGCAGATGATGTCTTCCTTCTTTACGCCGTGGTGATGGCAGGGTGTGATTTGCGCCCTGCGAACGA
>CAZBRH010000025.1:360-4564 GCA_964494245.1 uncultured Planctomycetota bacterium | reverse complement strand
CCTTCTCGCAGTATTCCGGCTGTTCGGTGAGGTTCACGAGGGTCAGGCCGTAGCGGCCGAAGTCGCCGAGGCCAAAGTCCGTGACGTCCCATCGCGGGTTCGGCGGCAGCGCCCAGCCGTGGCGCGCAAACGCTTCAGACGCTTCGCGGATGGCGGCGTTGATTTCCGACCTCTTCATCCCCTGTATTGTGCCACGAGGCAGGCCGCCAAGCAAGCGCGGCGACGAAGGGTTTATTCCCAGTTGTCCACCCGGACCTCGGGGATTTGCTTTTCGACGGGCAGCGCGGACACAAACCAGGGGAAGTGTAGTCCGTTCCGCGCGGCCATCGCAAAGTCGCCCGTCGCGCCCCAGACGCCTTTGTTCTGGCCCACCTTGACCATCGAATCGTAAGCGAGTTGCATGTAGATTGGGTCGTTCTGGATTCGGAAGGCGAGACCGTAGGCGAAAAGTCGTGTGTGGCCGAACGTCGAGCGGGAAGCGCGGTTGACGACGTGCGCGAGCGCCGCCGGATCGCCCGACGCCTGCCAATACCACCACGCGCCCTCGACAAGGATGCCCGCCTGCCAGCCGTCCTGGATCGAGCCGCGGCCGCGGTTGGGCGACCAGACGCGCTTGGCGCCTTCAAGGAACTTTTTCTCGCCGGTGGCGAGGTATCCGAGCGAGGCGTTCTTGATGGCGTGGCCGCTGCTGCGGTCGCCGTGCCCGATGCCCATCGCGTAGCGGTTCACCTTTCGGGAGTTACGAACGACGAAATCGGCGGCTCGATAGTTTTGCTCATAGGCCCAGCGGTCGCCGAAGAGGAACCAACGGTCGAAGTTGCACCGGTGCCAGCTGTAGACGGGCGGTGCAAAGACGGTGCATTCGTGGAGCTCGGTCCCGTTCCGGCGGATGTGGTCGTTGCTCGGGCTGTAGCGGCACGCTCCGATCATCTCGGCGTCTACGTGCCACGAAGTCATATCCACGTCGGCAAGGTGGGTGTCCGTCTCGATTGCCTGTTCGAGGATATCCAGGTCGCCGGTTCGGAAAAATTGTTGGAACATCGTGTGGGACGAGTCGTAGTAGTTGTTGTCCCAGCGGAAGGCGAACCGCTTCGGGTTGCTGCGGTCCGAAAGCCAGTTGATGCTGTCGCCGAAGTTGAAGCAGCCATAGGAGTCCATTTGCTCGTTCTTCGGGTCGTAGTATTTCGCACGGAACCTGCGAATCCAAAGAAGAGTCTCGGCGACGACGTGGTCCATCTCGACGACGTCCTTGTAAACCTCGGGGTCGTAGTTTTCGGGGTTGCTGGACGCGAGGTAGCCGAAGACGCGGGTCTGTTCGCAATACCACGAGGTCGGGCAGAGGACTCGGACGGGGCGGCTGATCGCTCCCCACGCAGCAAGCACCTTCTGCTCGTCGGGCTTGCCGTGGAAGTAGAAGCCCATCTTCGTGCTCTTGGCGACGCCGGGAAAGAGGTTGCCGCGCAACGGAACGGCGTCCGAGTGGAGGGTCTCGAAGCGCTGGTCATAGTTGACAGGAACGGTTCGGACTTTGCGTTCGATGTTGGACCAGACGTGCAGGCGGAGCGTGCCGCTTCCGGCCGCCTCGACGCCTTTGGGCCAGGTCTGCCAGAAGTAGGCGATGCCCGCGGTGACACCTCGACGCCCATCGGACAAATCCACAAAGCCGAGGTTTTCGGGGGACGGCGGACGCGGGTAGTCCTTGCCGGGCAGCGGCTGACCGCTGGTCTGGTCATAGAACCAGCGGAGCTCCATCGGCAGGCCGCTCTTCGTTGGAACTTCGCCGACGGCCGCGGCGGCGCCGCCGAAGGCGCAGCGGTCGCTCCCGACGGCCTCGGCCCATGCGCTCTGTTCCGCCGCCAGCGCCCCCCGCACCGTTCCGCCGGGCTTGCCGAGGGTGTATTGCAGCCCGCCAGCCAACGTGAGCGGTAACTCGACATACACCCCGTCGATGGGGAACCCGTCCTCCATGCTGCTCCCCTGCCGGCAGATGAAGACATACTCGACGGAGACGAACGGCGAACCGCGATATGCTTTGATCCAAACCTCGTAGTCGAGCAGGTGTCCCGGCCCCGGCAGGTCGTCCGCCGCGACGTGGCGCCCCGACGCTCGCACAACCACCTTGAGCGGGCCTTCTTCCTCAACGACGACTTTGCCGTCCGCGCACCGCCCAGACGAATAGAACTTGTTCTTCCCAAGCCCGGAAAACGACGAGAAGACAAAGAAGCCGCCCTCATGTGGAGCGACAATGCGGTTCGCATCGCCCAAATCGCCCCTCCCGCTCTCGTCCAGCCATACCTCATCAAACAGGTTGAAGCCGCTCCCCTTCACCGTGAACTTGAGCGGGCCGGTCACGACCGTCACCTTGTTTGCGCCCTTCTCGACCCGTAGCGTTGCATCGCCCTCCCACGGCTCCGAATCCATTTTCAGGACATATTGCGTTCTGGCGTTCACTGGCACCGTCGGCATCAGGTCAACAAGCACCCACTGGATGGAGGGCGGATCGACGGGGTTTTCAGACCGGTCGCGCTCGCGCCACCAGCGGTTGGTGATGGTAAACTGGGCGGGGACTTTTGCGCCCGCCTCGTCGAACACGGCGAGTCGGCGAAGGCCGGCGTCGGTGAGCATTCCTTGTGGGAACGGGACACCGGCCGAAACGCCCTCTTCGCGGCGGGGATACGGCGAGCGGTTCCATGCGGTCAACGGTATTTCGAGGACTTCCCGCCTAGTCTTCGCCTCCTCCTTGAAGCTCTCCTCGATCATCCGATCGAGCTCGCCGGCGTAGTCCCTCACCACGTCCGTCGAGTGGAGCTTTGCCTTCATGGCGATGCACTTGGCGCGACAGCGTGCCCATTCGCCGCGCTCCTTGAGGAGTCTTGCGCCCTTGAGCATGTAGCGGGCTTTCATCTCGGACGGCTCCTTGGCGCGCTTCTCGAGGATTTCTCGGTAGTATTCAATGGCCTGACCGGTCTTGCGGGCGGCCTCGATGAGTTCTCGGGCCATCTCGATGCCGCCGTCGGGCGACGTCAGTTCGTCGATGCAGAGCAGCGCCGCGCAACCGGCGAGCGTCTCGGCTGGCAGCTTGCCGCCGGTCTGCTCGCGGATGAGCCGCACGATCTCAGTCGAGGGGAGCAGGTTCCACTCGAACGTCCATGTGCGGGCGTCGGCTCCTTCGCCGGACCGCATCGTGAGAACGTTGTCATTGACGATTTCGATGACGCCGGTGCGCGACGGATTGCCGTAGGCGTCTCGGAGCGTGATGCGGTCACCAGCGCGGAGACCGGCCACGACCTTGCGGTAGGCGTCCCATGCGAGCCGCAGGCAGCGGAGCATCGTGCGGTCGCGGACGAGCTCCTTCGGGGGCGACGGCGAGGGATGTGCACGAAGGTGATTCTCTATTGCTTGTTGAGCGAGGTCGTATTGTCGGCCAGCAGCCATGCCGAAGACGGTGGGGGCGATGGTCTCGTAGGAATCGGCGGATGCGAGCTCAAGGCGGCGGTCGATCTCTTCGAGCAGTTCCCTTGCCCTTGCGGCGACGGCGGCGAAGGGGCTGGCGGTATAGGGCGCGAGCAGTTCGCGCGCCTCGGCGGCTTTCGCCTGCGCGAGGAGCGCTCCCGCCTTGCCCGTTGCCTCGGCGAAGGCCGCAAGCGCCTGATTTGTGTGCTTCGCCTTCTCTTGCTCGATCTTTTTCCGGACTTCCCCGCTGGCGGCGGACTGGAACTCGGGCGGAATCCTGTCGAACTGGGCCAGCGCGCTGTAGTCGCCTTGGGCAACGGCGGCATCGACCGCCATCTTGAGCGTGTCGAAGGTGCGGAGCGCGTCCTCGCGCCATGCGGTCTCGACCTCCGCGAGCTTCCGGCGCGCTTCATCGGCCTGCGGGAAGCCCTCGTATTGGAAGATGTAGTCGCGGAGGCGGGCCACGTTCTCGGCGTAGGCCTTCGGCGTGCGGTCGATGGCGTCGAGCTGCTCGGCCCACCGTTCGGCGGAACGCCGCGCGTAGTCTTCCTCTGCGACGGCCTGTGGCACGGGTCCCGTCTGCGGCGCCGCCGCGGGCTCCGGCTTCTCTGGCTCCTTGCCGCATCCTGCGAACGCAAGGATGACCGTAACAAGCATCGCACGTGAGCGTGTTCTCGGATGCATCCACGCGATTCTCATTTCGTCTCGCTCCGTTCCGAGGCGGCCGATCGCGCCTTGATGACACATGCTC
>CAZBRH010000025.1:0-249 GCA_964494245.1 uncultured Planctomycetota bacterium | reverse complement strand
GCCGCGCATCCGCCCGTTTTCGAGCACGTCCTTGCCGTCCACAACGACACGAAATACGACGTCGCCGCGCCGTCCGACCTCGGCGTCGATGCCAATAGTGGCCTCGAAACGCTCGAACCGTCCACCGAGGCCGTAGGTCATTTCCGAAAAAGAATGTGTGCCAATGCCGCGCGGGAACACGCGGTCACCGAGCGTAATCCGGTTGCCGCCGTAGCTCGCGTCCTTCTGCGGCACGAGGGGCCGACTGAA
>CAZBRH010000024.1:26232-28254 GCA_964494245.1 uncultured Planctomycetota bacterium | reverse complement strand
GCTCAGTTGGGAGAGCGCCAGAATCGCACTCTGGAGGTCGTGGGTTCGAATCCCATCGTCTCCACCAGTCGCCGCCAGCAAGCCGCTGAAGCGGACGGCGGGACACCCTTTCTTGCGGTTTCCTGCCGCGAGAGCACGGAAGGCGCTTGGAAGCGATCCCCCCTCTGTGTATACTGCGCCCCGCCAGAAGACAATGCCGCATGGGACGAGACTGCATGGCGCGTCGGACCGGGTTCGATAACGATAAGTATCTCGCGGAACAGTCGCAGGCGATCCTCGAGCGCGCCCGGCGATTCGGGAACAAGCTCTACCTCGAATTCGGCGGCAAGCTCCTCTTCGATTACCACGCCGCCCGCGTCCTCCCAGGATTCGACCCGAACGTGAAGATGGAACTTCTGCGGCAACTTCACGATCGCGCCGACATCATCCTCTGCATCTACGCCGGGGACATCGAGCGGAAGAAGGTTCGGGCGGACTTCGGCATCACATACGACAGCGACGCGCTGAAGCTCATTGATGAACTGCGCGATCGGGGCGTGGAAATCACCGCCGTTGTCATCACGCGGTTCAACGATCAGCCGTCGGCGACGTTGTTCCGCAACCGCCTCGAGCGGCGCGGCGTCCGCGTCTACACGCATCCGGCAACCCGCGGCTACCCGACGGATGTAGACCTCATCGTGAGCGACAAGGGATACGGTGCCAACGAATTCATCGAAACCACACAGCCCCTGGTCGTGGTGACCGGCCCCGGCCCGGGCAGCGGAAAGCTGGCAACGTGCCTTTCGCAGCTTTACCACGAACATCGGCGCGGCGTCCCCGCCGGATACGCGAAATTCGAAACCTTCCCTATCTGGAACCTGCCGCTCCAGCACCCCGTGAACGTCGCCTACGAAGCCGCAACCGCCGACATTCGCGACTCCAACGTCATCGATCCCTTTCACCTTGCGGCCTACGGCGAGACGGCAGTGAACTACAACCGTGACGTGGAGGCGTTTCCGCTGCTGGAGCGCATTCTCGAAAGGATCATGGGGACGGAACGTGTCTACCGCTCGCCCACGGACATGGGCGTGAACCGCGCGGGCTTTGCGATCACGGACGACGCCGCGGTTCGGGAAGCAGCGCGGCAGGAGATCATTCGGCGGTATTTCCGCTACGCGTGCGAATACGTGATGGGCCTTGTGGACCGAGCAACCGTAGACCGAGCACAACTCTTGATGGACGGGCTGGGCATCCGGCCGGAGGACCGAGCGGTCGTGCTCCCGGCCCGCCAAGCGGCGGAAGAAGCGCGTCGTCTGAACAAGGGCCACGACGGTGTCTTCTGCGGCGCCGCCATCGAGCTTGGCGACGGAGCCATCGTGACGGGCAAGAACTCCGCGCTGATGCATTCGGCCTCCAGCTTAGTCCTGAACGCCATCAAGCGCCTCGCCCAGATTCCCGACGGGATTCATCTCCTTTCGCCGACCATTCTGGAGTCGGTCATTCATTTGCGCGGCGAAGTGATGAACGCGAGAATTCCTAGCATGGATTTGGGCGAAACGCTCATCGCCCTGAGCATCAGCGCCACGACGAACCCCGCGGCCGCCCTCGCGCTGGAGAAGCTCAAGGACCTCCGCGGCTGCGAGGTCCACATGACCCACATCCCGACGCCGGGGGACGAGGCGGGGATGCGGCGTCTCGGCGTCAACCTTACGAGTGAGCCGAACTTCGCCAGCAAAGACCTCTTCGTAAGCTGACCACGCGGCGGCGGAACATCGGCGTCCGCAGGCGCACTGCCTCCGCGGGCACGGCACGCGGGGCGAACTCCCGGCGGCGCGCGGCGCCAGAGCGAGATGGCGAATCGTCCGATGGCCAGCGCCTACTTGGCGGCGGCCTCCGCCTTCGCGCGCAGGCGGTTGATGCCCTTTACGAGCAGGAAGATGCAGAACGCGATGATGAGGAAGTCCACCGTGGTCTGGATGAACTTGCCGTAGGAGAGCACGACGGCGGGCTTGAGCACCTTGTCCCCCTCCATCACGGCGGCCC
>CAZBRH010000024.1:13128-26220 GCA_964494245.1 uncultured Planctomycetota bacterium | reverse complement strand
GATGACGAGGTCTGTAAAGTCCACGTTGCCCAAGAGCACGCCGATCGGCGGCATGATGACGTCCGCCACCAGGGACGCCACAATCTTGCCGAACGCGGCGCCGACAATGATGCCGACGGCCATGTCGATCGCGTTGCCCTTGACCGCAAAGTCCCTGAACTCCCTGCCGATGCCCATCTCACCGCCCTCCTGATATTCTCCCCTTCAGGCCGGAAGTATATGCGGCGGCTGGGTTGCGCACAACAGGCCGGATGCGAAAAATTCGACCGTCGGCGGCGCCTCAACCGTCGCCGTTTTGCCGGGCGGGGCGACGGCCAAGCATGCGGAGGATCAGCACGTATGCGACCAGGGCGAGGCCGATGCCGCCAAGCCAGGCGAGCGACTGGGCGGGGTGGCGGGGAAGCGTCGCCGCCTGATAGAAGGCCGTTGCAACAATCCACGCGAGCGCGGTGAGGTAGCCGACGACGAAGGCGGTCCAGCGCAGGCCGGTCTCACGGTAGATGGCGCCCATCGCGGCGACGCACGGGGCATAGATGAGCACAAAGAGGAGGTAGGCGTAGGCACCGACGCGGCCGTCGAAATAGTCCCGCAGGGCAGCGTAGGTGGTGGAACGGACGTCGGGCGTGTCCTCCGTCGCTGTCTTCAGCCCGGCCGGGTCGAGCACAGTCGCGAGCAGTCCGGCGCCGAACGTATCGCGGAGGTTGGCGGGGATGGTCGCGAGGGCGTCGCGGACGCCGGCCCAGAAGTCGAACGGGGCTGCCTTGTCCTGCGATGCAGTGTCGTTATCGTCCATTTGGGCGTAGAGCGAGTTGAGCGTTCCGACGACGGCCTCTTTGGCGAAGATGCCGCTGAAAATGCCGACGGCGGCGGGCCAGTTCCGGTCCGTGATTCCCATCGGCTTCAGCGCAGGGACGATCGCGCGGCCGGCTGTGGCCAGGAGCGACTTCCCAGTCCCCTCGTGGCCAAACCGCCCGTCCGTGCCCAACGAATTGAAGATACTCATCAGGATGACGACGGCGAGGATGACCTTTCCGGCTCGGAAGAGGAACGCTTTGAGGCGATGCCGTGCGTGGGCGATGACGCCGCGTGCGGTCGGCACGTGATAGGGAGGGAGTTCCATGACAAACATCGGGACCTCGGCCCGAAGGAGCGTTTTCTTCAGGAGAAGGCCGGTTCCGACGGCGAGCAGGATGCCGACGAGGTATAAACTGAGCACGAGGAGGCCGCGGGATTCGGGGAAGAACGCAATGCCGAACAGGGCATACACGGGCAGCCGCGCGCCACACGACATGAATGGGTTGAGCGCGACGGTGAGGAAGCGGTCGCGCTCGCGGTCGAGCGTCCGCGTCGCCATGATCGCGGGGACGTTGCAACCGACGCCGACGAGCAGCGGAACGAACGCCTTGCCGGGCAGGCCGATGAGCCGCATCAGCCGGTCCATGACGAACGCCGCGCGGGCCATGTAGCCCGAATCTTCGAGGATGGCGAGGCAGGCGAACATCAGCCCGATCGGCGGGATCAACGCGGCGATGAGCCGGATTCCTCCCCCGACGCCGTCCGCCAGAAGCACCTTGAGGAACGGCGGAGCGCCCGCCGATTCGAGCAGATGCCCGAAACCATCGACGAAGACCACGCCCGCGAGCTGGTCGAAGAAGTCGATGAAGCAGCCGCCAAACGTGATGGTCACCGTGAACGTGATATACATCATCACCAGAAAGAGAGGGATGCCGAGGTAGGGGTTTAGAGCCACCTTGTCGAGGGCATAGGTGACCGAGCGGCGGACTTGGCCGGCGCGCGAGATGACACTACGGGCGATGCCATGGATGAACCCGTAGCGGCCGTCGGCGATGGCGATGTCGCTTTCATCGCCGAGGGTGGCTTCGATCCGGCGTTTCGCACGAGCAAGAAGGTCGGTGATGGCGCTGCCTGCGATGCTGAGGGCGAGCGGGTCATTTTCCAGGAGTTTGACCGCGAGCCAGCGGGCGTCCATCCGCCGGGCGGCCGCCGCATCTGCCGTTGCGCTGGCAAGCGCCGCAATTGCCTGTTCCACCTCTGGGGGATACTCGACGCGCGCAGGGGAGACCGCCCGGCTCTGTGCGCGCTCCGCAACCGCCTTCCGCAAGTCGCCCAGTCCCTCGCCTGTGCGCGCCACGACCGGCACGACGGGGCAGCCGAGCTGTTCCGCGAGGCGCTCTACGCCGATCTCGATGCGGCTCTCGCGGACCGCGTCCATCATGTTCAGCGCGACAACGACGGGGACGCGCATTTCGATGAGCTGGAGGGTGAGGTAGAGGTTCCGCTCCAGGTTTGTCCCATCGACGATGTTGAGGATAAGGTCGGGGTTGCCGGAGAGGATGTAGTCGCGGGCGATGCGTTCGTCGAGCGAGCGAGCGGAAAGCGAATAGATGCCGGGCAGGTCTACGAGTTCGAAGCGGTCGCCCTCGAACAGGTAAGCGCCTGCCTTGCGCTCGACGGTGACGCCGGGCCAGTTGCCGACGGTCTGGTGCGAGCCCGTCAGGGCATTGAAGAGTGTGGTCTTGCCGCAGTTGGGGTTGCCGACGACGCCGACGGTGTATGTGGTCATTTCACCGAAGCTCCGTCCGTCCCCGACGTTGCGTTGTGTTCTTTTTGTTCGCTGTTGGGCGGAACAGAGACGAGGATTTTGGCGGCCATGCCGCGGCCGATGCCGACGCGGGAGCCGCGCACATCGACGACGACCTGTCCGGCCGTCTGCACCACCTCGACGCATGTGCCCCGAGTCAGTCCCATTTCGGTCAGCCGGAGGATAAAGCCGTGTCCGCCCAAGAGTTCGCGGATGCAGACCGTCTCACCGGGCAGGGCGTCGGCGAGGGTCTTGACGGGCGTCTTCCCACCCGCGCACGCGGCGCAGATTCCGCGGATTTCGAGGCGATGAAAAAGCGGATGGAAGCCCAGCCGCCGCGCCTGCTGGAGTTGGCGGTCTTCGATCTGGTCGTCGGAAAACTCGTGGATTTTGCCGCAGCGGAGACAGATGAGGTGGTCGTGGTGCTCGCCCAAGTGGATGTGCTCATAGACGACACGATCCCCGGCCTCCATCCGTGTGGCGATGCCGAGGTCGCAGAGGAGCCGGAGCGTCCGCCGAACGTGGGCGACGCTCAGGTCTGGGTATTGCTCGACCACCTGTTTGTGGATTTCGTCAACGGTGCAGTGGTGGTCTGTCGCCAGCACGGCGTCGACGATGGCGAGGTCTTCGGGAAGGACGATCTGGCCCATCGAGGTAAGGGCCTGCTGGAACTGCTGCCGCAGGAGGGCGTGCTTCCCGAAAGCGCGGGGGCGGCAAGAAGACCCGGATTCGTTGTTGGCGGGCATGTGAGCATTAGACTCCTGACTGGCTCCCCTCGTCGCGTGTGCGAATGCGCTCGGCAAACTGAGCGAGCCGCCGGAGCACGTCGCGGTCCATTACGTGCTCCATCCGACACGCGTTGGCGTCGGCGGCGTCCTTATCGATGCGGAGGACGTCGGTGAGAAAGCGGCGGATGACCTCGTGGCGGCCGATAACCTCGTGGGCGAGTTCGCTGCCGCGAGGCGTCAACGTTGTGATCTCGTAGGGAGCATAGTTCACAAGGCCCTTATCGGCGAGACTCTTTAAGGCGGCGGTCACTGTGGACTTGTGAACAGAAAGCATCTTGGCGATGTCGCGGACGCGGGCGATTCCGTGCTCTACCGTAAGACGGGAAATGGCCTCGAGGTAATCTTCGAGCGTTGAAGTGAGCGTTTCTGCCTTGAGCATTTCGGGTCTCCTTGTGTTTTACGACTAATACAGTGTATGAGTTCCAAAACTCTTTGTCAAAAGAAAATGGACAGAACCCCGCGGTTGCTGCCGAGGGATTGACAGCGCTGGCGCGCGCGCTAATGTGTCCTTCGCTTTGCTGTTGCGAATTGCCCGGTTCTCACCGTGTGCGGTGGGGGTGCTGTGACTGCGACGCGGCCGCGGACGTTTTGGGTCTTTGTGCTGCCGGCTCTCCTTTTCTATGTGGCGTTCGTGGTCTGGCCGATTGCGCAATCGCTTGGGATGAGCGTCGGCGGGGGACATTACGCGCGGCTCATAGCCGATCCGCGGTTCTGGCTGGCCCTCTCAAACACGCTGCTCTTGGTCGTCCTGTCGCTTGCCATCCAGCTTCCGGCGGCGATGGGGCTGGCGGTGCTTTTGTGTGGGCGGTTGCCGGGACGAGGGGTTTTTCGGACGGTGTATTTCGCGCCGGTCGTGGTGCCGACGGCGGCAGTCGGCTTCCTCTGGAAGTTCCTCTACGCGCCGGCCGAACAGCAGGGACTGCTGAACGGTCTGCTCGCTGCGCTCGGCCTCGGGCCGGTGGACTGGCTGGGCAGCCCGGGCGTCGATTTGCTTGCCATCGTGATTGTTGTGTCATGGCGCTACATCGGCTTCCACACGGTGATTTTTATGGCGGGGCTGGAGTCGATTCCGCAAGAGGTTTATGAGGCGGCGCGGATCGATGGCGCGTCGGCGTGGGAGACGTTCGTCGAGGTGACGCTGCCGATGATGCGGCGCGTCATTGCCGTGTCGGCGACGCTCTCGATTATCGGCTCGCTCAAGTATTTCGATATTTTCTACATCATGTCGCCGGGCGGCGGCACGGATGGCTCGGCGGACCTGGTGACGACCTACATGTACCGGACGGCGTTCCGGGCGAACGAGTTCGGCTACGCGAGCGCGTTGGCCGTTGTGCTGCTCCTGTTGACGGTCGCCGTGGCGGTGCCGGCGATGCGGCTCTTGCACGGGAGGAGCGAGGCGTGAGCGCGAAGACGGCGATCCGTGTGTCCGCCGCGGCGGTCTTTGCCGTGTTTTTCGGATACCCCTTGCTCTGGATGGGACTTACAAGTTTGAAGACAGAGGCGGACGTGCATCGAAGCGCTTGGGCGGCGCCGTCGTCGCCCCATTTGGGCAACTACGCCCAGGTGCTCGGCGTGCGCGAGGGGCGGTTCGCGCTCTTCTACCTGAACAGCGCAGTCGTCTGCGGCGTATCGGTCCTCGTGACGTGCGTTGTAAGCGCGGCAGCGGCGTACGCGTTCGCCCGGCTCCGGTGTCGAGGCAAGGAGATATTGTTTCTTCTGCTCCTCGGCGGGATGATGATCCCGGTTCACGTGACGCTCGTGCCGCTGCATCGGCTGATGGATTGGCTCGGGATGCGGAACACGGTTTTCGCGCTGATCGGGCCGTATGTGGCGTTCGCCCTGCCGGTTTCTGTGTTCATCCTTCGCGGGTTCTTCGAGGCGTTGCCGCGCGAGTTGGAGGATGCGGCGCGGCTCGATGGTTGTGGCGTGGCGGGTGCTTTCTGGCGGGTGGCTTTGCCGCTCGCGTCGCCAGCGCTCGCGACGGTCTTCATCCTGAACTTTGTGAACATGTGGAACGAATTTGCGTTCGCGCTGACGCTCGCGGGAGGGAGTTCGACGACGCTGCCCGTCGGCATCTGGCACGTTTCGGAGAATTTCGGCGCGAACATCCCGGCAGTGACGGCCGGCCTGACGGTCGGCGTCTTGCCGGGGCTCGTCGTCTATTTCATTGCGCAGCGGCATATTGTTCGCGGGATGACCGCGGGAGCGTTGAGCGGGTGAGGGTTATTGGTGGGCAGAATCGGGGATTGAGGTTGGCGCGGCCGAGGGGGAGCGAGGTCCGGCCGATCCTCGACCGCGTGCGCGAGTCGCTCTTCGGGATACTCCGCCACGAGGTGCCGGGCGCCCGGGTTGCCGACCTGTTCGCGGGGACGGGCGTCATCGGCATCGAGGCGCTGAGTCGGGGGGCGGAGTTTTGCGTCTTTGTCGAGCGGGACCCTTTGTGCATTCGGACGATTGTGGAGAACCTGCGGCGCGCTCGGCTGGAGGGACGGAGCCGGGTTATTCGGGCCGACGCCCTGCGGGCTGCGGGATTGGTCGAGGAGAACGGCGCCTGCGGCCTTATCTTCGTCGATCCTCCTTACCGGCTGCTTCGGGGCGAGCGGAGCCAGGAGCGCGTTCACCGATTGGTCGCCGAGTTGGGGGAACAGGGAGTGCTTGCCGAGGGCGGGATGGTGGTTCTGCGCTATCCGGAAGAGGTGCACGTGCCCGCACACATCGGCGCACTGACACAGACCGACCGTCGCCGATACGGGAGAATGAGAATCGCCTTTTTCCGGCGGACGTGACCTTTGGCCGCCGAGCGCGGATGCCCGCTGCGCCGCGGCACCCCGGAATTCTCTGTCGCAAAAGCGCACGATTTCGGCCTATCATTTTGATAGTTGATAGGCCGCCCCGCCTTGCGCCTCCTGTCCGCCGTCCCGAATCTCCAAATACATAACCTTCGTCTTGGTAAAGAGTTATGCTCGGAAGACCGCGGCCGACGCTTTGTCATTTTGCCGCATGGCACGTCGATTGCTAAAGGGCAAAGCCGCAGACCGGCTTGGGCCGCTCTGGGAGGTTCTTTCGGAACTGGTAGCGTGTTTAGGGCGAGGAATTGCCCGCTCGCCCCGCGTTGACCGACCGGCATCTGGTCGCTGCGAACGTGCCGGCTCGGCGGAAAGGAGGGAACGCGATGCAGTCTAAGGGCACAAGATCGGCGGACGGCAAGAGGTTGAGCAAGCACCTGATTGCCCAGCTTGTTTCGGGCTATTCAGAAGAGTCAACGCTCTACCAAATGCTCTTCGGCTTCACATCCCGCCAGCGGCGGTGCCTCGGGGACGGTGGCGATCTGTCGGAGTTCGTCGAGATTATCGACCAAAAGGACGCCGTGCTGAATCAGATTGCGGCGCTGGAGTCGGAGCTTGAATCACTCCGTGCCCGCTGGCTCGCTGCGCCGTCCGCCCAGCGCGACGAAGCGGCCCGCCAGCTCAATCCCATCCTGGACGAAATCATCACGACAATCCAGCGGACGGTGGAACTGGAACGGGACAACGAGCGACTGCTCGAAGCCCGCCGCCGGGAGCTCCACAGGGTCCTGGCAGACGCGCGCCGGTGGCGAACGCCATCCGCGGACGCCGCACAGGTCGCCCCCTCCGGCATGCCCCCGTATTTCATCCCGCAACCGGTGGCCGAGTCCGAAGCGGTTCCGGCGATGGCCTGATGTGCTTCCTTCCTTCTGACTGACCTGCGGAGGAGTGAACGGATGCTGACCAGACACCGTGAGAAATGGGTCCGATTCAAGCGGCACGGAGACAAGGAAGCCCGTGCGGAGCTCATCCGCGAGTTCCTGCCACTTGTTCACTATGTCTTCGGGCGCATGTCCGTCTATCTGCCGCGTATCCTTGACGACCAAGACCTCATCGCCGCCGGGATGATCGGTCTCATCCTTGCCGTCGATGACTTCGACATTCGGCGAGAGATCGAGTTCACGACCTTCGCCGTCCCGCGCATCCGCGGGGCGATTCTCGACGAGCTGCGGGAGCACGATTGGGTGCCGCGGACCGCGCGGCGGCGCGCCGCCGAACTCGACGCAGCGCTGGAGCAGTCGCGCGATGACTTCGCCAGCGCCCCAGACCTCGGCAAGGTGGCCCGGATACTCGGGATGCGCCGAACGGAGCTGAGCAAACTGATGTGCAAAGTGCGCCCCGTCTCCTTCGTCGCGCTCGAACATTCGTCGGACGACGAAGAGGGAGAGCACATGAGCGTTTCGAGCGTCATCGCGGACAAAGGCAGCGAGCAACCGGGCGCGGAGACCGAGCTGATCGACCAGTGCAATGCGCTTCAGGCGGCGCTGATGACGCTGCCGGAGGTCGAACGGAGCGTCGTCGTTCAATACTATTTCGAGCAGCGAATGCAGAAGGACATCGCCAAGCAACTCCGCGTGTCCCGCTCGCGTGTCTCGCAGATACACAACCACGCCATCGAGACGCTTCGAGAACGCATGGAAGCCGCCGGAGCAGCTTGAGTCGGATAAGCGAAATGGCGAACGGGGGAGAAGAACTCGCCACGGATGGACACGGATAGACACAGAAAAAGCGAAAATAGCCGTGGCCGTTCCAACGCTGTTTGTCCGTGTTCGCTCGTGGTGAACTGGCGTCGCCGAAACACCGCTGGGATTCTTGACGTCCGCTCCTCTGACCTAAAAAGCATAAGTCTATAAAGAGGAACGAGTTAGCGCCTTTCACTTGCCGGGACCTTTCAGCCCGTCGCGTGCTTCGTGGCGGGCTGCGAACCCGCATTTTGCAGCCCGGCGCGCAACCTGGGCGCCAATGGAATTTTTCCGCAAAAACTGCTTGACAGCCCTGGGGGGGCGTGGTATATTTCTGCTGGAGGTCGCCTGCGTTGGACGGCCGAACTTTGCACGTTTGACTCTTGGGAACCCGTGAAAGGAGGTGAAAGAGTATGGGTAAGCGCAAGGGCTTCACAATCATCGAGCTGCTCGTCGTCATCGCAATCATTGCTATTCTTGCAGGCATGCTTCTTCCTGCATTGGGCAGAGCGCGCGATGAGGCACGCAAGGTGAAGTGCCAGTCGAACCTGAGGGGCTTGGCTCAAGGTATGCAGCTTTACCTGACCAAGTTCGGCCGGAACGCTGTCTATTCGATGCCCGGTAACAGCTCCGGCAACTTCAAGGGAGACGTGTGGCTCGCGTCGTTGTATTGGACCGGCATGGTGGGCGACCCCAAGGTCTTCATCTGCCCGTCCACGTCTGACGATGTGACCAAGTTCACAGCGGCGCTGACAGAGGACGTGACTGTGTCCGGAGTGACTGTCAAGGCGGTGCCCGTGGCCGACCGCGACAAGAACACGGCCATCGCGGCCCACGGATGCAGCTACGCTGGCCTCTGCAAATCAGCCACGAACACGCACCGCACCACGACGTACTTCACCGAGGCCTCGATCGGTGTGACCTCGGCTCTGGCGTCCGACGACAACGAAGGCGAGAACAACCATGGAGACGGCATGAACATCGTGTTCTTCGATAGTCATGTCGACTTCAAGGCGGACACCGGGCTCTATGGCGCCGGCAGCGGAGCCATCGGGGTCAGCGGTAGCCCGTATGTGTACCTGGACAGCGGCGACTGAGCTTTCCGGGTGCGCAGGCAGCTCTGCTGTCTGACGAGCGGTTCAGGCCCGCGGCGGGTTTCCCCGCCGCGGGCTTTTTTCTGGACCCGGGGCAGCCAAATGGCGAGTGGCGGAATGGCCAATCAGCACCCGAACGACGAGCCAAGAGCAACACCAGCTAAAGGGCAGCAGATTCGCTCCATCCGCAGCTGCAACTCTCCAATCCGCAATGGGCCTCGGCGGTGAAACCTCGGCTCACGTGCTGCTCGCCCGCTCTCGGTGCCATGCGAGGTAGCGCTCTGTTCCCTCCTTGCCCATATAGCGGATCAGTATCTTGGGGTCGGTCTCGGTCACGTCGACAAGCAGCAGCGCGTCGAGGACATTGCTGAAGTCAGGGTCGATGTTGTAGCCGAGGAGCTTGCCGCCGAGTCGGAGATACTGGCGGAAGAGGATGGGGACGCCTTTCTGGTCGGCCTCGATTTCGGAAATGAGTGCGGAGAGTTCCTCGATGTTGTTTGGGAGGACGGCAGCGGCCCGCCTGCCCAGTCGGCGTGGGGCGCGGGCTTTCATCGGCGTTCTCGCCTTGACGAGCCGGGCGAGGTCGCGCATATAGTTGTTCTCCTTCAGGAAGCGAATCATCAGGTGGCGCGACATCGAGTTGTATTGGTCATTGATGCTTACCGGCCCGAAGAGGAATCGGTATCGCGGCTCCCGAATCAGTAGCTCGCCAATGCCCTTCCAGAGCAGCATGAGCGGGGCATAGCTTTTCTGATATTCGGAGCGGACGAACGATCGCCCCAGCTCGATGGCCGGGCTGATTTTCCGCAGCATGCCGGGCTTGAACCGGAAAAGAGTGGTCGTGTAAAGACCGCTCGGGCCGTAGCGTTCGAGAATCTCGTCGGTCAGCCCAAGCCGATAGGCGCCGACAACCTCGCGCTTCTCCGTGTTCCAGACGACGAGGTGTCGGTAGTGGTCGTCGAAGCGGTCAAGGTCGAGCGCCTTGCCGGTGCCCTCGTTGACCTCGCGGAACGTGATTTCACGGAGTCGGCCGATTTCGCGAAGGAGGTGCGGTATCCGCTGGGCTTCCGCGAGGAGCACGGAGAGATCGCCCATCGTGGCGAGTGTGCATTCGGGGGGAAGGGATTCTACTTCGTCGACGATGGCCGAGAGGGAGGTGGGCGGTGCGATCGGCTCGAATGCTGCCCGCCGCCGCGCAAGCCGGCGTTGTCTTCGATCCCGCGCCCTGCGCCCGTCCCGCCGATCCAGAAGGTATGTCCGCATCCGCAGATACGCCGTCATTTCCTCGCTCGTGCGGAACGACTCGAGCTTCTCAAATGGGATGACGTTCCCAATATGCACTTGTATCTGCTTGCGCTGCCGTCCAAAAAGCTCGTTCGGAAGAAGGATGGAGCTGATGCGATAATGAACGAGTCCGAGGATTTGGAAGAGGGAGCTGTTGGCGCCGCTAAAGAAAATGGGGAGGACGGGCGCTCGCGCCTCACGGATGAGCCGGGCGACGCCGCGGCGCCACTTCGGGTCGGCCACCTCGCGCCGCTTCAGGTCGAGCCGCGAGACCTCCCGCGACGGAAACAGCACAAGCATCCCGCCGCCTCGCACCCACTCGACGCACTGCTCGCGCGACGCCCGTGCCGCCTTTGTCTCATCCAGCGGATCCACCACGACAAATGAGTTCCGGGCCGACGGTGTGCGCTCGATGAAGTGATCCGCGACAACCCACACGTCTTCCCGAACACTACGCAGCACGCTCGCCAGCACCACCGGCTCGACACCGCCGAACGGATGGTTCGCCACGGCAATGACCGCTCCCTCGCGAGGAACACGAGCGAGACTCGCGGCCGACACCTCGTGGTTCACGTGGATGACGGACGTGTCTTGCTCCGGCGCCTCCTGTCCGGCGCCGCCCAGCGGGGCAAAGCGAAACCCATCGGCACGGTGCGGACCGAGCCGCAGAAATCTGACGAAAGGCCGCCGGACGATGGACAGGAGCTTTCGCCCCAGCTTCCCCGTGAAGCTGACCTTCAGCTTGAAAATCAGGTCCTTGTCGGCGGGCTTATCCATCCGCCCAGCGTTCCTTGAAAACGGCAAGTTCCTGTTGCCTTGCAGAAAAGACCGCCGGTTCACAGAACCGGCCGATGACGCTCGTCCGAAACACGGCGACTTCGGCTCTTCATAGTCCCGCTCTGGGGACGGGCGCCAACTTCCTTACCGGAGCAGACGGTATCCATTCTACCCTCTTCGATTCTTGACGGGTAGGGCGCCCTTCCGGTTCCGCGCCCGGCGGTTTTTCCGCTGCTCCCGCACGAGCCGCCGCACCGCTTTGACCAACAGGATCGGCGGAAAGAGCAACGTCCGCACCAGTTCAAATCGGCGCAGAGCGCCGCGCTCGGCTTCCGAAAGAAGCTCCGGGGACAACCGCCGCTTCATCTTGAGCACGCCCGCCCGGTCCGCCGCGCCCAACAGCCGCATCCATACCCGTCGCAGCGGCAGCCAACGCGGCAGACGGAGAGCCGACGCGAAATCGATGACGTATGCCCGCCCGGCCCCGTCAATCAGAAAATTCTTCTTGTTGCGCAAGTCGAGGTGCAACACCCCGCGTTCGTGCAGCGCTTCGACGACGCGGAGGCAGCGGTCATAGAATTCCGGCCCGAGTTCGGCGCCCTGCTGCTGCCGAGATAGCGCTGGCTCGGCGTCCACGTATTCCATAAGAAACCCGTTGCGGTCGAGCATCCGATAGGCGCGGGGCACCCCCTCGATGCCCCCAAGCGACCGGCAGAGCCGGAACTCGCGGGCAATCAGCCGACGGCCGAAAAGCGCTCGGAACAGCATGCCGCGATCGCTCACGTCCTTGAGGATCGCCCTCTGGCCGCCGCGCTCGATGACGCGAACGCGCGCGTCGCGCCACTTCGGCCGCCCAATTTCCAGGATGACGTATCGCTCGATGTTCTCTCGCGTCAGGTCGTCAAACACCGTGTCTTCTGTCCTCTGCGGCGCGCTATTTCGCAACGAGTCCGAGGTCGGCAAGCAAGCTACGGAACTGCTCCGCGTTGACCGCCGCGTGGCCCGCGTGGCAGTTGTTGAAGAACACATAAACGGCGCTGGTGATGTTGTCGAGCTTCCGCATCTTCGGCGCCCATTCGGCCAGTTCGTCCTTCGTGTAAAGGTAGTTGTAGCGTTCCTTGCTGTCTCCGCCGAACCACTTGGCCTTGTCGCGGCTGTGGAAGCGGATGTAGGCGGTGTCGGTCGTTGCTTCGGCGACGGGGGGCATCAGACCAAGTCCCTGCGGCTCGTCCACGCAGCAGAACCCGATGCCGAGCTCCCGCAGAAGAGCGAGCGTCGAACGCTTCGACCAGCCGCGGTTGCGGAACTCAACGACGGGGTTCCAGCCCGCGAAATCCTCGGCGAGATGGCGGAGGTATTCGCGGCTTGCCGGCTCGTTTTGGAAGGAGAACGGGAACTGTGCGAGGACGCCGACCAGCATGCCGGCCTCGCGGGCGGGGGCTATTCCTTCCTTGAACGGCCCAGCCGCAGAGCGGTCCCGCTCGTGCGTCGTCTTGGCGTTCGCCTTGGCAAACAGACGAAAGCCCTCCGGCAGGCGGCGGACGATCGCTGCAATCGTGCGGGCTGAGGGCTGACGGTAATACGTGAAGTTCAGTTCGACGGTCTGGAACCGCTCGGCGTAGAGTCGCAACATGTCGCGCTTCTGTGTTCCCGGCGGATAGACCGTTCCGACCCAGTCGTCGTAGCTGTAGCCCGACGTGCCGACATAGATCATCGCTCGGCCCCCGGCTTCCTCGGTAATCGGATTCTACAACAAGAACCCACGAACGGCAAAGGCCAAGTGGCCTTTATCCGTGGTTCAGACAGTCTTGGAGCACTCGGTCACCGCGCTGGCCGTAGCGCTGACCTCGGCCGGCACGGGCGTTCCGGCGGGCTTTCGGAGTGCGGCGGCAGAGGAAGACGCATGCTGTCTGAATCACAGGCATGCCCAGAAAATGCTTGCTTCTTGCGCGCGAGTTGGGACAATGAGGACTGGTCGAAAGGGATTCGGCAGCAGTGGGCGAGCCGAATCCCTTCCCA
>CAZBRH010000024.1:11373-13118 GCA_964494245.1 uncultured Planctomycetota bacterium | reverse complement strand
TTTTCGGGAAAGGAGTGGAGTATGAGGCCGTTTTGCGTGGCGGGCATCGTGCTGGCCGTGCTGGCGCCAGTGGCTGTCCTCGCTGCGGAGGAGCAACCCGGAACGAAGGCAGAATTGAAGACGCTCTCCGCCAAGTTCAGCTACCTCGTGGGTCAGGAGATGGCGTCCGTCTTTCAGAAGATGCAGGTGGCGCTGGACCGTGAAGCCCTGGTCCGAGGACTCTCCGAGGGGCTGAAGGGAATGAAGCCCGTCTTCACGGAACAGGAAGTTATGGAGTTGCTCGAGCAGGTGCAAAAGGAATGCACGCGGAAGAACGAGGAATTCCTCGAAGCGAACAAGAAAAAGGAAGGGGTCATCACGACCAAGAGCGGCCTTCAATACATGGTAATCGAAGAAGGCAAAGGCCCAACGCCGAAGGAGACCGACCGCGTTCGCGTTCACTACATCGGAACCCTCATCGACGGAACGGAGTTCGACAGCTCCTATAAGCGTGGTCGGCCCGCGACGTTCGGTGTGGACGAGGTCATCACGGGCTGGACCGAAGCGCTCCAGTTGATGAAGGTCGGGGGCACGTATCGCCTGTTCCTTCCGGCGAAGATCGCCTACGGAGACGAAGGTGGGGGAGCTAAGATCGGCCCCGGCGCGACGCTTATCTTCGAAGTCAAGCTCCTTCAGATTGAGCCGGAGACAGAGAAGCCGAAAGCTCCGGAACTGGACGAGGGGCAGGAGGACTGATGCCGCTGACAAACGCAGACGGCACTAGGGTTCCTCGGCCCACTTCCCCTCGGCGGGATCGAACGAATACGTTCGCGTTCCCTCCGCAAGCGCCGCGGTGACGATAAGCCGCTTGTCCCGTAAGCCGAGATTCGTCACTGGGGCGCCGAGGTGCTTCAGGCCAACGGAATAGGCGTTCCAAGACTTCGACCACCGCTCGAACGCGAACAGGCCGCGGTCCGTTCCCACCCAGACCGCCTCGTCTGTGAAGACGATTGCGCGGGGCGTAATCTCTTCGTGGCCCAGGATGGCAAGCGCTTCGCTGAATTCGGTTATGCTGCCGTTCTTGAGGTCGACGACCAGAACAAACTTCTTTTCGATGCCCGCCCAGCGGAGCGTCCGCTCAAACGGGTCTTCCTTCACCCAAAGCACGCTGCCGAGGCGGGCGATCCGCGTCTTCATCTGTTCTTCCGTCATGGGCTGCGGGGCAACGAGGGCCGCCGCACCGCGAGCGCGGACACTCCCGACGGCCGCCCGCGCGGCCGCGCGAACCCGCGGTGGCGCCTCTTCATTCTGTCCCAACGCTTCGAGGAGCGGGACGTGTTCGAGCGTGCCATATTCGCCGAGCAGCCGCGCGCCGGCAATGCGCCGTTCCTCACGCTCGTCGCTCAGCATCTTGACGAGCTCCTCGGGGTCGTCGCCAGCCGCCCGGTAGGTGGCGAGCGCCTCCATCCGGCGGAATCGCTCGACTC
Source organism: uncultured Planctomycetota bacterium (assembly GCA_964494245.1). Lineage (GTDB taxonomy): Bacteria > Planctomycetota > PUPC01 > PUPC01 > PUPC01 > CAZBRH01. The sequence continues at coordinate 11,652 of CAZBRH010000024.1, read as the reverse complement.
CGATGATGCCCGCACCGTCTGTCGCCGTGTTCTCGTCCACGGCATCGCAGTGGGCCTTCGCCTCCTTGAACTGTTCGACGCGCATGTAGTATGTGGCGAGGGCCAGATGCGCGTTCGCGTCATACACCGACCTGTGCGGCTCCATCTCGATGATCCGCTTGCAGAGGCGAACTTGGCTTTCTTCGTGGCCGAGCCGCCCGAGTTCGGAGGCGAGCGAGTAGAGTTCGGCCTCGGTCTTCGTTTCGGCTTCCAGCTTTGCGAGGAGTTCGTCGGCCTCCT
>CAZBRH010000024.1:9262-11350 GCA_964494245.1 uncultured Planctomycetota bacterium | reverse complement strand
GCGAGCATCGCGTAGCGCGTGCAGTCAATCCATGCGCCTTTGACGCCCGCGGCGCTCAAGCGGTTGAGCAGCGCCTCGGCGTCCTGTTGGCGTCCTTCCTGCTGGAGCCGGGCGACGGCGCTTCGAGCGGTCTTTGCCAATTGGTATGTGGAGCTTTGCGGCTGTTTGTCCAGCAGCGCTTGGCGGGCGAGCAGTGCGTCGAGTGCGCTGACGGGGTCGCCGTGGGCTTCCTTGAGTTTGGCGAGCAGAAGCAGGAGTTTGCGGCGGGCGGGCCGGGTTTCCGCCGCTGAGCCGAGACCGGCAATCTCCTTTTCCGTTGCGGCGATGGCGTCGGCGAGTCCGCCACGCGCCGTATGCACCTCCGTCAATTTCTCCGCGATGTCCGTGAGCCGGTAGTCCGTGTCGTCCGTCTCCATCAGACTCTGGCGCAGCAGGGCCGCCGCCTCGTCGAACTTCTTCTGCTCGAAGCACACCCTGCCCAGGAGGGCCCTGGCTCCGGGGTGCTTGTTCACGATGGTTCTCGCCACCATCTCCGCCTGCGGCAGGTATTCCGCCCTCTGGAGGTCGCTGGCGATGCTGTAAAGGGTGGCGGGGGTTTCCTGCGAGAGGAGTTCCCGCGCTTCTCCCGTGCGGCCAAGCTTCAGTAGAAGCCGCGCGACCTGCACCCGCAGGGGCTGTTGCTTCGGGTCTGCTGCCAACTGCTTCTGGCAGATCGCAAGGGCCTTGGCGTTGTCGCCGGCCTCCTCGTAGACCGACGCAATGGAGCGGTCGATGAGAGCCGCCTCCCGCTCCGGCGAGACTTCGCGGAGGCGCTGGTAGCATTCGATCGCCGCATCATACCGGCGACGGGACCGATGGTGCGAAGCCAAGAGCGTCAGCACGGAATGCTGGAGAGCTTTCGATACCGCCGCGTCCTTTGCCGTCTTACGGATGCGTTCCAGCAGGCGCTCCGCTGCCGGAACGAAGCGTTCCGGACCGGAAGAATACGCCGTGGCCTGGTCGATGCTTCGCAGCGCAGCCAGGCAGAGCGGCGATTCGACCGGCGCCTCTGCGACTATCTTTTCCAGTTGGGCGATCGCATCGCGGTAGCGCCGCTGCTTCAGCAGCGCATCCGCCGACTCTTTGAGCTTCTGGAAATCCGCCTCGGCGGCAAGCGTCGGCAGCGCACACAAAGTCAGGATGAACAGCAGCAGTGATAGCCGAATCCAACCGACTCTTGACGCGGCGCAACGTTGCATCACCTACCGTCCTCTCCTGTTCGCTTGGGGGCAACCTCCAGCCCGAATATTGGCGCGGGCTTCCGGTCCAGCGAAAGAAACCGCGCTCCGAATTCCCAGCAGTTCTTCTGCTGGCAGATTTTCACCAGCAGGTGATTCTCGCCCTTTCTGAGGTCTACTTTCACGAGCTGCCGCGTAATCACCGAAGGCAAGCAGTCCGTGCTCGAAAACACCTCGGCGCCGTTCAGCCAGACCCGCACCATGTCGTCGTGGCGCACGTCGAGCAGCGCCTGCATATCCTGCGGGCTTTCGACCCGGGTGTAGGCGTAGGCCATCACGTGCGTCTTGTCGGCAACCGCCCGCCGCATGTCGAGCAGGCCGAACGGCGTGATGGCGGCGTCGGGCACCCCGCGCCACAAGACGCCATCGACGGCGCCGGGGAATCCCTTCGCCACGTGGTCCTCCACAGGCGAAGGCGTCTCAAGCCCGGTTTTCGGGCAGACCATCGCGTCCGTCACAAGCCAGGCAAGAGGCCGGTCGAGGAGCACCCGCTGTGCGGCAATTTTGCCGTCTGCGTGTTGCACTTGGACGACGAGCGAATGCACGCCGCGGCGCAAGGCCTCCTGCGGCGCCAGCTCGAACCGGACCGCATGGAGCGGTTCGCCGGCCGCAATCTGGAACGCCTGTGCGCTGTCCGGTGTGGCGGCAACGCCTTCGGGGAGCGCAAGGACGACCTTGCCGGTCGCCTCGGCGAGAGCGTTGTTCCGCAGCCAAACGACAAGCGGCGTGCGCGAGCCGGACCGCAGCACGCAGCGGGGAATGCGGTCGAGGTGGACGCGTGGTCCGCGTTCTTCGCCGAGCGCGACGTTCT
>CAZBRH010000024.1:8964-9252 GCA_964494245.1 uncultured Planctomycetota bacterium | reverse complement strand
GCAGTTTGAAATCGGTCGGCGGCAGGAGGCCGACTCCGCCCGCCGCGGACGTCACGAACGCGAGCGGGGCCGCTTGGCGGTGCGCCGGCGCTGCCGGGATCACGTTGGGCTTGAGCCGAGCGTCCGTCAGCTCGAGCTGCTCCGTCGTGAGCAGGAGTTGGTCGACCCAGACGCCGTCCTCACGGTTGCGGAGGCGGACCTCGACGACGCCTTCGGCGAGGTCCACGGGTCGCGCCGCCCGGACCCAGTGCCAGCGGCCGAGGACATCGCTCGTCGCCACCCAACTCT
>CAZBRH010000024.1:5086-8952 GCA_964494245.1 uncultured Planctomycetota bacterium | reverse complement strand
GGCGATAATCGAGTTGCTGCACGTCCCATTCCACCGGACGCGGAGGCAGAGGCGATAAGAGCCGGCTTCGGGCACGGGGACGTAGTAAGTCGCTGTTCCGGGGTCGCCGCGAAATGCTTGGTAGGTCCCAGCGCCTTCCGGTAGCGTGATTGCCAGCCCGCCAGAGGTTTCGTCGCTCTCGACAATTTCGAACGGGAACGTCAGGTCGTTCGCGTGCTCGGCCTCAAAACAGAGCGTCGCCGCTGACGCGGCCGCCCCGGCCGCGGGACAGACGAGTGCCAATGCGGCAGGAATTGCCCGCCTGCACCGCCGCGTGTCCGGCGACCGCCCCATGTTGCATTCCACAAGGCCGGAAGGGTCCTCTCCGGCGCTTATTCTAATCTCCGTCGTTGTGCGGCACAAAGTTTTTTCGCGGGTGCCGACGGTTGTCGTCCGAGGGGGGAACTCCACGAGGTTCCCCGTTCCTCGGGCGAAGGGCGCTATCGGCAACTGTCGGCTTGGCGTATAATGGCTGCGACCGGCAGGTGGAAAGAGAAAATGACGCGGCTCCAGGCGCTTTGCGGGTCGGCTCTTGTGGCAGTTGTGCTCTGCATGTGCGCCGCGCACGCCGCCGGGGCCGAGTTCGAGTGGGATTTCGAGTCGGAGCCCGCGGGCTGGATTGGGCAGGGTTGCTCGACGGAGCGGACAGATGCCGCGTCGAAATGGGGCCGTTGGTCGCTCGCCGTCTCGCGGCAATTCCCCGGCATCGCAACGATCCGCCGCAGCGTCTCGCTCGACATCGCCGAGCGGCCGATTCTCCGATACCACGTTCTCGTTCCGCAGGCGGCCGGGCCGACGCTCAAAACGCTCGTTTACCTCAAGAACAAGGACGGGCTTTGGTATCAGTGCGAGCGGGCGCTGCCTCTCTATCCCGGCGGCTGGAGCGAGGTCGCGTTCGACCTTTCGCCTTCGAGCACGCACGTGCAGCCGCTTGGTCATTTCCGCCGCTGGAGCAGCAGCGCCGCAGCGGAGATCGACACCATCGGCATCAAGCTCTTCTCCGACGACGCGTTCGAGGGGACGGTTTTCGTTGACGCCGTCCGGTTCGAGGCCGCCGATGCCGGGCGAATGAGCCGCAGCGGGCATCGACCGCCGCCGATCGCCATCACGGACTTCCGCCCCAGCGCCTCCACCGTGCCGCAATTCGGCCTGTTCGAGCTGACGTTCAACCTCAACCGCTCTTACTCCAACCCGTTCGACCCAGACCAGATTCGCATCGACGCCACGTTCACCAGCCCTGACGGCCGCTCGCTCACCGTCCCCGCGTTCTATCACCAGGACTTCATTCGCGTGGACCGCGTGACGCGAATGGAGGCGGTGGTCGAGCGCACGGAAAAGACGTGGCGGCTCTTGGAGGACTTCGTTCCCGTCGGCCCGGGCTGCTGGAAAGTGCGGTTTACGCCGGAACAGGTCGGGCGCTACACGTATTCGCTCGCGGTGACCGACCGCACGAGCGGACGGGAAGAGACGCTCGTGGCGGGCCGCCGCTCGTTCGCCTGTGTCCGCTCCGCCCGGCGCGGCTACGTCCGCGTCGCCGCCGATGGCCGCCACTTCGAGTTCTCGAACGGCGAGCCCTTCTACCCCATCGGCCACAACGTCCACTCCTCGAACGACGTGAGCAACCGCAACTGCCGCCTGCTCGGCATCCAGCCGCAGGACGACCGCGGCACCCGCGCCTACGAGGAAATCTTCGCAAAGATGGCGCAGCACGGCCAGAACCTTGCCGAGGTCTGGATGGCCAGTTGGTCGCTCGACATCGAATGGACTGACCGTTGGAAGAACTACTTCGGGCTGGGCCGCTACAACCTGCACCACGCCGCCAAGCTCGACCGCATCCTCGAACTCGCCGAACAGAACGACATCTATATCCACCTCGTCCTCGAAAACCACGGCAAGCTCAGCACGTTCGTCGATCCCGAATGGCGCGACAACCCCTTCAACGAGGAAAACGGCGGCTTCCTCGCTGACTGCCGGCACTTCTTCATCCGCGCCGACGCACGCGAACAATACAAGAAAAAGCTCCGCTACATCATCGCCCGCTGGGGTTATTCCACCCGCATCATGGGCATCGAACTCTGGAGCGAACTCGACCTCACCGGCAACAACTGGGCCGAACATAACGACCCCGAATTCCTCGTCTGGAAGGTCGATTGGCACCGCAACATCACCGAGTTCATCCGGCAACTCGACGGACGTCGCCATCTCCTCACCACCCACTACTCCGGCGACTTCCGCCGCGTGCAGGAACAGATTGTCTCCCTCCCCGGCATCGACTACATCACGCTCGACGCCTACCGGACAGGGGGCAGCATCGTCCAGACGCTCTACGGAACCGACCGGGCGCTCTCGGCCTACGGCAAGCCCATTCTCGTCACCGAATACGGCGGGGACCCGTTGGCGTTCGGCGACCTCGCCCCCGCCGAGCGGCTTCGCCGCATGGAAGCCGACCTCCACGCGGGCATCTGGTCTGCCTACATGATGAACCATGCCGGCACCCCGCTCCTTTGGTGGTTCATGTTCATCGACCGCCACAACAAGTATGGCCATTACGCCGCTTTGGCCGAATACGCTCGCGGTGAGGACCGCCGCAACCGAGGGCTCGAAACCGCCCGAGCCCCCGTCACAGGCCCGCCCGAAGCCGCGCGCTGGGCGGCGGCGCTTGTCCTCCGCGACCGCCGATCCGCCTACGTCTGGGTCTACGACGTCCGCGCCGCCGTCGAAATGCCCGACCCGGCACAGCAGGCCGAACTCGACGGCCTTGCCGTGTCGCTCGACGGCCTGACGCCCGGCAACTACGAAGTCGAGTTCTGGGACACGTATCGCGGCAAGGTCGCGGGCCGGCGTTCGGAGTCCGTGACGACCGGAACGCTGAGCGTTCGGTTGCCCGCGTTCCGCAACGATATGGCGCTGAAAGTGAAGCCACTGCGGCGGGAATAAGGTTGGTGGCCATTTTTTCTATGATGCAAAGGAGGACGCAATGACTGGCAGGGTATTTGTGTTGAAGGTTGCGTTGCAGACGGACAAGAGCATTTGGCGGCGGATTGCGATCCGCGGGAATCAAACGCTTCAGCACCTGCACTTGGCGATTTACGATGCGTTTGACCGCGAGGAGGAACACCTTTACTCGTTTTACGTCCCGCCGCCGGGGAGCCGGAACTTCCGGGCGGCACTCCGCGACGCCGTCGAATACGCATGCCCTCAAAGCGCCGAGGAGTTCGATCCGCTGGCCGCATTCTTTGGCAACGAGCAGCTCAAGAATGCACGGAAGACCCGGCTCGCCTCTCTCGGCCTCGGACGGCGCCGGAAGTTTTATTACCTCTTCGACTTCGGCGACGAGTGGTGGCATGAGATCATCGTCGAACAGACGGACGCGGAACCCGAAGAGGGCGAGTATCCCCGCATCCTTGAGAAGAACAATCCCTCGCCACCGCAGTATCCCGACTACGACGACGAGGACGAGGACGAGGAGGACGAAGACGCGGGCGAGGAGGATGACGAGAACGAGGAGGACGACGGCGGCGAGGTAGAGGAGGCAGAGGCGTGAAGTTGAAGTTTGTGGGCGGCGCCGGCGAGGTGACCGGCTCGATGCACCTTCTGGAAACGCCGTCGGGCCGGCTTGCCATCGACTGCGGAATGTTCCAGGGCCACCGCCGCGAAGCCGCCGAGAAAAACTGCTGCTTCCCCGTGCCGCCCCCTGAACTCCACTCGGTCGTTCTCTCGCACGCCCATATCGACCACTCCGGCCGGCTGCCTCTTCTTCACAACAACGGGTTCAATGGGAACATCTACGCGACGGGCGCGACCGCCGACCTCGCATCCATCATGCT